>NZ_CAMLDX010000013.1 GCF_946478885.1 uncultured Bacillus sp. | reverse complement strand
CGATTCACGCAGAAGCAGAGGCTCTTCCCGCAGGAGCTCACGCGATACTTCCCGCAACAGCTCGCGCGATACTTCCCGCGGTACTCGCGGCTCGCGTAGAAGCAGAGGCTCTTCCCGCAACAGCTCGCGCGATACTTCCCGCGGTACTCGCGATTCACGCAGAAGCAGAGGCTCTTCCCGCAGGAGCTCACGCGATACTTCCCGTAGCACTCGCGATTCACGCAGAAGCAGACGTTCTTCCCGAAGGAGCTCGCGCGGTACTTCCCGCGGTACTCGCGGCTCGCGTAGAAGCAGACGTTCTTCCTACAGGAGACAACGCCGTTGCGGTTGTTCTAGGGAAGAGTCACAATCTTTCCAGTACCATAATCGATATTGGAAAGATGGAAACATGTGTCTACTGCAACTGACGAATAGAAAAGTTTAATCAATCATAAAAGTTAAAGGTGATATCTGCGGATACCGCCTTTATTCTCTTTTTATTTGTTCAATCTCCTATTATTCGATAGAATATTTCATCTATTCAAATCAGAGGGAAAAATTTAAAAATTATAGAAACAAAACGATTGAATTTTAAAATTATCCTTGTTATAATCGAAAAAAGATTAAGGGAGTTGATTTCCAATGAAAAGAAATTTTCTTAATGCACCTCAAGAACCTGAAGTTGAGATTACAAATTTGCAAATCGCTGAAATGATTTTGGACAAAGCCTTACGTGATTTCCAAAAAGCTCAATTATTAAAGGAAATTGACTTCTCTCTACTCAATAGAAATAAAGAAAAATTTATGGCGCTAACAGAAAAATTAAAAGAAATTTCCTAATTAATGACTGCTATAATAAAACGAATGATTTACCATAAAAAGGAGCTGTCCCAAAAGCACAGGGGACAGCCCTTTTCTTTGATTAAAGGGGATTAAAAGTTACTACTTTTTGGGGGAATGGTTCTCGTTTGCTTCTTTTCCCGTATAGCGGCGAATCATCGGCAATATCCAGTGATCCAGGCCGTATCTGCCAGCATTGGCTCCAGCAACAAGAACAAAAATCGCTAATAATATCATTTGTGCATTTGTGCTGACCGTACCAGAAAACAGAAAAGCGAAATTCATGGTAATTCCCATTAGTGCTGCAAAAGTAGTAAAGATACCAAGGATTAAGGCAATACCCACCAGTAATTCTCCCCAAGGAACAAGAACATTAAAAATGCCGACATTTGGAAGTGCAAATGCTTCAAGAAAGGAAGCCCACCAGGATTGTACTGAAGGATGCTCTCCTGTCGCATTGCCAATAGCACCTTTTATAAAACCAGAAGCATCAAAATTACCTGTAACCTTTTCCCAGCCTGAACGTAAAAATGAAGAACCTATATATAATCTGAATAGAAGCATGAGGATAGCAGACGTAATAGATTCTCTTAGCCACTTGACCATTATTGTCACTCCTCTTCATTTTTATTTTTTAGGATACTCCCTCTCACAAAAAATATTCTACATACTTCTTCCAGCTTCAACCTTTCATAATCTTAAAGCAGGGCTCTATCTTTCCGTTAGACAGGATACATTAGCATACTGAACTACACGCAATTCATATAGAATATCCTTCGTGATAACAACATTGGCTTTGCAGTGTTCAGCTTCACACCGGAGTGTAGAATAACAAAAAAGGCAAAGCAAACAATTTCTCAGTTCTGCCGTTTCCGTTTTCATTAAGGAATAAAAAAGATCTCATTAACAAAATCTATTTTACGGAGGTGAAATTAATGAAGAAATTAATCTATGCTCTAGTTTGCCTAGCTTGTCTCGGTTTCCTGACTGCCTGCGGAGGCGCTGAAGAAGATGCAGAGCAGAATACAGGTACGACTGAAAAACAAGTGGATGACCAAGCCGGTGACGAAACTACTGCCGATGGCCAGAAAGCTGACGAGACAACTCCTACTGCAGATGCTGGTGAAGCCGATTCAAAATTTCAACAAAGCTGTGCTGCCTGCCATGGGGCAGATTTAGTCAGCGGAACGGCTCCTGATCTGAACGCCATCGGTTCTAAATTATCAAAGGATCAAATTATGAACATCATCGAAAAAGGGCAAAACACAATGCCTGGCGGACTCCTAAAAGGAGCGGATGCAGAGAAGGTTGCGTCATGGCTTGCTGAGAAAAAATAAAAATGGGGGCGATCGCTCCTGTTTTTATTTTCAGATTGTGATAAAAATCATACGCATTGGACAGTTGTATATCAACATGCTCAGTCCCGTTAATATCAGTACTCTCCCTCTACTCAGAACGGTATATGTTGCACTGTCTCCGCTGTCCGCCACAGACACATCGCGTACTGATTGAAACAAAATATACCTAATTATAGTAAAAAATATTCAATTGTTTTTATTTCTTTGAAAGCAAAATATATGTCAATACTAGATAAGCCTTCGTAAATAACGAAAGCGGAAGTGGAGATAAACAGAATGAACGAAAACCAGCTTCTGCATTTATTTAATTCTTTACTGGATGAATTAAATATTGGAAACGGATTTGCCGGATTGACCAAGCAATTCTCCCGATTTTTCTCTCGCGATACGTTCCTAACTGATGACCTTTTTCAAACATTAGCATTTGTAACAGCAGAGGATAACATATTCACCTCCAATTTGGTGGAAATACATGGTAACTCCTCTTTTCATATCAAAATAAATACCACAGATGAACTGTGGTAGGCCTACGATATCCCGCTGTACGAACAGGGAGTTCTGATTGGCTATTTATTCCCAAAAAAAGCACTCTTGGAAAAATCAAGTGACATTATCAATTAGAAGCCGCCTCAGACATTTTAGCTAAATTTGTCAATATTGAGCAAAAAAACAGCAAGAGCTGAAAAAGCAGGGCAAAAATATAAGGACTCTTTTATTTTCGATATATTATATGGAAATATTAAACCAGTGAGGGATATTATTTCAAAGGGAGAGCTTTGAGATGCAGATTTTTCACTGCCTTATTCAGTTATCGTAGTCGAACTGCAAGATTATGAGCACTATTCCAAGGATTACGAACTGTTATCTAGGGTACATCGCATTTTTGAAAAAAATCTACTCAGTCAAGGAATCGTTCCTTTACTTTTAAAAAAGCGGGAGGAACTGATCATCCTCCTTCCATTCACCAAAAACAAGGACTATCGAAAAACCCGTAAATATATTCTCAGAGCTTTGGACCTCATTCTCGCTCCTTTGGCGACCTTTGCTCCGGTACTGGTCGAGAAGCGTTAACATATAATGTTCCACTCGAATATTGCCCGCCTCCTGAAAAGATGGCATATTCGAATTTAATTGTCCTCTGGGGATCAAATCCTTCAAGAACCAATATTCATCAAATGAAATTTATTTAACGGGCAAAGGATAAGGGGGTGAAATGAAATACGAAATCGTAAAGCATATTGACGGGTTTGCGAATCCCCATATGACAAAGCCTTCGATAATATTCGTACCACAAAAGCGAAAAAAACGATACTGGGTTCAGTAATACAGGCCGAATCTAAGCACGGGCATTCATCACCGGTTAAATGACAAATGATCAAAAAGTAGGGCCAAAATAAACAAACGTATTGTTTATTTTAATTCTTCCCACACTTTTTGATAAACTTTTTTTATTGGAACATTATATTCCTTTGCGATTTTATAACAATCTTCATATTCTGGTGCATATTGAATAATTTCACCTTCATGTATACCTTGTTTAACTGTAACTTCCCCCCACTCGGTCTTGACTTTTAAAAATTTCCGGGCTAATCGATGGACAGATAATGGATAATAGCGAATGCCAAGTGTAGTTGTTTCAGCAAATAATATTTTTTTCATCTCGTTAATTTTCTGTTTCTTACATAATAGCTGAACCAAGACACCTGGACGATTTTTCTTCATATAAATAGGAGTATAAAATACATCATTCGCACCTGCTTCAAATAATTGATCCATCAAGTAGCCTAGCCACTCCCCCGGTATATCATCGAGGTTTACTTCCATCTTGACCATGTCTATATCAATATGCTCTTCAATATGCGAGAAATGCTGTGACATATAAGCTCCCACCTTCTAGACTATATAGTGCCTAATATTATACGTAGAACATTCGAATGTTCGGGGAAATCCTTCGTTCCTGCCCCATACCCGATTGAAACAACATTAAAAGACGGAATGGGTCCATATTCTTCGGAGAGAGCTGACAGAATACCTGCTCCTGTAGGGGTTGTCACTTCACCTTCAATCTCTGTTTTCTTAATTGGCAGCCCTTTCAAAATTTCTAAAGTTGCTGGTGCAGGTACTGGATACAGTCCATGAGCAATTTTAACGCAGCCATTCCCAACAGGAACAGGAGAAGAGACGATTTTGGTTATCCCCAATTGTTCAAGGAGGATGCATGTCCCAACAATATCGATAATCGAATCAATAGCACCGACTTCATGAAAATGAACCTTTTCAAACGGGATATTATGTATCTTTGCTTCAGCTCTGCCGATTTTTTCAAAAATAGACAGCGCCATCGTCTGGACATTATCTTTAAATTTCGCATTTTTAATCATAGTGACGATATCAGAATAATGTCGATGGTGATGCTCGTGATGATGAAGGTGTTCACCGTCATGATTATTCGTTTGCTTTTCAGACAGTATTACATCGAATTTTGTTGCCGAAATTCCCTTTTTAACAACCTTTTCCCATTTAAGACTGTATTCTTCATCTATGTTTAGCTTTTTTAATTCCTTCTCGAAGTATTGTATGTCTGCCCCTAAGTCAATAAGAGCACCAATGGTCATATCCCCGCTAATTCCAGAAAAACAATCAAAATAGAGAGTTTTCATTTTTTCTCCTCTTTATTCTTTTATATTTTTAAAATGATTTTTATGAATTAATGTCGCATAATACCCTGCACCAAAGCCATTATCAATATTCATAACACTGATTCCCGGAGCACAGGCATTGAGCATGGATAATAAGGCTGATAGGCCATGAAAATTAGCACCATAACCAATGCTTGTCGGTACCGCAACAATGGGATTGCGGATTAAACCGCCAACGACACTTGGAAGTGCCCCTTCCATCCCGGCAACTGCAACGGTAACAGTTGCATTCTCAATTGCATCAAGGTAATGAAAAAGCCGATGAATTCCAGCCACCCCTACATCGTAAATTCTTTTTACCGAAGCTCCAAATGCTTCAGCAGTAACGGCTGCTTCCTCCGCAACTGGTAAGTCAGAGGTTCCTGCACATACAACGGCAATATATCCGTTATATATTATCTCTGGCTCAGAATCAGCCTTCCAAAATAATGTTCTAGCCACTGGATTGTATGTAAGACCGGAAACAGCAGCCATGATTTTTGATGCCTTTTGCTCTTCCACTCTAGTTACGAGTACACGATTAATATTTTGCTTTAAGGTGGAAATGATTGTAATGAGGTGTTCTACACTTTTCCCTTCACCATACACCACCTCGTGAAATCCTGTACGACCATGTCTCAAATGATCAAGTTTTGCAAAACCCATGTCTTGAAATTGGACCAGCATCGCTTTAGCCTGATCCACATCTATCTTACCTTCTTTCACTTGGTTTAATATCTCTTCAATATTTCTATTTTCCATTTGGGTCTCACCCTTAGTTCAGACTTTTTATATCATTTTATTCATGCTGCCACTCGTGTAGCCTTGCAGGTCAAGAGTAACATATTTATAGCCAAACCCCTGCAGATTACGCAGTATTTTACTATGATGAGTTAAAATGAGCTGCATGTCTTGAGGCTCTACTTCGATCCTAGCCATTTCCTGATGAGTACGGACACGTACTTGTCCGATTCCCAATCCTTTTAGATAACCCTCTGACTTTTCAACCTTTGTTAGCTTTTCTTGAGTAATTTTCTCTCCATAAGCAATTCTTGATGATAGGCAAGCTAACGATGGTTTATTATATGTAGGCAAGTTTAGTTGTTTAGACAGTTCACGAATTTCTTCTTTAAAAAGTGCTGCTTCCTGTAAAGGTCCGCGTACTCCATGTTCATTGGCTGCCCGGACACCAGGGCGATAATCACCCATATCATCAGCAATTAAACCATATACAAGGTTTCGATATCCTGCTTGTTGCATAATAGGTGCAATTTTTTCAAACAATCCATTTTTACAGTAATAACAGCGATTCTTATCATTTTCAGCATACCCAGGAATATTCAATTCTGAGTGATCGATTATTTTATGTGATGCTCCAATTAATTTAGCCAATGATTTTGCCTCTTCCAATTCGCTAGCAGGATAAGATTCGGAGTTAGCCGTTACCGCCAGAACGTTCTCAACCCCCAAAACATCTACTGCTACTTTTAAAAGAAATGTACTATCAACACCGCCTGAAAACGCAACAACGACATTTTCCATTTCTTTTAATATTTGTTTAAGATGTTCATATTTCTCTTTCATTCGCATGCTCCCCCTTCAAAGCAGTGTATTCATCTATACAACTTTTTTTAATGATTAAAAATGAAAAAGGATAGTTAAAAATTCAATGAATCATCCTTCATAGTGGCAAAAAAAGAGCAATAAGAGTAGAAAGGATAAGCTTTCCAATGATCGTTTCCAAGGATGTAAAAAACTCCTTCATTCCTATCCTAGTGCAAGCATTAAGATGAAAATCATAACGAATCTGACAACACTTATCCTTTCTTCCCCTTAATGATTATTACGTAGCATTCTCATATTTTAAGCATGTACGGGAATTTTTCTAGACAAAAGCTCTTTCTCCGGTTCTCCATCCTTAAATGTTAATTCGATAGGATCAGTTAACACCTCCACATGCGGCATTGCTTGTGCTTCAGCAAGAAGCGGTTCACTGATCACTACTTCTGATAGTTCCAGGGTGTTTTTAATCCAGACGATTTTATGTTCTTTCATATTTACGCCATTACACATTTTTACAGCAATTCGCAAGGCATCCTCGGATGTTGCAGCGACCATTGGCATTTTAACAGTATCTACCTCAGTACTAGTAAATGCATTCATATACATATAGACAAAATTGGTTTTATCAAATAGTTTTCTTGTCGTTACATCGGCCATCCCGACTCCTAACGCATTGCCATGAGATTCTTCAGTAACATCAAAAATCACACTTTTCTTAAATTCAGGACCCCCACTCATATGTTTTCCGAAAAATAGGCCTGTCACATTCGGATCTTGACCATCTCCGCTAATGTTTTTACCTATTTCATCAATGACCAGTACGTCAAAGGTTTGGAATGGAATACTTGCCATTATTTTTTTTGCTTCCTTCAACAATGCTTTTTCCTTATTCATGGCAATCATGTCATCTTTTGAAAGAACTTCTACTTTATATGTGTCATCAAAGGCATTTTCCACAACGGATACTGCGAATAGGACATTCGTTCTTCCCGCAATAAAAATTCCTGTTCTTGGAATTAGATCGTGGAAACGGGCAAACCCATTCATATGGATTGAATCAGCACCAATTTGTTTTCCTAGTCCAATGCAAAGCATTTTAAGAGCTCCGCTTTCAATAGGTCCACGAAAAGCGGTATGAGGTTTGATTCTAGGAATTATCACGATTCCATCTGCTTCAAGGGCACTTTTACAAACATAAATAGGAAGTCCCGGATCAAGCTCCCCTATTGGTTCAACATCCATGGAGGGATCAAGCGGACAGCCCATCGTTTCTTCAGTAATGCCAAATCCAGCCAACATTTCAGCTTGTCCTTCCGAAGTTGCACCACCATGACTCCCCATGGCAGGAATAATAAATGGTAATGCTCCAGCTTCTTTTAAAGTGTCAACTACTGTTTTGGTGATAAGCGCAATATTAGCTACTCCACGGCTACCTACTCCAACAGCAATCCGTTTACCCTCTAAATCTTGTAAATGAGGTTCCATCTTAGTTCGAACTTCTGTTGGGATGTCTTCTACCTTTTTGGAGTTAAAATGTTGTTTGATTTTTAGAAAACGCGGTAAGTCGATTTTAGGAAATTTACTTAAATCTAATGATTCCATTTTATTTTCATCTCCACTCAGGAATTATCAATACGATGTAAGGATTACTTTCAATTCAAGTCAATTCCAGTATAAAGGTAATTTTCAGGACCTTAGACGTAATTGCAAACCCGACTAATTGCAATGTCACTAAATCCATAATATTCAGCTCTCGGTTGTTTTCCATTTGCGACTTCAACAACTAAGTTCAATAATTCCTCACCCATATCCTCCACTGATTTTTCTCCACGAAGAACCGGGCTGACATCTAAATCGATATTATCTGTCATCTTATCATAGGTTTGTTTATTGGCTGTAAGTTTGATTACAGGCATGATTGGGTTTCCACAAGGCTGTCCGCGTCCTGTCGTAAATACTAACAGTTGAGCACCACCTGCAGCTACACCGGTAACAGAAGCATGATCGTATCCTGGAGTGTCCATGATAACTAAACCCTTCTTAGTTGGAGCCTGGGCATAATCAAACACCTCTACAATCGGGCGATGGCCTCCTTTATGGATACAGCCAAGTGATTTCTCTTCAATTGTCGTAAGTCCTCCCGCCTTGTTCCCCGGAGAAGGATTTCCGTCTCTCAGTGACTCACCAACATTAGCTAAATGATCTTCGTAACGCTTAATAATTGAATAGATTTGGTCAGCAATTTCAGGTGTCGCAGCTTGCTTGGCCAAAATATGCTCTGCACCGATAAACTCGGTGGTTTCACATAATATTGATGTAGAGCCCAAATCGACCAGACGATCGCTCAAGTTTCCAACAACCGGATTCGAGGCAAGACCAGATGTCGGATCAGACCCACCACAATTGGTTCCGACAATCAGTTCAGAAATATCAAATTCCTCAGGTACTAAGGCCGAAGCCTCTGCTGTCATTTGACGAGCTATTTCAGCTGCCTTTTTTGTAACCTCCACCGTTCCGCCATCTTCTTGAATAATAAACGTTTTTAATGGTTTATTCGTTTTCGATTTGATTATTCGTTCCATTTGGTCTATCTGGTTCGTTTCACAACCCAAAGAAATCAAAATGGTTCCATACACATTCGGATTAGCAGCAAAACCGGCAAGAACATCCTGCGTAATCTTAAGATCGCTTTCTACCTGGGCGCAGCCGTTTTGATTAATAATATTTACCGTTCCATTTACTTCCTGTGCCACAAAGCGACAAGTATCACTGGCACAAGCACTTGCCGGCAAAAGCAATACATAATTTCGAATTCCTACTTTTCCATCAGGTCTTTTATATCCTTTGAATTTCATCTGTTCTCCTCCTTTGTTTAATGCCGGATTTGTTCCCGATTACTTGTAACATTATGAGTATGAACATGCTCGCCAATATGAATATCCCTGCTTGCAGTGCCGATACTTTCACCATATTTTATTACTGCATCGCCCTTTTTAATTTCTATCAATGAGAGCTTATGATAGATAGGTATATTTTGCATAACGGGGGTTTGTTTTTCTTCTCCATTTACCAAATAAACGGCGAGATCCCCTTTAGTTAGGGGGGTAACCGTAACAGCCACCGAATCTATTGGCTTAATGATGAGAGCATTAATATTACGTTCCATATATTTCCCTCCTATTCAACAAATATCTCCAGAAAAGCAGCTTAATCTATCTCTCCAAAAAACGGATCGTTTTAATAATTAGATCGTTTCTTACCATGACTTTTCAAGAGGATAAGCTGATTTTGTATGATAAAACTAAATTTTTATATATGATTGAAGTAACAGTGCAACCGTTTACATAAGCAATTGCACTGTTACCCTTTTTTAATCCGACTCTAAACCTATATCTGTATCATTAAGCAACCTTTGAATGCGGTTTTATACCATTTACAGAAGAAGGAATAGTGAACACCAACACAACTCCTAAAAGAAGGAAGAATACTAAAGAATACGTTCCTGCACTTTGATTCATGTATTGGATAATAAATCCGACCATGTATGGACCGACAAATCCACCTAAGTTTCCTAAAGCATTGATGATACCACGACCTGCCCCAGCAACCTCTGCTGGGAATAGGTTTGAAGGCAATGTCCAAAATGGCCCTGTTGCCGCTTGTAAAAATGTTCCGCAAAGAACCATAAAGGCATAGGAAACCCAGACACTGTTTTTAGTGAGTGTTGCAAGTGTTAGACATACGGCAAAGCCAAGGATAGGAAGTGCTGTATACAGTTTGCGATTTTGAGTTTTGTCGCAGAGATTGGCAAATACATATTGTCCAACAATACACATAATGTAAGGAGCTGCACTTAGAAGTCCAATTGTTCCCATGCCGCCGGATGAAATCGATTTTAATAGAGTTGGCAGCCATAGAGAAAATCCGTAGAAACCAATTTGCATAAAGAAATAAATAGCAATTAGTTTCACCATATTAATATTTTTAAATAATTCGCCCATTGACACTTTTCTCTGGGACCCGCCTTTAATAGATGCTTGATCTTCAGCAATTTTTCCTTCAATCCATTCAAGCTCTTCTTTTGAGATCCACTTTGCTTCACTTGGTCTATTGCTGATCAATGGAAGCCAAACAAAAATTAATGCTAAAGATAACACACCTTCAATGATAAATAGCTCGCGCCATCCAGTAGCTTGGATAATAAAACCTGATAAAGGACCCGCAATAATATTAGCGATTGCTACGTTCATTTGGAAATATGCATTGGCACGACCTTGTTCTTCACTAGGGAACCAGTGGCTAATAATCGTTAGAATAGCAGGGTATACTCCACCTTCTGCAACCCCTAATAGAAACCGAACTAATAATAATTGGTTTGTACTTTGAACAAAACCGTTTAAGATCGCTAATCCGCCCCATGCAGCAATGGTCCAGGCGATAAACTTTTTCGCATTGCCTTTCTCTGCTATATGTCCGCCAGGCACTTGCAGTATTAAGTAACCTACAAAGAAGATACCTGCAGCTAAACCCGAAATACTTGCTGCCATCCCTAATTCTTTATCCATTCCACCTGCAATAGCAAAGCTAATGTTACCACGGTCTAGGAAGGCAACGATATATACAATAACACACGCTGGAATAATATGTAGCCAACGGCCTTTAGGAATACTTTTTACATCAGTCATCGTGTTAAAACCTCCAATATCGGAATGTTATTTTTGCAATTTCACAAAAAATGACCATTGGTATGTGTCCTGTATGTTATTCAAAATAAATAGCTTAATAGACACAAACACCAATGGTTGACACACAATATGTTTAACAAGGTCTTATAAAGGTGAATTATATTAGTTTGAACGAATTATTCTAAATAAGCGCCTTTCATTGCAGATGTTGCATTTGCCGTATAACGTTTGAAGATCCCTTTTCTATGTGAATGATCAGGTGCTTCCCACTTCGTACGTCTTTCAGCAAGTACACGTTCTACTTCCTGCTCACTGCATCGTTTTCCGGCAATACCTACAATTTGAATTACACGTTTACTCACGCTTAACTCAATTAAATCACCATCTTCAACTAATGCGATGGGACCTCCCACCGTTGCCTCAGGTGAAACGTGTCCAACAGCAGGTCCACGAGTTGCTCCTGAAAAACGTCCATCTGTAACAAGAGCTACCGATCCGTTTAGACGTTCGTCAACTACAATAGCTTCTGTAGTCATCAGCATTTCAGGCATACCCGAACCACGTGGTCCTTCATATCGGATAAACAACACCTCTCCAGGTTGTACTACTTTTCTCACAACCGCATCATAGCAATCCTCTTCAGAGTCAAATACTCTTGCAGGACCGACATGTTCGTGCATTTGAGGTGATGCAGCAGCATATTTAATAACGGCTCCTTCAGGTGCCAAGTTTCCTTTCAATACCGCTAACGAACCTATCTCTTCAACAGATTCAAGCGGTTTTATCAGATCTTCACGTGATAAACCATAATTATGCAGATAACCAGTATATCTATCGAAGAATCCATCTTCCCATAAATCTTGAAGATTCTCTCCAAGTGTTTTTCCGGAAGCTGTCATCACACTTAAATCCAGATAATCACGAAGAATCCATTGCACCATTGGAATTCCCCCCGCAAACCAGAAGCATTCAGTATGCCATTGACCACTAGGGGTTATATTCCCAATATGTGGGATCTTATGGTTTATTTCATCAAATAGTTCAGGTTTAATTATGATTCCTACTTCACGAGCAATAGCTGGAAGGTGAATCATTGCATTTGTGGAGCCGCCGATAGCTGCATGAACAATAATGGCATTTTTAAAAGCAGCTTCAGTAAGTATTTGACTGGTAGTTATACCTTTTTCTACCAACTCCATAATTTTCTTACCAGCTTGTCTAGACATACCGACAATGTCGCGCATTGTTGCAGGCATTAAAGCAGCACCAGGTAAAGTCATCCCTAAGGCTTCTGCCATTGTTTGCATAGTACTTGCTGTTCCAAGAAATTGACAAGCCCCCACAGATGGACATCCCGTTAGCTTATAATTTCGCAGTTCCTTATAAGCATCTTCTCCTCGCTTAATCTTCAGATCAATTTCTGCTCCATGAACGGAATCTTGCCAACTTGGACCTGGTCTCATACTTCCACCTGGAATAAATACTGTCGGCAAATCCAAACGAGCGGCAACTTTTAAATGAGCTGGAATTGATTTATCGCAAGAAGAACTAAGAATTAAGCCGTCAAATGGCTGATGCATTGCATGAACTTCGATCATATCCGAAATGGTTTCTCGGGAAAGAAGAATATAGTTCATCCCATCATGTGCTTGTCCGCAGCCGTCACAAACATCTGTAACATGAAATTGTGCAGGACGGCCTCCTTTTTCATATATACCAATTTTCGCCTGTTCAGTTAGTTTATTTAAATGGTAACTTCCAGGATGACTGTCTCCATATACATCTTCCACCAAAATTTGCGGTTTTGTAATATCCTCTTCAGACCAATTCATTCCTAATTGTAATGCATCAAACTGTGACCAAATTTTTCGTGCTTCTGAGCTCCGCTGTTTAATTTGATTTGACATTACATTGCCCCCTCTTATTCACTGAATTTTTTAATGAGCAGCAACGGGCACCGGCGCGTCATTATATGCAGTCATATAAATTCCTACAAGATCTTCTTTGGTTACCTGCTTAGGATTTGCTCCTGTACAAGCATCTTTTAATGCTTGTTCTGCTAATTTTTCTACATCTTCTACTCTAAAAGCAGACTCTCTCAACGAAGGAATTCCTACCGTTCTTGAAATCTCGTGTACTTTTGCAACAGCCATCTTGGCAGCTTCTTCAACCGTTGTACCGGCTGTATCCACACCTAATGCACGTGCAATATCAGCAAATTTTTCTGGGCAAGCATCCATATTGAATTCCATAACATAAGGAAGTAACATGGCATTGGCAACACCGTGCGCCAAATCATATTCTCCGCCCAATTGATGCGCCATGCTATGAACAATACCAAGGCCGGCATTCGAGTATGAAAGCCCCGCAATAAACGATCCCCAGCCCATACCTGAGCGAGCTTCAAGATCTGATCCGTTTTCTACTGCTCTTTCTAGATATCTACCAATTAATCCGATTGATTTGTAAGCGATTGCATCTGATAGTTCGAAGGCTCCTTTGGCTGTATATCCTTCAATTGCATGTGTAAGGGCATCTAAACCAGTAGCAGCTGTTAAACCCCTTGGCTTTTTAAGCATTAATTCTGGGTCGTTAACAGCAATGGTTGGCAGAGCATTTGGATCAATCATAATCATTTTCAGTTTACGTGCCTCATCAGTGATTACATAGTTGATGGTAACTTCAGCAGCTGTACCTGCAGTGGTGCTAATCGCTACAATGGGCACCGATTTGTTTTTTGATTTATGCATCCCTTCGTAATCAACAATATTCCCGCCATTTGTAGATAGGATGCCAATAGCTGAACCAGTATCTTGCGGAGAACCGCCGCCAACTGTAATAATGAAATCACAGTCTTCTTTTTGAAACATAGCAAATCCTTCATGCACGTTTGTGGTTGTTGGATTAGGTTTAACATCAGCAAAAATAGTATAGGCAATATCATATTGATCAAGGATATCAGTGATTTTCTTTACTACTCCATTTCGATTCAATACTCCACCTGTAACAAGTAATGCTTTTTTTAATCCTAATTTCTTTACTTCTTCCCCAACAAACTTAACACTGCCAGGGCCTACAAAATTAATGGAGGGCCAATAAATTCGTCTAGCAGTTAACATAGAATCACTCTCTTTTCACAGATACCTACCAAGATAATAAGCAAACCTAATTATCCTTTAGAAATCCATGTTGATTTGAACATTATGCTTTTTATTGAGCGGCAACAGGCATTGGCGCATCATTATATGCGGTCATAAAAATTCCTACAAGATCTTCTTTGGTTACCTGCTTAGGATTTGCTCCTGTACAAGCATCTTTTAATGCTTGTTCTGCTAATTTTTCTACATCTTCTACTCTAAAAGCAGACTCTCTCAACGAAGGAATTCCTACCGTTCTTGAAATCTCGTGTACTTTTGCAACAGCCATCTTGGCAGCTTCTTCAACCGTTGTACCGGCTGTATCCACACCTAATGCACGTGCAATATCAGCAAATTTTTCTGGGCAAGCATCCATATTGAATTCCATAACATAAGGAAGTAACATGGCATTGGCAACACCGTGCGCCAAATCATATTCTCCGCCCAATTGATGCGCCATGCTATGAACAATACCAAGGCCGGCATTCGAGTATGAAAGCCCCGCAATAAACGATCCCCAGCCCATACCTGAGCGAGCTTCAAGATCTGATCCGTTTTCTACTGCTCTTTCTAGATATCTACCAATTAATCCGATTGATTTGTAAGCGATTGCATCTGATAGTTCGAAGGCTCCTTTGGCTGTATATCCTTCAATTGCATGCGTAAGGGCATCTAAACCGGTTGCAGCTGTTAAACCCTTTGGTTTTTTAAGCATCAATACCGGATCATTTACTGCAATGGTTGGCAGAGCGTTAGGATCAATCATGATCATTTTCAATTTACGTGCCTCATCAGTGATTACATAGTTGATGGTTACTTCAGCGGCTGTGCCTGCAGTGGTGCTAATTGCTACAATGGGCACCGATTTGTTTTTTGATTTATGCATCCCTTCATAATCAGCAATATTTCCACCATTTGTAGATAGGACGCCAATAGCTGAACCAGTATCTTGCGGAGAACCGCCGCCGACTGTAATAATGAAATCACAGCCTTCCTTTTGAAAGATAGAAAATCCTTCATGCACGTTTGTGGTTGTTGGATTTGGTTTAACATGATCAAAAATGGTGTAAGCAACACCCGCTTCATCAAGAACGTCAGTGATTTCTTTTACAACTCCATTTGAATTCAGTACTTTATCGGTTACGAGTAATGCTTTTGCCAAGCCTAACTTTTTCACTTCGGGTCCAACCAATTTTACACTGCCAGGTCCTACAAGATTTATAGGAGGCCAATAAATGGTTCTAGGAGTTAACATGAATGATCACTCTCTTTTCTCTAATTATTTCTTAGTTTCAAAAGAAGGACAGCTAACATAATGAACTTAATGATTTAATCTTGATTTGGAAATTGAAGCTAGTTATTTGACAAAACCATAAAAAACGGTGATAATTTAAGCATTGTATTATTTTTTCTGTGTATTTAGATTTGACATTTCCAGTCAAATTCTAATACACTTTTTCTTTTTCTATTAGAGGCCCGTACCATTTCATTATTTAGAAATAGTTGTCGGAATTACCTCCGAAAGTTCCATAATTTTTTTGACCTGCTCAATCTTTTCTTCACTTAAAGGTCTAGATGGAGGTAAAACATATGTCGAAATATCTATCCCGCTTATTTTTATTGCTTCTTTCACAACATTTACAAACGGACTGTCGATCTGATATAAGAATGGCAAGACTGTCAATTGTTTATTCAACCTAATTGCTTCCGCATAGTCCCCCTTGATAAATGCCTGATAAATTCCAACAGATAGCTGCGGAGCAAAATTACCGCTTGCAGAAATAGTTCCGTCCCCGCCTATTTGCAATGTATTCAACAAATGATTATCAAACCCGCACAATACGGAAAAATGTGGATGTTTTCCTTTGACCTTTAGAATCATTTCCGAAATATGGCCTATAGAATCAATTGTTTCTTTAATACCAACAATATGAGGATACTTGTCTACAAGTTTTAAAACAAAATCAGGAGTTAAATCTTGTCCGGTAAGATCTGGAAAATTGTACAACAGAATAGGGAGATTAATTGATTCAGCTACCTCACTATAGTGCTTAAATAAATTATCCTCTGTTAATATCCAATAATATGGATTAACAATAACGACTCCGTCAGCTCCAATCATTTCAGCATGCCGACTTAACATGATTGTCTCACGTGTACTAGTACTGCCAGTACCGATTAATACCGGTACCCTTTGATCAACATAACGGACTACAAACTCTGCAAATTGTTTTCTTTCTTCCACTGACATTTGAGAAAATTCTCCGCCAGTTCCGAGAAAAAATAACCCATCTACTTTTGCTTCTAGCAAAGAATCTATGAGAATTCTCATTGACTTTTCATCAATATTCCCTGCTTTATCAAATAGAGTCGATACTGGAGGAATGACTCCTCTAAAATTTTTTGGTTCCATTATGTATTCACCTCTTTTCTTTGTTTTTTTGAAAAGCTAATGTAAAGTCTTTTTTTGTTTTATAATATAAAACTAAGTTTCACAATTTAGCAATTCAATAATTTGATTATATCATATCATTTGAAAAATTAACCGTTTTCTTCTTATTTGTTTAGTTACAAAAAGGTAAACAAGTAAGACATTTATCACAGAAATTAAACCGAGTATACAACACTTAATATGGTTGATATTTGTAAAAAAATATTATATTGTATTTTTAAACATAATTTTATATTATAAAACATCAGGAGGATTTTCCATGCCCATTATTCAATCAGTAGAACGAGCTCTTCTAATATTAGATTTATTTGACGAATATGAAATTGAACTGAAAATTACGGAAATTAGTGAAAGAATGCAGCTACACAAAAGCACAGTTCATTCTTTATTAAAAACCCTCCAGGAACATCACTATATTGCCCAAAATCCTGAGAACGGAAAATATAAATTAGGCTTGAAACTTGTTGAGCGGGGAAACTTGGTTGTTAATACCTTGGATATAAGACAAGTGGCTAAAGGATATCTTCATGATTTATCAAGAAAAACGGGACAAACTACACACCTTGGTATCTTAGATGGCCAGGAAGGAGTATATATCGAAAAAGTTGAAGGAGAGAAGGCAGTGATACGCTACTCTCGTATTGGGAAGAGAATCCCGCTGCACTCTACAGCTATCGGAAAAGTTCTCTTGGCCTTCCAAGATCCTAAAGAGATTCAACGTATATTAACAGGATATGTATACACCATTCAAACTGAACACTCTATTAAAAGTGAAGCTGAATTGCTGGAGGAGCTTGAAAGAGTAAATCAACAAGGTTACGCGGTAGATAATCTAGAAAATGAACAAAGTGTACGTTGTATTGCTGTACCTATTCGTAACTACGATAATCAAATATTAGCTGCCATTAGTATCTCTACTTTAATTTCTGAAGTAAATGACGAGAAACTAAACGAATATATAAATTTGTTGAAAAAGGCTGGTCTGGAGTTATCAAAAAAATTTGGATATAGATTATACTAAAAATCAGGTTTTTCCTAGCGAGAGCAGTTCTGAGAAGGTCGTGGCATCTAGTCAAATGCAAGATGCCCGCCAGGCAAGAAATAGTCATTCATAGGGAGTCTTTGGAGAGTATACTTTTTTATAGGCGACGAGCCTTAAATACCTTCATAATGCAAGATTCTAGACCATAATTGTCTCAATGTCTGGTGGGCATACCAACTAACGAAAAGCCAATTACTTTTCATTTAGCTTTTATGAATAGAAGTTTTTATGTATTTCTAACCAATCATCTTAAAATAAACATGGAATCAGTCTGTCAGATGGCGATGGGATTATCTCTGCATTTACCAATAATCCTTTCTCTTCTGCGATTTCTTTTCCTGCATCAACACTTGCTTCAACAGCACCCACATTACCTGTAAATGTAAAGTATGCTTTTCCCCCAAGTCCATTTCCCAGACGAAGTTCAATCGCTTGAACATTAGCAGCCTTAAGAATGGCATCTGCAGCTAAAATCATTGTTGCCACGGAGAAAGATTCCATAATACCAAGTGCCTGAATTTTTTCAGGCATGGTTGCCCCGGTAATAGCAGGGAATATTTCCGGACTTACATTAGGTATAATCATAGAATCGACAAAATATTCTTTTGCTATCCTTTCACCCATTGCTACTGAATCATTAACGGCTGAAACGTCACCATGAACAATAGCAATATACTTGCCCGGGCAACTGGAGTTAGCGGTGATTATCTCTACATCTGCAACTTTCACCATCTGATCAGCAGCGTAAATACCGCGGGCAATACTTAGAAATTCGACTACGCCTATTGAACTCGGCATATTAATCCCTCCTTACTGCAATAAAATCATTTTCAGTTGCTATAATTGTTCCACAAATACTAGCGTGGATTGCAGCACCCAAGCTATTTTCTGGAATAATCCCAATCAACTGTCCCTCATCTACATGATCACCAATTGAAACAACAGGGATTGCCGGTGCTCCGACATGCTGCCTTTTTGCGATATATACAACTTCTGGAACCATTTTCGTATCTGTCATTGGTGCTGGTTGATCGAAATCCTTCAAGCCTAATCTTGCTATAAGACGCTTGCTCGGAACCAAACGAAATTCACGATTTTTACGAGCATTGAACTCTGTCTGTATAGGAGCATACCGAATATTTTTTTCAGCCAATTTTTGTTTCATAGCCATATTTGCGGACTTTGGATATAGTCCGATTGGACATGAGAACAATTCACATAAATTACATCCACAGCAAAGCAAAGCGATCTTCTGCTCGTCTTCATTATTCAGGAAATAATTAATTGCCCTCATTATTTTATGCGGCTGCATGTTATGTCCAAGTAAATAACGAGGACACATATCTGTGCACATACGACATTGCTCACAGGAAGCCTTGTTAACCCGGCGTGCTTGTTCCAATTTAATGGTTTTTCTTTTAATTAATTTATGATCCTTTTTTAAAATTACCAGGCCCTTAGTTTTTTTGGTGACAAATCCAGCTATACCGGTCATAACAGGACCCATCATAGGTCCTCCATCAATAACCGCGTAATCATCGAAATTCTCAATCCCACTTAACTTTAACAAATCTATTATAGGTGTACCTACGGGGACCCTCACGGTTAAACGCTTAGGTATATCTCCGGCAACGGTAACATATTTTTCCGTAACCGGCTTATTCTTGGTAGCTCGATATATATTTAATGCCGTTTCTGAATTGATGACTACACATCCAACCTGAATAGGAATACCTGCTTCAGGAACTACTCTCCCTGTCAACTCATAGACTAAAACCTGCTCATCGCCTGCTGGATAAATATCTTTAAGCTCTTTTACTTCGACGAAATCGCTAACCTGCAGCGATTCAATTCGCTGCTTGAGAATTGATATGACTTCTTTATGTTTTCCTTTAATACCGATAAAAGCTTTGTCTGCCCTTACAAGCTTTCCTGCAGCTACAAAACCTTTAATGATCTCATCTGGATACAGCTCCATCAACTGCTGATCCACTCTTAATAAAGGTTCACATTCTGCACCATTAAGAAGTATATAATCTGCCTGTGATGCCAATTTCACATGAGTGGGGAACCCTGCCCCGCCTGCACCGATAATACCAGCCTCTTTTACCATATCTAGAAGACTCAATTTTGTACCGCCCCAATCACTAAAACTTGTAATCATATATTTCCTGTAATAAATAAGGTATTGACCATTGCCAGTACTCGATTATTTTTAACCGCCTATTTTACATATAAGTCCTGTTTCTTCCACAACATTCTTAAGAGATTGCATTTTCTCCTTTGTTGGAGGTACAGTTCCTTTCATTCTATTATCATAGTTTAAATACTCATATTTATTTTCTCCCAGCCGATGATAGGGAAGTAAATGGATTTCTTTCACTCCCTTTATACTTTTGGCAAAAGTGACAATGTCTTTTATATCATCTGTCTGATCATTGAAGCCAGGAATAACCGGAACCCGAATAATCATTGAAACTCCAGATTGCCCTATATATCTGGCATTACTTAAGATCATTTCATTAGATGCCCCTACAAATTCCTGATGTTTCTTGTTATCGATGTGTTTAATATCCAACAGAACTAAATCTAACCAAGGTAAAACTAGCTCTAATACATATTGACTGGTAAATGCAGTTGTTTCAATTGCTGTATGCCAGCCTTTTCCTTTACATGCCTGAAGAAGTTTAACAGCAAATTCTGGCTGTGAAAGGGGCTCTCCCCCAGATAGAGTAATTCCGCCACCGGATTTTTTATAGTGAATATTATCCTTCTTTAACTCATCAACTATCTGTTCAACCGTTTGATATTGACCTGATAAACTAAGGGCTTCACTATAACAAACATCTACACACTTTCCACACAAGTCACATTTTTTATAATCTACGTTAAAAGCAGGATGAAAATTTAGGGCCTCCCTTGGGCAAGCTTCTGTACAGCGCTTGCAACCTATACAATTTCGCTTTATATACATTAATTGAAGTTCTTTGTGCTGCGATTCGGGATTACTGCACCAGTGACATCTAAGTGGGCATCCTTTTAAAAAGACAATCGTTCTGATTCCAGGGCCGTCATGAACCGAAAAGCGTTGAATATCAAATACAATTCCTTTTGTTGTTTGTTTCATTTCTTCACACCTGCCGATTCAAAACATGGGAGGAGTTCAGCACAACCCCTCCTAATCATATTTTCAGATTAAAATGCTTGCTCAGTTCGATTAATAATGTCATCTTGAATGGATTTATCTAAAGTTGTAAAGTGTGCACTGTAGCCTGCAACCCGAACTACAAGATTCTTATATTTCTCAGGATCTTGTTGTGCTTCCAACAATGTTTCGCGACTAACTACGTTAAACTGCACATGCATACCTTTTTGATCAAAATAGCCCCGCACCAAAGCTGAAAGGTTTTCCAATCCTGTTTGTCCAGCGATAGCTGATGGATGGAATTTCTGGTTAAATAACGTTCCGTTTGATGCAATATGATGATCTAATTTAGCAATTGAATTTGCAGCCGCCGTCGGTCCCTTTTTATCCCTTCCAGAAACAGGTGAAACGCCATCTGCCAAGGCCGCTCCAGCTTTTCTTCCATCAGGAGTTGCGCCTGTTTGAGCCCCCATGGCAACGTTTGCAGATACAGGATATAATCCAGGTTGGAAGCTGCCTTTACGTGGATTGCGGTATTTTTCA
Organism: uncultured Bacillus sp.; assembly: GCF_946478885.1. The sequence continues at coordinate 25,038 of NZ_CAMLDX010000013.1, read as the reverse complement.
ACTTCACTGCAATAAATCAACGCGGCTTCGCGTGCTAAATCATCAACTTCATCCATATCATTGCCAAATTTAGGTGCTCCATTTTCAAGCATTTGGCGGATATATTCTTTATCTCCATTAGTTCCTAAATCGACTTTTACATTAGTCGCTTTTTTCAGTTCTTCCAATGAAACATTATTTCCCTCAAGAATAAGTTTTTTAATTAATTCAATTAATGCTTCTTGAGTGAATTTACTTAAGTCTGTTGACTGTTGTCCTGATTGGATTTGAGTACTAAAGTTTGTATCTAAAGCCTCTTTTAATTCAGTTAAGGTTATTTTCTTCTCTTCAAAAACTAATCTCTTAATTGCCATCAATGAATCTCCGACATTCGCAACTCCCACCCCCTGCGGACCAGTAAAGTTATACACAGCTCCGCCTCCCTGCAGAGACTGACCGCGACCGATGCAGTCTTCAACCATTGATGATAAGAACGGGAGCGGAGCTCTTTTACCATGTGCCAAATCTACAGAGTTATCCGCATTCACTAATAACTTAACAAAATATTCCATTTGCCTTTGGTAGGCCTCTAAAAAAGCTTCAAAGGTGGAAAAGGAAGTAAATTCACCTGTTTGCAGCCCAATCTGCTTACCATCAGCCTTTCCATTATTAATGGTAATTTCTAATACTTTAGCCATATTGAAGAAAGCAGCATCATGCCATCCTTCTGTTTTCCCACCCTTTTGAGGTTCAACACAGCCTATAATGCCATAATCACGGGCATCACTTAAGGAAACTCCACGGTTAACTAATGATGGGATGACAACTTCATCATTATAATAAGCCGGCATTCCTAATCCCAATCGGGTTACTTCTCCAGCCTTGAACATTAACTCATCGGGAGTTTTATTCCATACACGAATTGAAATAGAAGGCTGTGGCAATTTTGTATGTGAAGTTGCCTCAAGACAAGCAAAGGATAATTGATTTGTAGCATCTCTGCCATCTGGAGTCTGTCCACCAACAATTAAGTTCTGGAACATTGGATAACCACCAAATCCTTTTGTTGATGCAGCATCACGTACTTTATTCACATCGTTGAATTTAGCCCATAAACAATCCAACAATTCTTGGGCAGATTCGATTGTCAATACACCGCTGTCAAGATCCTTTTGATAGTAAGGGTACATATACTGATCAAATCTCATTGGGGATATAGAATGGCCGTTAGATTCAATTTGAATGACGGCTTGTACAAACCAAAATGATTGCAAGGCTTCATAGAAATTTCGCGCTGGATGAGCAGGAACATGTTCACAGTTTTCAGCAATCTGTAAAAGCTCTTTTTGACGTCTGTTATCCGATGTTTGAGCGGCAAGTCTTCTCGCCTCCTCAGCAAAGCGCTGTGCATATGTCATGACCGCCTTGGATGTAATGAGAACACTATTCAAAAAATAGTCTTTTTCAATATAATCTGGAGCAGTTTTATCAGAATTTGCCTTGACTTCTTCCACCTCAGCTATAATGCCGTTCATACCTTTCTTTAATACTTTGGCATAATCGACTGAAATATGGCCTACTCCATTGAAATAGTAATTTCCTACTGTAAAAACACCTGCATCCATTGCCTCTTTTGTTTCAGAAAACATTAATTCCGTTGCGAATTCGTTTGTAGTTTTGCCATTCCAATAGTCAAATGCTTCACGTAATTTCGCCTTTGTGTCTTCCGAAATTAAAAAAACGTCGCCTTTTCTTTTAGCCAAAGTATCAAACTCATCTAAAAGCCATTTATTTGAAAACTCAGGGAAAATTTGAGCTGCCCTCGGACTTGCCGTAAGATTACCCACAATTAATTCGTCATCACGAATAACAATATTCATGTTGCTTAGTATATTTTCAAGTGCTTTCGCTCTTCGAATAACAGTAGGAAATGCTTCCGTTTCTTTATAGGACTTAGTAATTAATACGGCTCTATCTGCTTCAATTTGTGGCGTTACAGAATATAGATCATCAATCAACTTCTGAATACGCGGTGATGGTTCACAATTAACAGTCTGCATGCATAATTTCTCCTTTCAAGATGGAGCTAATATGATTTTAGAACGTTTTCATTCTCTTGATCTTTACTATTTTTACTCTTTTTTGTATGATAAAAATAAATAAGCCTGTAACATTTTGATGTGATATCATGATCTTTCTAGAATTCTCTTCTTATGTAGTCTCTTTATATGCTGGTATTTCCCCCAAAAATTAATCATGTACAAGCTAGCTTAGATCTATTTATTTGCTGTAAATGGTTGCATAGAGTGCTGCAATTTCCTCTGTCCTGATAGCTTTCGGATTCGTTGCTATGCATGCATGGTTCATTGCAGTTATACTCATAGCCGTAAGCTTATCAAGAAACGCATCTTTTGGAATACCGATTTCTTCTAAAGATGAAGGACAGTTCGTTTCTTGTAAAAGAATTTTAACTGCTGCAGTAAAATTGATTACTCCTTCAAAAACGGTCGCAGCAGGAAGACCCATTAGTTTGGCTAGTTCTGCATACCGTTTTGCCGCTTTTGTTACTTTACCGCTTTCAAGATTGGCATTAAATTTGATCACAGTTGGTAATAATATTGCATTTGCTATGGAGTACGGCATCTGAAAAGTTTCACTCAAAGCATGCGCCATACTATGATTTAAACCGAGTAAAGCATTCGCTGCTGCCATACCCGCCATACAAGATGCATTGAGCAGCTTCTGCCTTGCCAAAAGATTATTTCCGTCCTTGTAAGCTGGTAGTAAAAAATCAAAAGTGATTTTAACAGCTTTTTCGGCTAGCGCATCTGTATAATCCGTACAGTCTTTAGAAACATAAGCTTCTACGGAACGGGTTAATGCTGCAATGGCTAGATCAGCAATAATTTGCTGAGGAACCAATTTAACGAAAATAGGATCAATAATGGTTGTATCCGGCATTAGCTCATTATAAAAGAGTGGAATTTTTTTATCACCAATGGTAACAAAAGAAACGGATGCCATTTCATAACCGGTTTCACCGGCAGTGGGAATAGCAATGAATTGTGGCTTTTGATAGTGTTGCAAATTCAGATAACGAGCAATTTGTTTTGTAGCCCATAGAATGTTTTTTGCTGCGAAAATTGTACTGCTGCTTCCTAATACGATAACTAAGTCTGGCTTTATCATGTTCATCTGACTAACAGCTTGCGCTATGATATCAATGGAGGGATCAGGCACTATGTCAGAAAATACATGATAATCATCTACAGAACTTTTTAATATTTTAATCAGTTGTTCCAATAACCCAGACTGGACCATTGCAGGATCTGTAATAATCAATGCCCTCTCATTATTAAGCATCGTTAAATATTCCATTGCCCCTGTACCATGGTAAATTTCCGGTTTAATCATGAAACGCTCCATCTTTTCTCCACCCCCTTTTTATTTGATTAACTTTTCCAGTTCTTTAATGGTCCAGTTGTATTTCATCTATTATTCCCACAATAGCCATATCAACGGATAGCTTGGAATTTTCATATATTGTATCTCCCCAGTCAACGAGAACAATATCATCTTTTCCCGCGCCAACTCCATCAACAGCTACCAATGCATTTTCTTCAACCTCTTCCATATGCTCATCCAGCGTTTTAATGATGAGCAATTTTGAACCCATGAGCTTATTTGCTTTTTGTGTGGAAACAATTTTTCCAATGACTTTTGCTATAAACATTGTTTTAGTCTCCTTTGATTGAGCTTTATTTAAACTATCCAATTAACTGCTGAAGGAGATTTTTTAATAGCTCTTCTACCTCTTTCTCAGAAATAGCTTTTGTTGTTGAAGTATCAGCTCCATTTCTTTGTAAATCCTCCAATTCTCTGACCCCATACGATACTCTGCGGATATTGAATAAGTTCACAGGACCTACATTATCAGAGGTGGAGCTACCTCCCACAGCGCCACAACCTAAGGTTAAAGCTGGAACTAAATTTGTTGTGCCACCAATTCCTCCTAAAGCTCCCGGACTGTTCACTAAAATTCTTGAAACAGGAATTTTGAGGGAAAATTTCTTAATGATCTCTTCATTATTGGAATGAATGATAAATGTATGGCCTTTTCCTTCATTTAACAATAATTCGATCGAACGCTCACACGCTTGTTCCATGTTCTCTACACTATAAAAGGCTAAAATAGGAGCAAGCTTTTCACGTGAATATGGATTTTTCTTAGAAACAGACTCTTGTTCGGAGATTAAAACCTTGATCCCTGCCGGTATTTTGAGACCCGCTAACTCTGCAATGGCCTTCGCACTTTTGCCGACAATCTGTGGATTCATCGTACCATTTGCTCTTAAAAGCCATTTTCCAAGGTGATCCGATTCTTCTATAGAAAGGAAATAAGCTCCTTGATTTTTAAGCTCTTGCATGACATATTCTTTGATGTCTTTCTCAACAATGATGGACTGCTCAGATGCACAGATCACTCCATTATCAAAGGTCTTGCTGTCGATAATTCTTTTTACAGCCAAGTGGACATCCGCTGTTTTTTCTATAAAAGCCGGTCCATTCCCTGGTCCAACTCCAATGGCCGGAGTTCCTGAACTATATGCCGCTTTTACCATTGCTTCTCCACCTGTAGCAAGAATGACAGCAGTATCCTTGTGCTTCATAAGTTCATTCGTTGCCTGAAGTGTCGGATTGGAAATACAGCCAATGAGTCCATCAGGAGCTCCCGCATCTTTTGCTGCCTTTTGTAGCACTTTAACCGTTTCAATTATGCAATCCTGTGCACTTGGATGTGGTGAAATAATAATTGCATTTCCAGCCTTCAAAGAAACTAACGTCTTATAAATGGTTGTTGAAGTCGGGTTTGTTGAAGGAATGAGTCCAGCGATAATTCCAACCGGAACTGCAATCTCCATGATTTTCTTATCTTTATCATCACTTATAATGCCAACGGTTTTTAAATCTTTTATATATTGGTACACTGTTAAGCTGGCAAATTGATTCTTTATCACTTTATCTTCCCAGGTTCCAAAACCTGTTTCTTCATGAGCTAATTTTGCCAGCCTTACAGCTTCGGCAGCAGCGGCTTCAGCAATTCTTTGAACAATACCATCCACTTTTTGTTGACAGAATTGGGCAAACTCCTTTTGTGCATTTTTAGCTTCGGCAATCAAACTTCTTGTTTCTTGTATTGAAGCCAAATCCTTATCATAAAGAACGTCCATTTTTCTACCTCCCGCTTAATCTGAAGTCCCTTTTAACTACTCATTCAAGGACTGAAGCCTCATATGATGGCTGGCCATAAAGTCTTTAGCCAAAGGGGTTACAATGGTGTTTGGTTTAATTTTTATCACTGCATTCTCTGAATATCCTCTTAAATCTGTTAAAGTTAGAATAGAGGAGGTTAAATGAACCTCATTTTGCTTTGCAATCTCCTTGCTGGAACTTCGTTTATTACCTGAATTACTAGTATTGAACTCTGATGAAAGAAAAGTTATCTTTTTCTGTACGACTCTCTTAAACTCAGATAAATCAATGAATTTGACACCAAACTTCTGAAGCTGATTTTCATAGTTTTCCAACATAGAATTATAAGAGCTGTTATGAGATAAATCATTCGCGATGTTAATTGGATGATTTGCATCAAAACAATCTTTTACCGCAAGCACCTCTTTATTCATCATAATGGCTCTTGCAATCCCAGTCGTCACGAGATTATCCGCAATTCCTAATGCCGTTTTTGCCAGCGTGTTTCTTGTCATAACCGGGATCAAAACAAGGTGAGAATTAGATACTGCTTCTTCCAAAGCGAAAACGGTTTCGATTATTCTCCCATTCAGCTTTTGAACAGCTTCCTCGTTCAACATTGACTTTCCGCTTTCAGAAATCACGAGATCAAAATGTTTATATTTTAAATCCGCCAAACTCTTTAGAAGAATATCTGCATTAACAGATCCTCCGCATAAAAATATTAAAACTCTCTTTTCGAGTAAGGGCAGCATTTCCTTCAGCATATTTTTTACAAGATTTTCGAGTTCCAAGTTCTCTCCCCTCCAATCAACTTGCACACATGGCAATTCCGAGTGGAGTAACTAATAAAGGATTATAGGGTTTTGTTGTTTTAATATGTGTATACTTTTGAAATACCTGTTCAACGCCATCTAAACAACATGTCCCTCCGACCAGATAAAGCTCCTTCACTTCTTCCGTAATTTGTTTTTTTGTTATTGCAGCCATTTTTTCTAAGACAGGCTGTACAAGTGGAAATATCTTTCTGTAATTTTCCGGGTCATGTTTAATCTTTTCTGCTTCATCAAAATCAAGTTGCATACTCCCTGCAACAACTAGAGTTAAATGGGTGCCTCCGGTAGCTTCATCAATTGAATAAAGTACTTCGCCGTTTTTTAATACAGTGATTCCTGTTGTACCCCCTCCTATATCCACTACTGCACCGTCCTGAACTTTTAAAACTCTAGCAGCCGCTTCAGGCTCATCGACCACATTTGTAACAGAAAAACCTGCAGCTTCAACTACATTTGTAATGACTTTTACATTTCCCTCTAATATTCCGGGCGGTATGGCAGTTGCAGCCTCTGTTAACTCCATTCCTAATCTCGTTTCAATTTTTGTTTTTAATAGTCTTACAATATTAATGGCGCCAATAAAATCTACCACGATTCCATCTTTTACAACTTTAGCCCGTTCCATTGCACCAGTAACGGGTTTATTATTTTTATCTAGGACGATAATGACTATGTTAGAGGTTCCTAAATCAACCCCAACCTTTAATCCGGAAGTTAAATCACATTCAGGGTCAATTTCTTCACTGAATATTTTGCTTTCCATTTCCTTAATCATGGCATTGACTGATTCCATCATTCTCACCCATTCTTACTAGTAATTCGGACCAAATCTCCATTCTTCAGCTCTAATGCATTTGCTTCATCTGTATCGATATGGAATTCAAGCGTTGACGAATCTGTTACTCTTACAAAAACATGATGAAAAACTGCCCCTTTTTCACCGACTGATTCTACATTTACTACCTCTCTATCTTGTATGCCGTAATGCTCAGCATCCTGCGGTGACATGTGAATATGCCTTTTTGCAATAATTACTTTTTCCGCAAAAACTTTCATTCCCTTAGGCCCAATCACGCAAAGACTAGCTGAACCTTTTATATCACCGGAATTTCGAACAGGCGGCTTTATCCCTAATGTATAGGCATCTGTTTTGGAAATCTCAATCTGACTATGATTTCTGACCGGTCCCAGTATACGTACATTTGTAAAACATCCTTTCGGACCTGCTATACATACTGTTTCTTCGGCAGCATATTGATGTTTCTGTTTAAGGTCAGCCTTTATCGTCAATTCGTACCCCTTTCCAAATAAGATTTCCAAATCTTCCTGAGAGAGATGAATGTGTCTATTCGAAACACCAACAGGTATCGATTGACTTCTGTCCTTAATAAAGGTTTTTTTTACAATTTCAGAAGCTAACTCTTTCATCAGAATTTCATCTAGTAGCATAACTTCTCATTCTTTCTTACGTTATTTTTGATTATCATTATGATGAATACATTGTTTCCTAGGTTGCCCTTTTGTGCGCGGACAATTAGGATCATGACAAAGATTACAAGTATATCCTTCTTCAAGAGACTCCTCATTTTGCTGCTCCTGTTGGATTACCTCAGATTCTTCCGCTGTATGTTCTGCTGACGGGATATCCTCTACAGGGCTTAATGGACTTGTCTCTTCCTTATCTGTAAGTCCACTAACCGATGTCATATTTTCCTTTTTCTGTAATATTTTACCTTCAGAAAGAACCGTTTCTACAGAATAAATCACACCATTAATTCCTGCAGCTGGTCTAGGTATCACTAAGCTTGAAACTACTGGACCAATTTTAGCTGCACTTATCTTAGCAGCGTCAATTGCCGCTTTTACGGCCCCTACATCACCTTGTATTTTTACCGTTACCAATCCACCTGTTGTTTTTTCATATCCTATTAATTGAGTATTGGAGGATTTTAGACAAGTATCTGCCGCTTCTAGTGCTGCGGGTAGTCCTTTTACCTCTATTAAACCTAGTGCCCACTGGGTCATGGTTAACACCTCTATGCTTTACTGACAAACCCTTATTTTCTTTCTTATTCTCTAAGCATCACTGCTTTAATAAGTAATCCGTCTGTCTTTCACCACAACCGAAGAGCCAAAGAATTCAGTTTTCTATTCACACTAAGAATTTTAATGGAGCATCTAACGTAATCTTTAGCTCAACGGACTATATGATGAAAATAGCTCTGCTTACAGATTGGGTTTTGTTGTAGATTGTGGATTTTGCCCCATGGCTCTTAATACAGATAAACCAACATCGCGTGCTGAAAGCAGAGATTGTTTTACTGCACCTGAATCTCCCGTAATTGTTACAATGATTTCGTTTGAGTGGGCGGTTCCTTTATCAGGACTTGCATATGTGACGATATCAACATTTGCTGTCTTCAGTGCTGTATCTGCCATCAATAAACCGATTGCAGCGGGTGCACCAACAACAATTCCAAAGGATTTTCCAATCGGAGCATCAAAGGCTTTTTCAAGAGCCAGACTTGCCCGTGCTGTATAGTGAAGCTCAATATGACCTGCATCACATCCATATACATCACCAAATGTTCTTTCCAGTTCTGCTAAAGTAACTTCTACAGCTCTTCTTGCATCCGAAACATCTTCGGCTGCAAAAATAATCGTTGCACCATGTCCGGCTCCGCCTTTTGTATCTCTTGCCATTTCAATGGATACAATTTCTGTATTTGTTGCTTTAACAGCCTCATCTGCTGCCATTACATGGGGCCCTCCACCAGTCCTTGCACTGACAATTCCAATTGAGCGAAATTTGGGATCCAGACCGACACCTTCATGTAGATGCCAGTCTAAATTTGCAATGACTAATCCCACCGTATCACCAATAGCAGAACCAACATATTCTGTAATTGTCGGCGTATCAATTATCATTGTTTCAACCTTCTTTCCCTCATCTTGACCTTCGATTTCCCCAAAGGTATTGCCATTGGGAAGAGTTTCACTTTTGTCAGCATTTAACTGTCTTTTAGCCTCTTCCAGCACCTTTTGAAACAATAATTCATCCATTTTCCCACCTCATTACTGCCTATTCAGAAAACTTTGGCAATATTTTTTCTACATCAACATGTGGTCTTGGAATTACATGGACAGAAACAACTTCTCCTACGCGCTTTGCTGAAGCAACCCCGGCATCTGTTGAAGCTTTTACAGCACCAACATCACCGCGTACCATTACGGTTACCAACCCTGAGCCAATTTTTTCATATCCAATTAAACTTACGTTTGCAGCCTTGACCATTGAATCTGCTGCTTCTATTGCTGGAACTAATCCTTTGGTTTCAATCATACCTAATGCTTCTTGTCCCACAAAAATACACCTCCGAAAATTATGGTTACAATATAACTATAACAATTTAAGCGCTTTCATATATTTAACTATTTCGACCGAAAATTGCAAAATAGCTAGGACATTCATTTGTACTTTTTTGATATTATGCAATAAAATACTAGAATGCATTGCCTATTAAATACAATTTCAATGTATTTATATATCCACACGAAGGGTAAGCGGTGTTTATCCCTTACTCTCATAAAATGTTTGCTTGATGTATTTATTTTCTTCAGCCTTAATTTAAATTCATTCATATATGAGAGATTTATGAGTAATTGAGAAGAATTGAAGAAAGTAGAAGGCAGTATTGACTAATTTGAGTCCGCCTATTTGCAGAAATGATCGAGGTACAAATATTAGAGATAGTCAAAATTGACTCTTTTGTTTTATCATGTCATTACACCTCTTTCTCGTTTAAAACACCCTTATTAAATCTGTACAAAAAAGCAAGAGCTTTAGACTGAAAAGAGAAAAGAAGCTCCCATTTTTGTATTGGGAGACAATCAAATGTGGCATCAAATTGAACAATAAATCGTTTATCAAGATAAATCACACACCTCTTTTTCAGAAAGAGCAAACTAGTTCTTCTTTTGAACAAGTAAATAACAAGATAGGAACAGACCGAACCCTAATCATCCGGGCTGCTGATTAGAATATGACTAAAGCCAAGAACACATCTCCAAAGGTTTTAGTTTGTATGTCTTGCAACATATTATTTTTTTCAATTGCTTTCATCGATTTGATAGTCTTATAAAAAGCAGAAGTTTTTTGTCCTTAATTGTTCATTGCGCAATATAACACTTGAATTTATAATTGAATTAAAAATACTGAGAAAACAGTTAGCTGTTTAGTGCTGAGCCATTCTATCTATCCTCCCTATGATGTTGCAATATTACTCATAGAAAATTTGTAGCCTTTAAAAATTCGTATATGTATGATTTGATGGATAGAGATAACAGCGCTTCCACCATGACCTTTCATCAATTTGGGATGACAACAGCTTCATGTTAGGAGGAGCATATGACTCTAACTGAAACCGAAAATCCTCTGCTGACGGATATTATTGAAATCCAAACATTAGGAGATATCCAAAACAAACTGGCCAAATTAGTAAATTTTCCTATCGTCACCGTCGATTGTGATGGTAAGCCAATAGGGAAAAATAATTTCACTCCCTTTTGCGAGTTAATTCGTTCTTCAAAAAAAGGAGCGGATCAGTGTATATCCTGCGATGTTCGTGCAGGCCATTCAGCGGTGCAGAAACGGGATCCGCAAATCTATGATTGTCATATGGGTCTGAAGGATTGCGTGGCCCCTATTATTGTAAATGATATTTTTTTGGGTTCTGTATTAGGAGGCCAGGTCCTGATTGAGGGAGAAAAAACAAAGCATTCGATAGATATCCATAGGATTGCCAAGGAATTTGATCTTCCGCTGCATGAATTAAGAGAGGCTGTAGAACAGATTCAAATCGTTTCACAGGAATACGTAGAAAGCTGCTTGAATTTTTATAACTTTCTCGCCAATCATTTTGCTGAATTAGGCGTACACAGACTGACACAGGAGAAATTATTGCAGGAAGAAAGAGAAAAACTGCTGCTTGAACAAAAAACAAAAAAAATGGAGTTAAAGACCATTCAAGCCCAAATTAATCCCCATTTTCTTTTTAACACTCTAAACTCAGTCGCGAGAATGGCCTTAATGGAAGATGCGCCGCAAACCGAAGATTTAATCTATAAACTTTCAGATCTCTTGCGCTACAATTTAAAAAACATTGAAGAATTTCCCAAACTTAAGAATGAAATAGATAATATTAACCGCTACTTATTCATCCAATCTCTAAGATTCAGTGATCGTATCAGCTATCAAATTAACATGGATGAGGATATTCTTGACTTTCGGATTCCTTCTATGATTCTGCAGCCCCTCGTTGAAAATTCCATGGTCCACGGTCTGGAAACAAAAATAGAGGGAGGTGAAATCAAGATCAGCGGGCATGCTAGGAAGGATGACAGTATCGTCCTCATCATTTCTGATAATGGCACAGGCATTGAACCGGAACTTTTAAAGCATCTAAACGAATTACATAAGGCAAACAATGACTCTTTAGGAATAGGACTCGTAAACACACAGGAACGAATTAAGAATTATTTTGGCGATCAGTTTGGCTTAAGGTTTGAAAGCAGCCCTAATAAAGGGACAAAAGTTTACGTTCATATTCCATGCATTCAAGACTATCCTAAACAGGGGGAGCGTACACATGTATAAATTAATGATTGTCGAAGATGAACCTTTAGAACGAGCGGCCTTGAGAAAAATTATAAATCGGCAATTACATAATGTGGATATTATTGAAGATGCAAAGAATGGTACTGAAGCGATTGTAAAAGCGAAATTACACCGGCCAGATATTATTTTAATGGATATTCGTATGCCCGAAACAAACGGAATAGAGGCCCAAAAGAAAATTATTCAATTCCATCCAACCGTAAAGAGTATTATTTTAACCGCCTACAGTGATTTTAAATATGCCCAAGAATCCATTAAATATGGGGTTTGCGACTATCTTTTAAAACCTGCGAAACCAGAGGAAATCAAAAAAGCGATTGATCATGTCATTGAAGCAATCCGAATAGCAGATTCATTTACATCCCAAACCAAGAATACAGATCCAGCTGATCAGCCTGTTTTACTAAAAGCTATTCGTTTTATTGAAAGTAATTTCACAAAGGATCTAAAGCTTCAGGAAGCAGCGGATTTAGTTCACCTGAATCCGCAATATTTCAGCAGGCTTTTTAAGAAAGAAACCGGATTGACCTTTACAGAGTACGTGAGCAAATTACGGATTGGCAGGGCGAAAAGGCTTCTGCTGGACAGTGAATTGCCGATTTACAGAATTGCATCCGATTTGGGATTCTCAGATGCTGCCTACTTCAGCAAGGTGTTCCTAAAATACGAAAAGCAATCCCCAATTGCCTACCGAAAGGGACAAAAAAAGCGATCATATGGTTAATTCATATGATCTTAGCAGAGATGTATGAAAGCCTGAAGATGGATTTCAGGCTTTTTTTGGGTTTATCAAGGCCATCCATTTAAAGTTACTATACCTTCGCAGTTTAGATTTCGCTTATCTTACATGAAGGTCTCTTACCTTCTGAAATTAAACGATTAATCTTTTCAATTAATTGTGGCAGTTCATTCATCGATTGGATGGTAAAATCTGCACCATTTTGTACAAAGCTCTGTTCAGTATTTGCGACTATTGTTGCTTGATCCGTTTCTGATAAAGAGTTGAATTCATCTAACCTTAAACCCATTTCAGAGCTCCCAATCATGACACCAACTGACCAAACCCCGGCATTCACTCCCTCTTTAATATCAGAAAGAGTATCTCCTACTTTTACTACCTTCCATGGCGCTGATAATTTTAGTGCCTCCATATTGTGATAAATCATGTAAGGATAAGGTCTCCCAAAGGAATTTGTTCCATCAGGAGTAATATAAAAGTCTGGACCATATCCTTTTTTCAATGCATTAGGAACAACCAAATCCATCATAGATTGTGTATATCCTGTTGTTGAACCAATCTTCAATCCTTGGCCTCTTAAAATTTGTACAGTTTCAACAATTCCTGGTATGGGATCTGTATATTCAATTAAAGAAGACATGAGTGCAGGTTCAAATTCTGAATACAAATGTTCTACATCTTCTTCATTGAATACTCTGCCAAACCTTTCTTCCCATAAAAGTGAAATTCTCGGCATAGATAGCATAGCACGAATATGGTCAATCTTTAACATTCCCATAGGTGCTCTTGCTTCTTCCATCGTAACTTCAATCCCTATATTCTTGAAAATATCAATAAATACATTTACCGGTGCAAAGCATCCAAAATCAACCGTTGTTCCGGCCCAGTCAAAAATAACTCCTTCAACTTTATGCATTTGGCATCACTCCCATATATTCCTCGATACTATTACATAATGCTTGAATATCTTCTTCATAAATTTCACCAATATTTCCAATTCGGAATGTCTCTGCATCTGTTAGCTTTCCTGGATAGAGGACAAACCCCCTATTTTTTACATAGGAATAAAAATCCTCAAAATTGAATTGTTCATTTGGGTAAAGAAAGGTTGTGATGATCGGTGATTGTTTTTCACCTGTAATGAAAGCCTGGAATCCGATTTTTTCCAGTCTTTCGCGCAACATTCGATTATTATTTTGATAGCGAAGAAACCTCGCCGGAACCCCACCTTCTGCCTTTAATTCATCAATGGCTTTTGAAAATGCCGCCACAACATGGGTTGGGGATGTGTAGCGCCATTTTCCATCCTTGCCCATTGCCTTCCATTGATCATATAAATCCAAGGATAAACTGCGAGAATTTCCTTTACAGGTTAAAAGTTTTTCAAGCTTGGCAATAACAAATCCAAATCCAGGGACTCCTTGGATGCATTTATTGGCACTGCTTATCAAATAATCAATTCCAAGAGAAGATACGTTGATTTCCATGCCGCCAAAACTGCTCATAGCATCAACAATTAATGTTTTGCCATAATCTTTAGATAATTTTGAAACCATATCAATTGGATTAATAATTCCTGTCGTTGTTTCACAATGAACCATCGCCATATGTGTAATACTCGGATCCTTCTCTAAAATGCTTTTAATATCAGCTTCATTAGGGTACTGATTATATGCAACACTATATTGTCGATAATTTAGCCCGATATATTCAGCCATTTTAACGATACGCTCACCATAGGCACCGTTTGTTAAGATTAATACTTTATCATCCGTTTTAATGGCTGAAGTCATTACGGATTCAACTACGAATGTACCGCTTCCTTGCATAAGTACAACCGTGTAATCTTCATTTCTTACACCGGCAATCTCAAGGAGCTGAGCTCTAATTTTTTGCGTAATCGCTTTGTAATCATTGTCCCAAGTACAACGGTCAAAGAGCATTTCCTCTTTAACCGTGCTTGTTGTTGTTAGCGGCCCGGGTGTTAATAGTTTATAATTATTCATATCGATCAATAACTCCCCTATTTTATTTTGCTGAATCAAAGAATTTCTGGTGTTGTTCTAATAATTCAACTGTTAATGGTTGATCAAATTTCATAGAATGGGCTGGTTTGTTGTTATCATCAACTGTCTCACCTTCATAAAGAGCAACCGGATAGTATGATAATAACTCTTCTCTTGCATCATTAATAATCACTTCTGCCATTTTCATGGCTAGGTCAGTTGTTGCATTCTCTTTATCAACAACAGCAATCGATTCTGTTAGTGAGAAATTTCCTTCAATTGGATCAACATAATCAATAGGTGCTCCTGATTCTTTAGCTTGTACAGCTTGATGGCGAAGCCCAAAACCTGCTGCTACTTCCCCTGCCTGTACCTTTTTAATTGGACCTGAACCGGAACTTTCAAGATGCGGACCCACGTTTGCGATTAAATCATGAAGAACTGTTTTTCCTTCTTCTTCACCATTTTCGCTCATAATCGCTTGAATTAACAACCATCCTGTTGAAGAATCGAAAATATTTGGAATGGACACTAATTCGCTAAATTCAGGTTTCGTTAAATCTTTGATAGAAGTTGGCATTTCTAAGCCATGTTCCTTCAGCACTTCAGTGTTTACAAAGATTGCACCAGTATTGGATAAAATCGGTGTATAAAACGATGGATACTCATCAATCGCTTTTGTTTCAAAAGATAAATCCTCAAACATGGAATACTGTTTTTGAGCACTTTCTACAAAATAGGAGCTCATAGTAACTAAATCGGCTTCAATCTGATTGCCTTCCGCTAGTAGCTTTCCTCCTAATTCAGAAGTACCTAAAGATTGAACGATATACTTTCCTTCATATCCAGCTCCATTTAAAGCATTTTCCATTGCTGTGACTGCTTCCTCATCCCCATTTGTGTAGATAACCACTTGTTCACCTTCACTCGAGCTTTTGCTGCTACAAGCTGCTAATACTAAAACTAGACTTAAGATGACGAAAGACAGGACCCTTTTCTTCATTGAATTAAACATGATTTCCCCTCACTTTTTATAAATGATTTAATGATCGTTTCTTTTGCATATAGTCACAGATGAGCTTTGCCAATAGATTCGTAAAAAAGATAAGTAAAGATAGGACAAAAATTTCATTAAATTTAGCAAAATGCTGCAGCTCTTTAATTTTACTTGCAACGACTTGGGTTTGAGCCGATACTAAGAAAATAACTCCACTGATGGTAACCATTGCATTGATAAAATAGTAGCTAAACATCTCGATCACTGTTGATTTCGAGTTTGGTAAAATCACTCGATAAATGGTCTTTATCCAGCTATCTCCCAATAATTCACCCGTTGTTTCCCAAGAAGGGTTCATTTTGGCCAAGGAATTTTTAGCCATTAAATAAGGAGTTGTAAAGTAGTGAACAACATTACATAGAATAATAATGATTAATGTCCCTTTTAAACTGCTGCCATTAAAAAGCAATAGATAGGACAGCCCTAACACCATACCCGGTACCGTATTTGTCATCATTGAGAAAATGTCCATCGCTGATTTCCATTTTAAAGATGTTCGAACATTAAGAATAGCTGAGCCATACGCGATGCATGTCCCCAATACAGCTGTTAATACAGCGATAATAATAGAATTTTTATATACTGCTCTTAAATCGCTCGATTCAAATACAGCTGTAAAATGCTTCAATGTGAAAGTTAAATCATAAGGAAATCCATTTAAAAAAGGTGCAATAAACATGACCACAAAAACGGAAAGCATCCCCACAATAAGGACAAATGAGAGCATTCCAAAGAAAATGTCTCTTCGTTTATTCCTGATCAATTCAATTTCAGAGAATTGATCATAATGGAAATTAAACCTTTCCAGATAGTGTAAGAGTAAGACCCCAAACACCGCTGGCAGTAACATGAAAATGGCGATGACTGCCCCATTATTAAAATTAGGAATAGAACCAAGCATCACTTGATACAACTGAGATGCTACAACGTTATACGTTCCTCCAATGGAAGCCGGTATGCCGAAATCGGTAAAACTTAGGATAAAGGAGAGAACAAAAGCGCCTCCCAATGCTCCTAACAACGGGCGAACGATCGTATGAATGAAGCTTCTTAACACACCATCACCCATTAATTGTGAAACAATCAAAAATTTCCTATCAATATACGTAAAGGAATTATTAATTAAAAGAAAAGCAGCAGGAATTGTATAAACAACATACCCAATTAATAATCCGTTAAATCCGTAAATTTCAAATAAATCTCGTCCAAAGAGCTTCGTGATCAATCCCTGTTTCCCAAAAGAATAGATAATGGCAAATCCATACGTAATAGTAGGAAGTAACATCGGAATAAGGATCCCTATTTTAATGAAAGCTTTTAATGGACGATAGATTCTAGTATAGTTGATAGAATATGCTAGAATAAATGCCAAGATCGTGGTAATCACGGCCGTAAGCCCTGAAATTTTAACACTGTTCCAAATGGATCCCATTAGACCCGGATCAGATAATACAGCAAAATAATTTGAAAAGGTGAACCCTTGACTTGTTTCAAATGATCGAATAAATAAAACAGCAAGCGGTAATAAAAGAAAAATAGCAAATACCGCAATGATCGCAGTGAAAATAAATCTCATTTCTCGTTTTACATTAGACATGTGCCTCTCCAAACAGGTTTAAAATGTTTTGCCTTTTTATTTGTAATTGTTTAAGTATAAATTCTTTCACAAAATTATTACCTTGATGATGAATAATTTCATGAGGTGTTCCAAACTGTGAAATGCTGCCATTATGAATGATTAGAATTTTATCCGACATGGTTAAGGCTTCCTCAGGATCATGTGTAACAATAATGGTTGTAAGTTTGAATTCCTTTGCAATGGACTGAATACGTTCCTTAATTGATTCTTTTATAACTCCATCTAATGCACTCAAAGGCTCATCTAACAATAAGATTTTCGGTTTCGTTACTAATGTTCTTGCAAGCGCCACTCTTTGTTTCTGGCCACCTGATAATTCTCCTATTTTCTTAGTCAAATGAGGCTTTAGCTCTAAGAATTCAATATAATCCTGAATTTCCTTCTCTGACACTAATCCCTTCTTATTTCTTAATCCATAAACGATATTTTCATAAGCATTTAAATGAGGAAAAAGGGCGTAGTCTTGAAAAACGATATTAAAACCTCGATCCTTCATCGGTACATGACTGACATCCACATCATTAAAAATGATTTTTCCACTATCCATTTTGGTTAACCCCAAAATAATATTTAATAAGGTTGTCTTCCCGCTTCCGCTTTGTCCCAGCAGAGATACAATCTCTCCTGTACGGATGGCTAAATTTATATCTGTTAAAATGACTTTATCTTTGAATTGTTTACTAATATTTTTCAATTCCAGCAAACCGTTCACCTCCTAAGTACAATCCTAGTATAAGATTAGTTTGTAAATTGAAATAACTTTTTTCGTAAATTGCATGTAAATTATGCATAAATTTTAACCAAATTCATACCATATTGTTCATACTTTATGTTTTAATTAGAATGAAATTAAAGCCATTTTCTATTGAATTTTTTTAAAAATAAATATTAAAATACCAATAATGAATGCAGGTGAAGACTATGTTTCCGCTGGAGAGACAAAAAAAAATTATCGAATTATTAATGATAAAAAAAGTTTTAAAAATGACTGAACTCACTGAAGAACTGAAGGTTTCTATGGATACGCTGCGCAGAGATATAAACTTTCTTGCCAAACAAGGGAAAATCGAAAAAATTTATGGAGGTATTAAATTAATTGAATCGAAATTTGGAGAATCTTCCATAGATGAGCGCATGATCAATCATTTAAAGGAAAAAGAAAGCATTGCCCAAGCATGCAGCAATTTTATTAATGATGGTGATTGTATATATATTGATAGTGGATCGACAACCTATCAAATCGCAAAATATATTAAAAATAAAAAAATGCTTACGGTCATCACTAATTCAATCCCTGTTGTAATCGAACTAATGAACAGTGACACCGAACTGATCATAATTGGTGGAAAGGTAAGAAAAAATGAACGATCAGTCGTAACGTATGAATATTTATTTAACTTTAGTCAATTGAATATCCAGAAGGCATTTATTTGTGCAAGCGGCATTACTGTAGAAAAGGGGATTTCTGACTATAATGTTGAAGAAGCTATTACCCGAAAAAAAATGATTGAATTATCGAATGAGGTCTATGTTGCATCTGATAGTACAAAATTCGGAAGGGACGTTACCGTTGGGATTGCACCGCTTAACAAAATTGATTGCATTATTACAGATCAAAACTTAAATATACATTTTATCAATCAATTTAAAAAAACAAGCACAAAATTAATTCTTTCAGACTCATAATTCAAAAGAGCATACAGAATTGAATCGTTTAGAGCCACAATCGTTTTCTACAACAAGCTACTACTGTATCGACCAGTCTACCAACCAACTAAGGATTTAAAGGCCATCAAGGAATAAACAACGACGTTATGATGATAAAAATGGAGAAATACGGTAATAAAATTGCTGTCTAACATTAGCACAACTACATATACTATTTTCCATAAGATACTTCTTCAGGAGGAACGTATATGAATAAAAAAATTTTGTTGTTGCTAACAACTTTTACTTTTGTTCTATTTGCACCTGCTTTTACTCGAGCACAAATAATATTTGAAGTGAAATCTGGTGATAGCCTTGATAAGATATCTAAACAATACAAACTAGATCGAGATGAATTAGCAAAGCTAAATGGTTTAGCCAAAAATGCTCAACTTGTATTAGGACAAGCTCTTGTCATTCCAGGCTCAAATTACTTTGTTCGACCAGGCGAAAGCATATGGGAAATTGCCTACCGTCACGCAATCAGCGAAGAGCAATTGATGCGTAATAACCAACTAGCAAGCAAAGTAGTTATCCCCGGACAAAAGCTAAGCATTCCTCACTCCACACAAAAGAAAATTTGGACTGGAACTTATTTTGTTCCTAAGGATAAAAATACAAACGCCTGGATTCTAAGTAATTATAGTAGTACCTTATCAAGTATATTTGTGTTTGAATATAAACCAAATTACGAAGGCAATATCATTGGTCTTGAAGAAAATGATGCACACAAACTCGCATGGAAGCAAAATTTACCCCCTTACGCAACGCTTTCAAATTTAAGCGAAAAAGGTTTTGACCCGGATTTAACGCATCATTTGATCAAGAATATGTGGCAACGGAAAAAATTCATCAATAATATTTACACCCTCTTACACACTAATGATTATAAGGGAGTAGTAATAGACTTTGAACAAGTACGACCTAAGGATCGTTCCAACCTAAATAAATTTATAAAGGAATTAGCTGAAAAGCTACATCCTGCAGGAATGGAAATATTAATGGCAGTTCCTCCTAAACAAGGAGATGAAATACCATCTTATTCTGCAGCATATGACTACAGAACGCTAGGAAAATACTTAGATAAGATGTTTTTAATGACATATGATTGGCATTGGCCTGGTGGGCCATCGGGTCCGATTGCTCCAATTGATAAAGTAAAAGAAACCATACAATATGCAGTTCATGTAGTACCACGCTCAAAACTTATGCTCGGTATCCCGCAATATGCCTATGATTGGACGATTTCCGGAGAAAAAAAGTCTGGTAAAGCCTACTCAACTCAACATGCAATAGATCTATATATAGGTTATCAGAGTCAAATTCAGTATGATTTAAACGCTGCTGCACCATGGTTTCGCTATGTCGATAAACAAGGAACATTGCACGAAGTATGGTTTGAAGATCCCCGAAGTCTTTTGAAAAAATTTCGACTTGTTAAGGAATATAACTTAGCCGGAATGGGGTGCTGGCATTTAGGCTTGACTATGCCTCAAACTGAAGAACTAGTTCTGGAAGAATTTAAAGTAAAATAAATTTCAAAATCTATCTGGGTGATAGGACACATCACCCTTTTCATGATTTCCATTAAACGAGGTGTATTGGTTTATGAAGCAAAATAGCTGTGACTTTTCACCACTTAAACACACATTAATTGAAGAACTAGAACATGTTTCGACTGAAATTAACAAAGGCGTAGAATCATTAAAAAATGAAAACTATTGTCTGTTAGAGAAACTTGAGAATATAAAGGGAGAATTTGAACAAATAGAAACTGTTGCTGCGTCTTTTTATTTAAATTGTTATCTATCTCCGTTTACTGATAAATATTTAGATTTATCCACTTGTATCCAACATCTTTCAAATCAAAGACATGGAGCATTAATTGTAATTGAGCGCAAACATAATCTGGATTCTTTAATCCGACCTGGTACTCCTATTGGTGCGACATTGACACATTCATTATTGGAGTCAATTTTTTATCCCGGAAATCCACTCCATGATGGAGCTGTTTTGGTTCGTGCCAATCAAATATTCTCTGCAGCAAACGTTTTACCTCTGTCAAACAGAGTGATCGGCGAAAAAAAGTTGGGAACTCGCCACCGTGCTGCATTGGGTCTAACTGAACAAAGCGATGCTCTTATTCTGGTTGTTTCTGAAGAAACAGGAAAGGTTTCTTTTGCGATTGATGGGAAGCTTTATCCTATTATCACGACTAGTTCATTAATCTAGTTTTTGCCCTTTTCTTTATAACAGTGCACTATATTTCCTTAACTTTAGATGACCTTTTTCTTTTTCTAACAATAGCAAATACTAACAATATGAAAGGAATAATCATTTGAATTAATAATCCGTAGACAGGGAAGGCAGCGACATCAAAACGTGTTACTGACATGATATCAGGATACCCTCAAAAGCCAAATTCAACGATCAAAATCCCTAACGGCCATACGATGGGTCTGTAATCCGAAAGATTCAGCAATTGTGCCGTACTTACAGCAGACACATAATAAAACATCGAGGTTTTGACAAATGCCCCTAAGACCCAAATCGCCATGACGGCAGGCAATTAAATTGACGAAAACTAATATCAGCATTACAGCAAATACCGTGATTATCCCGTATTTCTTTCCTTTTTTCCTATCAGTTGAAAATGAAAAAAGAAAAATGACAAGAAAAAATTCAGAATACCATCCCGCTGGCACAATGGTACCCTTGATGACGGGCATTACTCCTCTGTCAAACATAGGAAACAAATTTTCTATTTTATAATCCGGACTCACTAAAATGAGAAGCATCATAAGTGGAATAAGAAAAAACGGAAAGAACAGTTCAGCAGTTCTTCCCAATACTTCTTTGCATGCTTACTCCCTTTATTCTATTATTTAAGTTGGTTATTTTATACAAAAACATTAACCTTCTAACAGGAATGCCTCATTCTTTATTATTGTTCCATTTATAGGATGTGCTGCAACCTTTGAACAAGGGTATCTTTTTTCCGTATTGTGTCAATGCATGTTCTATTTAATCCGAATTCACCTCATCCACTAATGGTAAAATAGGTAAAACCACTTCAACCGTAGTTCCTCTATCCAGTTCACTTTCAATCATGATCTTTCCTTGATGCTCTGCGATAATTTTATAGCACATCATAAGACCTAAGCCGGTTCCTTTTTCTTTAAGGCTGTAAAAAGGTTCTCCGAGATAGGGGATTCGCTCTTTAGGAATCCCGCATCCTTGATCCACACAACGAATAGATAGAAGGTTTTCATCGAGTTTCATTATTTGAACTACTATGATTCCTCCATTCATAGCTTCAATGGCGTTTTTTAAGATGTTAATAAAAACTTGCTTTAGTTGATTCACTTCACATTGAATCAGTGGAAGATCACGTTCCGAATCTATCATAATTTGTATATTATTCAGTGTTGCTTCTGGCTGAACAACCACTGAGACTTCTTCGAGCAATATTCGCAAATCTTGAAGTTGAATGATGCCCGCCTGCGGCTTCGCTACTGCCATAAATTGATTCGTGATGGCTTCAATTCGATCAATTTCGGATACCATCACATCGAAATACCATTCATTACGCTTATCTACAGATGATTGCAATAAACTGAGAAATCCTTTTAGAGAGGTCAGCGGATTTCGAATTTCATGGGCAATTCCTGCTGATAATTGACCGACTACAGCAAGTTTCTCTGATTTTCTTAACAATTCTTCTGTTTGTTTCAATTCTGTAATATCACGTCCAATTGTCACAAGCCCTTTCCGTCTGCCATCTGAATAGAAAATAGGAACCTTGATCATATCGAAAATAATGGCTTTGCCATTAGGCTGTGAAATTACTTCATTGCCACGCGTTACCCGGCCATTTTTCCATGCCTCTTGATCAGTTTTCTCGCCATAACATAAGACCTCTTTATAAAGTGGATTGTAGACCACTAATTCGCTATCTTTTTTTCCCTGATAAGGAACATGTTCAAGCTCATAATAAGAAAGTGTTTGATCGTTTGCTTCAAGCCATCTCCCTTCACCATCCTTAAAAACAACAAGGTCAGGCATGGCATTAATTAACGTCCGTAATCGTTTCTCACTTTCTTTCAATGCTTCTTCCATTCGTTTATGTTCCGTAATATCTCTCAATATAGATACAAAAGCGCTCACATTCCCCTTTGCATTTACAATTGGGGAAACGAAGTTGCTGACATCGATAAGGCTTCCATCTTTTCGTTGCCGGATCGTTTCAAATGACATAACATGCCTGATGCTCATTATTTTTTGCAGGTTGGCGATACACTGATCAGCCAAGGAATCCGGGATAATCGGCAGTATTCTTCCGATTAATTCTTGTTCCGTCCAGCCAAATACCTCTTCAAAGGCTTCATTCACTTTTATAACACGAAATTGTAAGTCGAATATAATGATAGAATCCACTGTATTTTTTAGGAATAGGTCCAATTGTTGGTTGGTTGATTGCAGTTCTTCTTTCATTTGTTTATCTTGGGTAATGTCCTTTATGATTTCACAAACTCCAACAATCTCATTGTTTATGATCATCGGAAAGCTTTTTACTTTTAAATCTACTCGATATCCATTTTTATGCTTAATTGCTACCTCATAAACTTGAGTCTTTCCTTGCTTTGTTTTTTCAATATTTCTCATTCTAGTTTCGACATATTCCGGGAGAACCAATAAATTAGCATCTATACTTTGCAGTTCTTCAGCCGTATATCCAGCGATTCTTTCCAAAGCCGGATTTGCATCCAATAATTTTCCTTGCAAATCACAAGAATAGATACCGTCAGGATTATGATCAAATAGAGATTTATAAAATTCTGTACATTTAATCGATTTTTTTCCCATAGCCTGTTCCTTATTATTGATATTTGTGATTATTTTCCCGTTATCTATGCTTTTTGAAAATGGAATCTTACTATCTATGGTATTAGGCAAGGAATATTTTAGAGTAAAGGATTTATCCTTCACTTGAACTACCGCACCAATTGGTATTCCTCCATAGATGTAAGGGGTCAACTCAAAACTCCAAATTCCTTTTTGGTTTTCAAATTTCCAATGAGACCTTGATATTAAGGAGGAGGATAAAGAAGGAGAGCTGATCAAATGATGGTTTGAATCAATCAACCCTTGTTCATATAAGATAGGTGATGCCTTTATCACTTTCCATCCGCGATCCAAGACTGCTAAATAAGACTTTGACTGTTGTGAGATCTCTATAATTTTGTAATATTCAGATAATTTTGAGCGTTCCAATTCTAATTGGTTATTTAGCATCACAGTTACATCCTGCACCGCTGACGTTACTACTGACAAAAAATGAGGATGATTAAGCGTCCATAACCCAGTTAAGTCAATCACTCCCAAAATTTTTTGAGTAGCTGGATCCCGGATAGGAGCAGCTGAACATGTCCAATTTTGTACCTCTTGGCAGAAGTGTTCTCCAGCAAATACTTGAACGGGATAACCAGTGGCAAGTGCCATTCCAATCGCGTTCGTACCTGCGTTATTTTCTGTCCAAGACGATCCAGCAACAAAATTCATATCCTCCGCTTTTAGTATTAACGACAAATCCCCCTCTAAATAAACCATATCGCCTGAAGAATCACAAAAAGAAATCAAATAGCCAGAATCCATATACGTATCCTTCAATTGAGCAAGTACCGGTTTTATAGTGCGGAATAAAAGATCGGTTGACATATAATCCTTTATTTGCTCCTCACTGAGACTGATGGAAGTCTTATTTTGAAACGGATTTATACCTTGTTCGACACAACGCTGCCATGAATCATGCATTAAAGGGCGAATAATTGGGGTTGTGCTATTACCAGAAATAAACTTTTCCCATTCACGTTCAAGCTTCAGCTTTTCTGTTCTTAAGCAAGTATACTGATCCAAAGCTTTCAAGTTATTCATTAACATAGCTATTCCCCCAAACTATAATGTATTGATATTTTAGAATAGTCTGTATTTTTACCCTTCTTTTTCCCTCCTTTTAAAAAATATACTCTTAAATCCTCCCTTTAAGTTTTCGTGTACTTAAAGATATTGTAAGCATCAACTTTACTTTTGTAAATTGAATTTTACTATATGAATGAAACCCATAAATCAAATTCACCAATGGAAG
>NZ_CAMLDX010000012.1 GCF_946478885.1 uncultured Bacillus sp. | reverse complement strand
GGCAGGTTATTTTGGAACTTACTCCTAAGCTGTTTGTGTTGGGAAGCGTAAATACATTTTTAAGATTATATGTTTCTGGAATTATTATTAGTTTGTAATATGCAGAAAAGAGAGTGATACAGATTCACTCTCTTAACCTTAATAATATAGATTATTTACATTTGTTAAAAGTTCTTTCCAATTTGAAGGAAATCCAATATGGGAAAAGTCTATTTATAATCCTCGTATTCTAAGATAAGTGCTTCTAAATCAGTGATAAATCTGTTACCTTCTATTTTATTTAATAACCTTTTAATAATATAAACGGCAGCAAATATATACCAATTATCAAATTCATTTCTTTTTTAAATAATTTGGAAACAGTGCTACTTCAAATTTCACCTGCACGCTCAAAACTGACAACAATAATGGAAAGCCGCATACAACTAGGTATTATCATAGTATGCCTATTCAAGAGGCAATCTATTACTCTTTTGCAACGTTCTTGATGACCATCGATCCTTTTTTAAGCGGGAAATTGGTTTTAGTCTCCTCCCCAAAGATAATATTCATGCTTATTAAAGTCTATTTTATGTTTTATATACTGCTGAAAAAAATCTTTGTTTTGAGAAGTGATTGGAAATGAGCCGATAACTGGATGTTCTTCTGAAAGATTAAAGGCTTTTTGGAGTTCTTTTAATGATACATTCTTAATCCTTTCTTCACCTAAAAGGAGTTCTCCCCCTATTGCTGTCCACTCTATCATTCGAATGATATTTTCTTCAGCAAGATCATAAGGAGATTGATATGATTCTACATAGAGACCATGTTTCTTTGCGAATGTAATTCCATTTGTACACGGTTGATTTGAACCGATAAACATATAATAGTCCCAACCAAAATGAGCAAAGAATGTATCCTTTGAAATCAAATGACATTGAATAAAATTACGTAATATCATTTTACAAATTACAGGAATATCTTTTTCATTAACGAGCAAATCTTCTTTAATACATACGTTTTCAAATGTATTTTCATAAAGTTTATTAGTTTTATCATTTAATAATTCATTCTTTTGAAATTGCACTACTCGTAATGAATGCAACAGACTTTCGCTTAAAAATTTTAAAACAGTACTCACATAAGCATTTTCTGTACAGAGATAATCATTTAAAGTAAATGGTTTACCATTAAACGTCTTTCCAATTTCCGAAGCACTTGTCCATTCCGTAATTTTTGTGTAATTTCCATCTAAATCGCGAAAAGCTGGATTATATTTTGTAATACGCCATTGGTATTTCATTTTGTGAGGCACTCTTCACCACCTTCAAATAATGAACTAATCTAATCACCAATTCTGGTTAAAACAACATCATAAGTTTCTGAGCTTGTTACCTCCGATTCATTTCCAAATTAGTACGCATCATTCTACCATAATATATCATTTTTACAATTAATCCCTTACATTATTTCCTTTTTTAGGAAGCATCATATACTCATGAAGCGAACATTGGTAAAACGCAATAATCTTTGTTAAGGGTTTAGAACCGATTTGAAGAGTGAGTGGGCACACCGGAAATCCTTTATTTTACAGGTGTTTTATTTTGAGAAGAGCTTAAAAAAATTTCTCCGCTGGAACAGTCATTTTATTTGCATTCTGCATAAATGAAACGGTATTATAATAGGAAAAAATTATTTTGTCTATGATTGAAGGGTGTCATGACAGAAAATTAAATATGCGAAAATGGAGGGAGAATCATGAGAGATATAAGGCTGACAGACATATTTACGCATCATATAGCACAGAAGTATGTAACCCGTTCAGGATTAGTTCATGCTATTACCGTTGCCTACTATGCCTATCGCTTTGCACTCGAACAGGGCGTAGATGTTGATAGTGCTGCAAAAGCCGGATTTCTTCACGACATTGGGCATTATACATGGTACAAAAATGGAAAATGGGATTATGAAATGTATCGCCAAAATGATATACATGCAATTAAAGGTGCCGAAAGAGCTCATAAATTATTAATTCGGCTTGGTGAGAATCCAGTGAAAGCGAAGGAAATCTCATTAGCTATTTTATTCCATACAGATTCCTACTTTCCGGGAGGGCAGATTTCGCGGACTCCATTGCAGGCTATCGTTAAAAAGGCTGATGAGAAGGATGAAGAACCAGGAGGAAGTCATCATTATCGGACAATTGACCATAATCGGGCCTATCGTTTGCTGGAGCGTTTGGACAACAAAATTGATCATATTTATCGGAAGAAGAAGATTTCCTAAGTGTTCCTTATGTATAGGAGCACTTTTTTTGTCTGAACTTGTCAATGGAATGAGATGTAGGAATTTTTCTTAAAAAGAGAATCACTCACTTAACAGGGGAATAGGCTTATTAAATGTATAAGATTATAGAGGAAGGAGGAATGATTGTGTCTACACATATCCATGAAATGACTGTTTCTGCCCCGCTTGAAATTGTATGGGACTTTGTTCGCTTTATCGATAATTGGGCTCCGCTTGTACCAGGATACATTGAACACGAAATGCTGAATGAAATGGAATCAGTATGGAAATTTAAAAGTGATCTAGGAATTATAAAAAAGAAAGTACATTTGAAGGTAGAGATCACGAATTGGATGGAGCTGGATCAGGTAGCCTTTACTTTGCAGGGAATCAATGAAAAAATATCAGGCCGTGGATTTTTTAAATGCATGAAGATAACGAATAAGCAAACAAAAATTACCGGATCTTGGGAGATTACAGCGGAGGGACCTTTGGCAAAAGTAATGAATCCGGTATTAAAGTCGAATATTCCAATCTTTACAGAAGAACTGACGGCTGCAGTCCGGAAAAGAATTGAAGAAACGATAAAAGCAAGTAACTAAGTGCGGGTGATGAATGAATAATTATATATATTACACATAAGTGGTGTGTAGTTTTAATAACTGGAAAAGAATCGATAGGCACTATTTTTAGTAAGGATAGATAATCATTAGGAAAAACCCTTTTTATCTATCCTTCTAATAGTTGTCTTATGAAAAAATGTCTCAATATATGAAAATAATAGTACCATCATCTTTTTTAATGTGTTATTCTATATTCATAAAAAGTATAACATAATTAAACTAAATGATGAAAAATAGTACACTTATGGTGGTGACTCTGCTCATAATTTAAACATTGATTAAATCGGACATTTTTCTTTTTAAACGATAGGGGAGATTTTTTTACATATTGACATGTTTATAATCGTCAAATAGGAATCAATCATCACTGATGGAAGAAAAGGAAGTGGACAAAATTCAGTCTGAAAAGAAAATCGTTTATGTAGTATCAGATTCAGTCGGTGAAACAGCAGAATTTGTTGTAAAGGCAGTAGCCGCTCAGTTTAATGGGGGCTATGTCGATATTCACCGTTATTCGAATGCTGATCATAAGGATGACATAGAAGCGGTCATTCAGATCGCAGGTAAGAATCAGTCAATCATTGCCTATACACTTGTGATTCCTGAGTTAAAGACCTATTTAGATCAGCGTGCATTGGAAGAGGGGATCGCTGCCGTTGATTTATTGGAACCATTAATGATTGCCTTTGAGAAAAAATTTGACAAACAGCCAAAGCATCAACCGAAATTAATGAGAAAATTAGATGAAGAATATTTCCGCAGGGTGGAGGCCATCGAATTTGCGGTTAAATATGATGATGGACGCGATCCACGCGGCCTTAGTCGTGCAGATATTATCTTGATCGGTGTTTCACGTACTTCTAAAACACCCTTGTCCATGTATCTGGCACATCAAAGCTATAAGGTTGCGAATGTTCCGTTAGTTCCGGAGATTGCTCCGCCAGAGGAGCTTTTTAAAGTTCCAAGGAATAAGTGTGTCGGTCTAGTGATCACCCCTGATAAACTGAACGAGATACGAAAAGAACGTTTGAAATCAATGGGATTAAAGTCTGAAGCTAATTATGCCAGCTTTGAAAGAATTTTGGAAGAACTCGAATATGCAGATAAGATCATGAAACGGGTTGGCTGTCCAGTCATCAATGTTTCAAATAAGGCTGTTGAAGAAACAGCTAGTCTTATAATAGATGTATTGAAAAGTGAGAGGAGTCAATAACAATGAGCAAATTTGTTTACTTATTTAACGAAGGCAACAGCGAAATGAAAGAATTGCTTGGAGGAAAGGGAGCCAATTTAGCAGAAATGACAAATATTGGGTTGCCTGTTCCATTTGGTTTTACGATTTCTACTCAGGCTTGTAACGATTATTATGATGCAGGAAAGAAGATCTCCACGGAAGTGGAAGCACAAATATTAGAGGCATTACAAAAATTAGAAGAACATACGGGGAAAAAACTCGGAGATACGGCAAATCCGCTTTTAGTTTCGGTTCGTTCCGGTTCAGTCTTTTCAATGCCGGGAATGATGGATACAGTATTAAATCTTGGTATGAACGATGAAGCTGTTAAAGGTGTAGCTGAATTGACAGAAAATGCCCGTTTTGCATATGATTCCTACCGTCGTTTCATCCAAATGTTCAGCAACGTTGTATTAGGAATTGACAGCTTTTATTTTGAACAATTTTTAGAAGAAACACGGGAACAAAAAGGCTATAGTGCTGACCCTGAAATGATGGCTGAAGACTGGCAGGAAGTCATTGTCGGATATAAGCAAATTGTAAAAAAACATACAAAAAGAGACTTCCCTCAGGAACCAAAAGAGCAGTTATTCTTAGCTATTAATGCTGTATTCGATTCTTGGAACAACCAGAGAGCGATTGTTTACCGTCGCTTAAATAAAATTCCTGATCACTTGGGAACTGCTGTAAATATTCAAAGCATGGTATTTGGCAACATGGGAAATGACTCCGGAACAGGTGTTGCCTTCACACGTAATCCATCAACAGGAGAAAATATATTGTATGGGGAATATTTAATCAATGCTCAAGGGGAAGATGTAGTGGCCGGTATCCGTACACCACAGCCAATTCATGTATTGGGAAAAGATATGCCTGAAGTATACAAACAGTTTACTGCAACTTGCGAACTGCTAGAGAAGCACTATAAGGATATGATGGATATCGAATTTACCGTAGAGCGCGGCAAGCTATTTATGCTGCAATGCCGTGTAGGAAAACGTACTGCTCAGGCTGCTATTCGTATTACCGTAGAAATGGTGAATGAAGAAATTATTGATCAAAAAACAGCGTTATTACGCGTAGATCCAGATCAATTGAATCAATTGCTGCACCGTCGTATTGATGATAAGCACGATCGAAAACAAATTGCGAAGGGACTTCCGGCTTCTCCGGGTGCTGCGACCGGATTTGTTGTCTTTGATGCGGATGAAGCAGAACAATTGGGAAATGAAGGCAAAAAGGTGATCCTCGTCCGTTCGGAAACTACTCCTGATGACATTCACGGGATTGTTGCCGCACAGGCCGTTGTGACTAGCCGCGGTGGAATGACTAGCCATGCAGCAGTAGTCGCTCGAGGAATGGGAAAAGCTTGTATTTGCGGATGTGAATCAATCAAAATTGATGTGAACGCAAAGGAATTCACGATTGGTGATCTTGCGGTAAGATACGGCGAGGTTATTACGATTGATGGCTCTACTGGAGAAATATTCCTTGGTGAAATCCCAATGATTGATCCGGAGCTTTCCGGCGAGTTTAAAGAACTGCTTAATTGGGCTGATGAAGCAAGATTCCTTGGTGTCCGTGCTAACGCCGATACACCTGAGGATGCAACCAAGGCTCTTGAATTTGGTGCAGATGGTATCGGTCTATGCCGTACAGAGCATATGTTTATGGATCCGAAACGTCTGCCAATTGTTCAGCAAATGATATTGGCTGAAAATGATGAGGATCGTAAAAAAGCCTTAGATAAACTTCTGCTCATGCAGCAGGGTGATTTCGAGGGGATCTTTGAAGCCATGCAGGGGTATCCAGTAACTGTTCGTCTATTGGATCCGCCAATGCATGAATTCTTACCGGATAAAGAAGAATTATTAGTTGAAGTAACAAAGCTGCAAATCACAGATCCTGACTCTGAAGAGTTAATAGAAAAAGAACAATTGTTGAAAAAAGTGAACCAACTTTCAGAAATGAACCCGATGTTGGGTTATCGCGGCTGCCGCTTAGGCATGTTAAATCCAGAGATTTACGAAATGCAGGCGAGAGCCATCTCTAATGCGGCTGTTGTGTTAACGGAAAAAGGGATTCCCGTCAAACCGGAAATTATGATTCCTTTGGTTGGTCACGTAAATGAATTAAAACGCATGCGTCAATTAGTTGTTGAAACAGCGGAAAAGGTGAAGGAAGAGTCTGGAATTGGGTTTGAATATCAAGTGGGAACAATGATTGAAATACCTCGCGCCGCCTTAACTGCAGATGAAATTGCAGGGGAAGCAGACTTTTTCTCATTCGGTACCAATGATTTAACCCAAACAACCTTTGGCTACAGCCGTGATGATGCGGAAGGAAAGTTTTTACAAACATATATTGAACAAAAGGTTCTTCCGGAGAATCCATTTGCCGTTCTTGACCGTGATGGAGTTGGCAAATTAATCGAAACAGGTGTTAAATTGGGACGTCAAGTGAAACCAAATTTAAAAACCGGTATTTGTGGCGAACACGGTGGTGAAAAGAGTTCGATTGAATTTTGTTATCAAGCGGGTCTGAATTATGTTAGCTGCTCTCCTTATCGAGTACCGCTTGCACGTTTGGCCGCTGCACAGGCTACTATTCGTCACCAAATGATTGAAGATAAACAAGCTGTTACCGCAAAATAAAAAGTTTGTCGGAGGGCTGTCCTAAAACGAAGGTGTCAGGCACCACTAAACAGTATCTTGTATCACTTTGCATCAATTTGCACAGGATACAGATCAATTGTGGATGCTTGACACCTTATGGGACAGCCCTTTTTGTGCTACAATATAGAAAATCCAAGAAATACATAATGGGAGTGAGAATTTATGAAGGCTCAGGTGATTCGTACTTTCGGAGGACCGTTTGTTTTTCAATTAGAGGATATTCCGATTCCCGAAGTGAAACCAGGATATGTACTAATTCAAGTGAAAGCAACAAGTGTCAATCCAATAGATACGAAAGTCCGCGGTGGTTTATTTCCAGATGTTGCAGACGAATTTCCGGTTGTTATTCATGGTGATGTAGCTGGTGTCGTTGCAGAGGTTGGAGAAGGTGTGACTGAATTTAAATCCGGTGACGAGGTATATGGATGTGCCGGCGGATATAAAGGAGCCGGTGGGGCACTGGCTGAATATATGCTGGCTGATGCAAGATTAATTGCTCATAAACCGAAAAATCTTTCCATGGAAGAAGCAGCCGCTCTTCCGCTAGTGGCCATTACTGCATATGAGGCTTTATTTGATCGAGCAGGAATTAAAGCAGGTGATGAAATATTGATTCATGCAGCTGCTGGTGGAGTAGGGCATGTGGCAATCCAATTGGCTAAATGGGCTGGCGCTAAAGTGTATACAACGGCTTCAACACCAGAGAAGCAGCAAATAGCAAGGCATTTGGGTGCAGATGCTGTAATAAATTATAAAGAAACATCCGTGGAGCAGTATGTGGAGCAATACACAGATGGAAAAGGTTTTAAGTATGTTTTCGATACTGTGGGCAAAGAAAATCTTGATCGTTCTTTTCAAGCTGCTTCGATTCATGGAACCGTTGTTGGTGTTGCGGCCAGATCGACTCATGATTTATCCCCGCTTCATGCAAAAGGACTGACGCTCCATATTGTTTTCATGCTTTTGCATATGATCAATAAAAACGAACATCAACAAAATAAAGATCGTTTAAATCATATTTCTTCTATTGTAAATGAAGGAAAACTACGTCCATTAATCGATCCGAAACGATTTACGTTTGACGAAGTGTCTGCTGCCCATCAATATTTAGAAGAAAACAAAGCGACAGGAAAAATCGTTTTGCTAAATCAATGGTAAAAAAGTATCTGGATATTCAAACAAAGGATGAAGTAAATGAATGTGAGACAATTAGTAGAAATGCAAAAGGTACTTGATGAAAGAATTGTAAAGGAGCACGGCTTAGAAGGCAAAGATCTTGAAGAAAATAAAATTCTTGCCTTATTAGTGGAAATATGTGAATTAGCCAATGAGACACGCTGTTTTAAACATTGGAGCACTAAAGGTCCGAGTGAACAAAGTGTGCTATTGGAAGAATATGTGGATTCCTTACATTTTTTCTTAAGCATGGCCATTGGCTATCAGTATGAGGTTGATCGTCTGTATGAAGCCTATCTAAAAGATTTTCGGGAGAAGCAGAAGGACTTAAATCTAGTGTCTGCCTTTAACGATATCATGGATAAAATTTTGTCCATGGCGAAGAAGAAAGATCCGTATCACTTTATCAGCGCTTTTGCTGCTTACTTAAATCTTGGCAAATTGCTTGGGTTTGAGTGGGAAGAGATAGAGAATGCCTACATCCAAAAAAATAAAATCAATCATCAGCGGCAAGATAAAGGGTATTGATGAATAAAGGGAAAACTGCCGATTTAAGAGAATTAAGGGGAAAATGTAATGAAATTAGTTTCATGGAATGTGAATGGAATAAGAGCCTGTGTAAAAAAGGGGTTTATTGATTATTTTGATCAGGTGGATGCGGATATTTTTTGCATTCAAGAGACCAAGCTGCAGGATAATCAAATTCAACTGGAGTTAGACGGCTATCATCAGTACTGGAATTATGCGGAACGTAAAGGGTACTCCGGTACGGCCGTCTTTTCAAAAATTGAACCTATTTCGGTACAGTATGGGATAGAATTAGAAGAACCGGATGCAGAGGGACGGGTCATCACTTTAGAATTTAGTGATTTTTATCTAGTCAATGCCTATACGCCAAATTCAAAGCGGGATTTGACAAGATTGGATTATCGCTTAATTTGGGAGGATGCCATGAGGGAGCATTTAGCCAAATTAGACGAAGCAAAGCCTGTTTTCTTTTGCGGTGATTTGAATGTGGCACATCAAGAAATCGATTTAAAAAATGCCAAGCCGAATATCGGAAATTCTGGTTTTACTTTTGAAGAGCGGGATAAAATGACCGCATTGCTCGAAGCAGGCTTTATTGACAGCTTTCGCTTTTTATATCCGGACCGAAGCGATGTCTATACATGGTGGAGCTATATGAACAAAGTGCGCGAAAGGAATATTGGCTGGCGGATTGATTATTTCCTTGTCTCTGAGAGACTTGCAAAAACCATAAAAGATGCTCAAATTCATTGCGATATTTTAGGAAGTGACCATTGCCCTGTTTTATTGGAAACAGATTGGGCATAATTTCAGCAGTATGGCAGGAGCCATACTGCTTTTTCGAACGTGCGCAGAGGTGTAATTTCAGAGGGAAAAGTCAGCAAATAGTTCAGGAAGAACGAAAAATCTTCATTACTTTGTGTATCCCATATTTTGAGAGATTTCCATCCCTGCATTCATGACTTTTTTTGCAAATGACTGAATCTTATGCTGCTGAATTCTTTGTTTTGGCCCGACAACAGAAAGAGCAGCAATGATTTTGCCAGTATAATCATAAATCGGTGCTGCTATAGTAATAACACCTTCGGAAAATTCTTCGATACTGTATGCATATCCCCTACTTCTGATTTCCTTCAATTGAGCCCGTAATTTATCCGGATCAGTAATCGTATTTTTTGTATACTTTCGTAATCCGTTCCGAATGACCGCTTCAACCACTTCATCACTAGAATAAGCCAGAATAACCTTTCCTGAACTGGTACAGTAGGCCGGATTTCTTTTCCCAACATGAGTTAAAAAGCGAACAGGGTGATTGCATTCCACTTTCTGCAAATAAATAACTTCTAAATGATCCAAAATGGAGATGTGAGCCGTTTCGCCAATGTTTTCAACTAATTTATTGAGGACGGGTTGAGATTCCTTATAAATATCCATATTACTGTTTATGATGCCGCTAAGTGTCAGGATGGAAAAGCCCAATCGATATTTCTTTGATTCAGGGTCTTTGTAAACGAAGCCTTCGCTGGCAAGAGTTGCCATTGTTCTGCTGACGGTACTTTTGTTTAACCCAAGGGAAGCAGAAATATCGCTGATTTTCTTTTCTGGTTCATCCATCGTAAAGCTGTTCAAAATTCTCAAAGCATTTTTTACTGACGAAAGATAATTTTCCCCAGCACTTTTCGATTCCATTGTAATGCCTCCTGTAGGAATAATATAATTTCACATAAATAAACTATGTTGCTGTATATGAAAAATATATCAAAAAACAGCTTGGATGAAAAGGTCAATACAGAGGAATTTAAGGAAAATTGTCGTATTTATATAAATAAAGGCAAAAAAATTCAAAATATTATCTTTTGTTTCGTATAAAGCAACATAGTAGTTGTATATGAAACAATCAGCCGTTATCATGAAGGCATGAACGAAACTTACTAAGCAAAATGAGGAGGAAGATAGAAAATGGCCGTACAAACTCAAACTGTAGTAGAAAAGATTGTTCAACCATTTGATTGCTTGCATTTCATTGATGGAAAATTCGTAGAATCAGTTGATAAGAAAACTTTCAATAACGTAAATCCTGTAACGGAGGAGGTTTATGGAACCGTTGCCGAAGGAAGCGCAGCAGATATTGATTTAGCTGTTAAAGCTGCAAAGCGTGCTTTTGAAGAGGGGCCATGGGGGAAAATGAGCACAGCTGAACGTTCAAAAATTATCCGCAAAGTAGGGGATATTCTTGAATCGAGACAAGAAGAAATTGCTCAATTAGAATCAATCGATACTGGTAAACATCTTAAATTTTCAAGTCATGTTGATGCGCCTCGTGCCGCAAAAAATTTCCATTTCTTTGCTGATTATATGACGTCTGTTGGAACGGAAGCATTTCACGATGACACGAATAAAGCAATGAATTATGGCTATCGCCGTCCAATTGGAGTAGTTGGATTAATTCAGCCATGGAATCTTCCATTATTCCTTTTAACATGGAAATTGGCACCTGCTTTAGCTGCCGGATGTACAGTGGTCATTAAGCCATCTGAATTAACTC
This sequence comes from uncultured Bacillus sp., assembly GCF_946478885.1. Next base: position 35,905 of record NZ_CAMLDX010000012.1, on the reverse strand, counting down.
CAATGACTGCCACTAAATTAATGGAGATCCTGAAAGAAGCAGGCGTTCCGGATGGGGTCGTAAATATGGTTCACGGATTCGGACCTGGTGCCGGAAGCGCAATCAACAGACACCCTGACATCGCAGGTATCGGCTTTATCGGACAAGTTAGTACCGGTGCGAAAATTATGGCAGAAGCTGCACCGACATTGAAAAAGCTTTCTTTCGAATTGGGAGGCAAAAACCCTAATATCATCTTTGAAGATGTTGATATTGATGAAGTAGTGGAGACTACAATCAAATCCAGCTTTACTAACCAAGGAGAAGTTTGTGTCTGCGGTTCAAGAATTTACGTACAACGTTCAATATACAATGAATTTTTGGAAAAATTCGCAGCAAAAACAAGAGAATTAAAAGTCGGCAATCCATTCGATATGCAATATGATTTAGGGGCACTCGTTGCGAAAGTCCACTATGACAAAGTGACAAGCTACCTTGAAATTGCTAAGCAAGAAGGCGGTACATTCGTTACTGGAGGCAAACGCCCAGAAGGGTTGGACAAGGGATATTTCTTAGAGCCAACTATTATTACGGATTTGAATGACGATTCACGTTGTATTACTGAAGAAATCTTTGGACCTGTTGTAACTGTTTCTCCATTTGATACAGAGGAAGAAGTTATCGCAAAAGCAAATGATACTCGTATGGGGTTAAGCAATACAATCTGGACAAAAGATATTAAACGGGCACACCGTGTAGCACATGCAATCGAATCAGGCTTATCCTATATCAATTGCTGGTTTGTTCGTGACTTAAGAACTCCATTTGGCGGTACAAAAGACAGCGGACTTGGTCGTGTCGGAGGTATACACAGCTGGGAATTCTACACAGAATTAACAAATGTTTGTGTTAAACTTTAATTTTTAAATAAAATGGATTGATTGCACGGTTAACACTAGCTTGATCGTGCAATGTCTATGATTATTGATATTATATTCACAAAATTTGTGGTATTCTAAGATCGGAATCCATAGAGAAAGGAAGATTTTCCATTGACTAGTAAAATTCAAGATTTTGCAGCGAAATTATTGCAGGCGGAAACTACTCAAATCGGAATTGATCCACTTACTATTCTTGACCCAGAGATTACAGTTGACGAAGCTTACTATATTCAATTAGAAAACATTAAAAAGAAATTAAATGAAGGGCAAAAAATCGTTGGTAAAAAAATCGGTTTAACATCTGTAGCCGTACAGCAAATGTTAGGAGTAAATGAACCAGATTATGGACATTTATTAGACACTATGGTAGTTGAAAATGGTGGAACGATAGATACAAAAACCATGCTTCAGCCAAAAGTGGAAGGCGAAATCGCTTTTATTCTGAAGGAAGATCTGAAAGGTTCTAATGTAACGGCACTTGATGTGATCAAAGCAACTGATTATGTCGTACCTGCTTTAGAAATTGTGGACAGCCGTGTACAGGATTGGAAAATTAAACTTCAAGATACTGTAGCCGACAATGCCTCCTCCGGATTATTAGTATTAGGAGGAAAGCCAACCAAAATTGAGGATATTGATCTAGAATTAATCGGTATGGCGCTGATACAAAATGGCGAGGTAGCTAATACCGGTGTAGGAGCGGCCGCGCTTGGAAATCCTGCAACATGTGTTGCTTGGTTAGCTAATCGCTTAGCTGATTATGATATTCCCCTTAAGGCGGGTGAAATCATTTTATCAGGTGCACTTTCAGGAATGGTTGTAGCAAAACCGGGAGACAATTTCACTGCAAAATTCGCGCATATTGGACAAGTCAGCGTAAACTTTAAATGATTGCGAATGAACGTTCTGTTCTAATCATCATATATGCGTGACTCAAGGAGGAATAGGAATGGCTGAGATCATTAAACAAATTAAAGACTATTTAGTAGCTGCTGAAGTGGAAAAGCGTGAAGTTGTAAAGGTTACAGCAGCGATTAAACCAGATTTAACAGTCGAGGAAGCATATCAGGCACAAGAATTGCTTGTTCAACATAAATTGGACGAAGGCAGAAAAATTGTGGGACCCAAAATGGGATTAACAAGTAAAGCAAAATGGAATCAAATGGGAGTATCTGAACCTATCTATGGCTATGTTTTTGACTATCAATTAGTGGATAACGGAGGGGTAGTGCCGTTTCAAATACATCCAAAGGTAGAAGCTGAAATTGCTTTCCTTATCGGAGAGGATATTGAAGGACCAGGCATTACCGGTGCACAAGTGTTGGCCAAGACAGAATATGTTTTGCCGGCGCTTGAAATTATCGACAGCCGTTATGAAAACTTTAATTTTACCCTAACAGATGTTATTGCTGATAATGCCTCCACTTCACGGGTTGTATTTGGAAATACGCTGAGAAAGCCTAGTGATTTTGATCTTGATTTAGTTGGTGCTACATTATCTATTAATGGTCAGATTAAGGAATTAGGTGCAGGGGCGGCAGTGCTCGGACATCCAGCAAATGCCATTGCTGTTTTAGCCAATATGTTAGCCAGAAAAGGTCAAAAAATCAAAAAAGGTGATTTGATTTTGTCGGGTGCCTTGACAAGTGCTTTGTTATTAAAGGTTGGCGATTTTGTCAGTGGAAAGTTTGACGGCTTAGGTGAAGTTACATTTACTGTAGGTGAATAATTCTTAATCTTTATAAATTTCGAAGGGAGAATCCTTTATGCCACTTATTCAAATTAATTTACTAGAAGGCAGACCGCCGGAAAAAATCAAAGCTCTCATTGAAAATGTAACAAATACTGTCTCTGAAACGTTAGATGCACCGAAACAAAATGTTCGGGTATTAGTAACGGAAATGCCAAAAACCCACTGGGGGATTGCGGGAGTACCTGCATCGGAGGCTAGAAAATAACAAATAGGTTGTAAAAAAGAGGCTGTCCTATGAGGTGTCAGGTATCCGCAACTGATCTATATCCCATGCAGATTTATGCAGAGTGATTAGATACAGGATTGTGGTGCCTGCCACCTTTTTTTTGGACAGATCTTTTTTGCTGATTCGTTTTTTAAAATAAAAAGTTGCGATTTTCTATCAAAAGCTGCAATATAGAGTCAGTATGAAAGCAATCAGGTAAAATACATAAGATAGAGGGATGATTTTTATATGCTAGCAAAGCAAGTGGCCAATTATTTGGATAGAATATGGAATGAACATTTAACAGAAAGTTCGCAAGTGTTTGAGATGGAGATCTTTGCAGAGGAAAAAGAATATATCGAAAAACATGATTTGCTATCTGAGGAGAAACAGGGAGTGGCGTGGCTGGAGAAAGAGGCACAAAGCCGATTTCAAGATGCTTATCTTGAAAGATGCGATAAAGAAACAGATGAATTGCTAGCCATAGAAACAGTGGCGTTTCTTGAACGGCCAATCCGATACTTTAAGGAACATGTAGAGGAATTTATTTATGTAGAATCGCCTTGGTTTGAGATGATCAATGTTGACGCTGTGTCCTTTGAGGCTGATAGTGTATTTGGGACCTATGATGTAATGCTAGGACTAAAACTGCCGAAAAAAAAAGAAGGCCATATTATCTCATATTTAACCAACTCCTTTACAAATGCCGAATGTACCTTTGATCTGATGTTCAATAATCAGGATGGGCTGTGGGATTTGAATTTTCCGTTAAATCGCATGAAGGGATTCACAGAGGATTGGACGATCAATGAAGCCTATTGTGCCATTTATAATTATTTATTTCTTCTTGCAGAGGCAGTAGAAGAAAAGAGTCTATAAAGTGTTATACACATTGGGAAAATGATCGGAATATAGGACACCAACTTCCATTAAGATAGAAGTAAAGGCATAATGGAGGTGATAAAATGGCAGTTGTAAAAGCAAATGAATCTGATATCGCATTATTAGCCAGACTATTGAGGGCAGAAGGGGAAGGAGAAGGGCAGCAAGGAATGCTGATGATCGGAAATGTCGGGATTAATCGCATCAGAGCAAATTGTTCCGATTTCACAGGTATTCGAACGATTCCACAGATGATCTACCAGCCGCATGCTTTTGAGGCAACTATAAAGGGATATTTTTATCAGCGTGCCCGTGAAAGTGAAAAGCGTCTTGCCCGGAGAAGTATCAGAGGGGAAAGATTATGGCCTGCAAAATTTAGTTTATGGTATTTTCGCCCTGAAGGTAATTGCCCTCCCACATGGTATGATCAGCCTTTGACCGGTCGCTTTAAACTGCATTGTTTTTATGAGCCTACGGGAGAAGAGTGTGCGAATATTTATAATACCTTTTAATCTCACCTTTACAATAATAAATATTCACACTATTTTTAAAAGAAAATATCGTAACCGCTAGGGGTGCTCTTTGAAGAGCTGAGAGAAAAATGATTTATGTTTCAACCCTTTGAACCTGATCCGGATCATGCCGGCGTAGGAAAGCAGGGATTAAATTATAAAATCTTGCCAACGAAGCTAGGTCCTGCTCATTCAAGGATTTGGCTTTTTATTTTATGGGTCTGTTAAAGTGGGTTGTTGTTCCGTTTCAGGCAATTGTTTTCTATTTAGGGCCACCAAGCCTTCCCGCAAAAATCATTCACCGTGGTTTTAACGCAGCTTTTTTTATCAAATAAGTACGTCAAACGGCCTTACAATGAGAAAGGTAAGGAGGAAATGTAATATGGAAAAGGGAAGAGTTCATTCAATCCTTAAAAAGGTCAGGCATACAAGTCCGAAAATTCTCAATGTGACCCATTTTGCAGCTGGACCATTTACAGGGAATGGTTTGTTAGCACTTGGGGCCTTCCCAATTATAGCTGAACCTGTAGAGGAAACGGCAGATATAGTTGGGAAGTTTGATATCGTGGTATTGAACATAGATAGCATCCGAAGTGAAGCATTTGAATCATATATTGCCATCGGCCGGTCAGCAAATAAACAGGGTACTCCGGTGATCATTAATATGGCAGAGGCGGGGATAATAGTCGATCAAGCTGAAATTATCCGCCAATTGCTGAAGGAAATTTGTGTGTCGATTATTTACGGAAATGCCCCGGCTGCTGCGGTTGTTGCAGCAGAAAAAAGTTTGCAAACAAATCATGTGAAGGAGATGGCTGCCCTCTTCGCCAAATGGTTTAATGCAGTCGCTGTGGTGTCGGGTAAAGAAGATTATGTGTCGGATGGGGTTCTCAATTACGCTATCTATAACGGCGATCCAATCATGGCCAAAGTCATGGGGGCAGGAAGTCTATTTTCCGCTGTTATCGGAACATTTGCAGCAGTGGAAAACAATTATTTGGAAGCCGCAGTATCTGCACGGATATTTAATGGAGTAGCGGCCGAAATTGCTGCCAATAAAACAGAAGGGCAGGGGGCAGGGAGTTTTCAAATCGAGTATTTAAATCAGCTGTCGATTCTTTCTTCATCAGAGATTGATCTGTACAGTTCGTTTGAAAAGCTTTGATTTAGTTTCACGATGAGAAATAATGCTGACTCATTATTGAGTCAGCGGCAGCTTTTTGTTACAGTAAAGAATCATGATTAAAGGAGCAGTAATAAAATGCATAAAACTTTAAAACTAACGATGACGGCAATGATCATTGCCATCGGTACCTTAACAAGCCATATTTTATACATACCGTTGGGGTTTACTAAATTATTTCCTATTCAACATTTTCTCAATGTATTAACAGCGGTTCTCCTTGGACCATGGTATGCAGTAATGCAGGCCTTAATCATTTCAATATTTAGAAATATAATGGGAACGGGCTCTATTTTTGCTTTTCCTGGGAGTATCATTGGCGCGTTTTTAGCATCTTTATTATACAAGAAAACAAAAAAATTATTCATATCTTGTTTGGGAGAAATAGTTGGTACTGGAATTATAGGTGCTATGGTTTGTTATCCGATTGCCACCCTTTTATTGGGACAAAATGTTGCGTTGTTCGGCTTTATTCCTTCCTTTATATTTAGTTCATTTACCGGAGCTGTAATTGGCTTTATCATTCTTAGTGTTGTAATGAAGAATTCGGCGATTCAATCCTTTCAGCAACAAAGCAATAAATAATAGAATGGTATGAACAAAAACAAAAGGGTAAAACGCTGTTTACCCTTTTGTTGTGCGTTAAAATGTCTAAATTATCCGTCGAAAAATGTCCAAATTCAACATTTAATGACGGATTATAACAAAAAAATAGACATAATCTGTTATTGTACAATTACATCATAAACAGTATTATTAAGTTATAAACTTCATAGTCCTTACTAACTTCTGCTATTTATAATAGGAGAAGTTAGTAAGTGATTCTATCTACTATGCATATTAAGTCAATACGATATCTTAATGGACGAGGATACCTTTAAGGGCGGATTGCTATTTATGTAAGCGATTGCATCATGCTGGCATTTGAATCGGAGATGTTATTTTCTGCTTCATTTTAAAAGCAGTTGCGGTCTTTATTCTTTGAAACTAGCGGGAATCAGTTTTCATTTTTGCAGAACTGAGTTCAGCTATTATAAGCAAATGAATGATGCTTCACATTTTTTGGGGATGCAATGTACGGTGTCGAGGAAAAACAAGGATGCGGTTCTATGCCATTGGAAAGTTTCTGAAATGTTGGATTTAAAATTCTGAATAAGGGGTGTTTTTCATGAATGGTAATGGGATTGAAAGAATAGGGCGGGTTCAGCTTAGAGTACATGATTTTGAAAAATCCGTTGATTATTATTCAAATATTCTTGGGTTAGATGTAACCGGCCAGGATGAAAATAGGGTTTATTTAAAAGCATGGGATGAATGGGATCATCACAGTGTTATTCTTGAAAAATCGGATTCTGCCGGCATGGATCACATTGCATTCAAAGTAACAAATAATGATGCATTGGATAAATTAGAACGTAAAATTGAGCAGTTTGGTTGCGATGTTAAACGTGTTTCAAATAAATCCCGTCTTGGGGAAGGAGAAGCGATTCGTTTTGTCCTGCCAACAGGGCATACTTTTGAACTGTATCATGATATTGAATATTCAGGAGTTCCTGCAGGTCGTCTTAATCCACATCCATGGGCGGATGGCTTACGTGGAATTGCTCCGCATCGCCTTGATCATGCATTGCTTGCAGGGGACGATGTTGCCACTACAACAAGATTATTCACAGAAGCCTTAGGATTTGTACAAACTGAGAAAGTTGTCAGTGTCGATGGGGAACAATTAATTGCAAGCTTTTTATCCACCTCGATGACTGCCCATGATGTTGCTTTTATTAAAGGTCCCGATACAAAATTACATCATGTCGGTTTCTATTTGAATAATTGGTATGACGTCTTAAAAGCGTCAGATATACTTTCCCGAAATGAAATAGAAATTGAAGTAACGCCAACTCGTCATGGTATCACCAGAGGAGAAACGATCTACTTTTATGATCCGTCTGGTAATCGCAATGAAGTGTATACAGGGGGGTATGCTGTATATTCAGATTTTCCTACCATTACTTGGACGGAAGATAAATTAGGACAAGGGATCTTCTATCATCGCAGACAATTAAATGAAACATTTGGTTCTGTTTTTTCATAATTACGTAAAACCCGTGATTATAGAGACGGGAAAAGCCTTTCGACAGAAAGGCTTTTCCTGTAACTGGAGGTAAGACCTCGTTTACACGGGTTATCAGTTTTAAAAAATAATTATCTAAAAATTCATGCACTTAATTGAAATCATGCTAAAGAAATGATTAATATTGAAGGAAGTGGATCGTTTTGTTTACAATTAAGATAGATGATTAGAGCTTTGTTTGTTCTGAGGAAAAGAATTTGGTAGCAGCTACACGTGCCCAGTTGATAAAAGTGCCTTTTGCATGTGTTGGTGGGGGTTGCGGCTTTTGTAAGGCGAGAGTGACAGATGGTCAATATCGATTGAAAAAGTATGCAAAAAGTGCTCTGACCGATGAGGAAGCAAAGGTTGGGTATGTTCTTTTGTGTAAGGCCCATCCTATAAATGATCTGCAGATTGAATTGAATTCATAGAAAGAGGTGGCTGGAATGCGGCCAACAATGCCGATGATAAATGGAATGGTGCTTGAAGCAAAGAATGAAATTAGCCAGATGACCGATAATCGCTCTATCATTGTTGATACGCATGCTTTTGGTTTCTTTAGGAAAGATTTGATTCATAATATTGGTTTGGAAAGAACCAAAGGTTTTTTATTTCGCTATGGTTGGAATCTGGGAAGGCAGGATGCAAAAGATTGTAAAAGGCTAGGCCAGTATTCTTCATTGGAAGAATTAATCGAATATGGGCCGATTCTTCATTCAATGAAGGGCTATGTTAAGTCAATCACTACCAAATTAGAGATCAAGGAAGAAAATAACCAGCAAACCCTTCATATGGAAAGTATTTGGAAAAACTCCTTTGAGGCTGATGAACATCTTGATAAGATTGGAATCAGTTCTTCTCCTGTATGCGATTCTCTTGCAGGATATGCAAGCGGATTTGTGACCGAAGCATTTGGGCATAGAGTGATCTTTAAAGAGGTCAGTTGTCGGGCTTTAGGTAATCAAGAATGTTACGCTGTCGGGAAAAGTGAAATTCTTTGGGGAAGTGAGATTAAAAAAGAGCTTTATTACCTGAATGAAATGCCAATTGTGAAAGAGCTTGAGTTAACCTATGAAACATTGCTACAAGAACGGGATCATTTAATGATTGCCAATACTATCAATAAAATTTTAACGAAGGAACTTGTGAATGGTGCCAATCTGGACTACATTATTCAAGAGGTATACAGACTAACAGACATTCCGACAGCTATTCATACAGTGACAGGACAATCGATAGCGTTTGCTGGCTTTGATCCTCTATCAATCGATTTAACCCCTGAAACCATCTTTCAAGCGATTCACACCGAACAATTCGGAAACCGTTCAGAGCCGATTGTCCAAACAGTTGCATGCGATCAAAAATCTTATCTTCTCTTAACTTCACCTATCATCCTCCAAAGGAATCGAATGGGGTATTGCTCGTTTTTGTTTGTCAATCAAAATGACTATAAAGAAAATTATTCACAAATGATTATTGAAAGGGTCTCCTCTATTTGTGCACTCAGTCTGTTTTATGAAAAAACAAAACTGGACTCTTTTGAGCAAATGAAAAGTTTGTTTTTGAAGGAAATATTAAGTGGTCATTTTGGCTCAAGTGAAGAAATGATTGCAAAAGCCAGCTTGTTTCAGCTTGATTTGACGGTACCCTTTTATATCTGTGTTTTTGGCTATGGCGGTGAATTTAAAGACTTCGATCAAGAACTATTGTTTCGAAATGAGCTGTATGCAGCCATTACTCAATTCTGCAAGGCGCATAAGCGAAATTATTTACTAAATCAAAAAGAAAAAAGAATTCATTTACTGATCACGGCAGAGTCGGAAGGCAGGGAGTCAATATCTGATTTAATAGACCAATTGTATCGTGAAATTGTAAAAATTTTGCCAAAATGTGAACTGTATGTTGGGGTCAGCAAGCAGTCCTCATCTATCCAAGAGGCGAATACCGCATATAAAAATGCCATAGTGGCATTAAGGATGGCATTTAAAGGCAGGAGAGTGGTTTATTTTGATTCATTAGGGGTTGTCGGAGCATTAATCAATGAGAATAATGAAAGTGAAGTCCGTGAAATGGCAAAGTCTGTATTAGGAAACATCTATGGACATGACCAAAAAGAGACGGATTTTATTCGCACTCTTTACTTGTTTCTGCTAAATGGTGGAAATTTAGAAAAAACAGCAGACGATCTGGCTCTTTCAGTAAGCGGTCTGCGATATCGCATTCACAAACTTGAGATTCTGCTGCAAAAAGATCTTCGAAATCCAATGGCTAGTTACCATTTGCTAATGGCGATTCAAGCATTAATTATCCTCGGTGACCTGGACTTAAAAGTTAATGGCAGATAGATGCTAAAAATTCCATACCATTATTTGACAGGAATAGGCAAAGAGAATGAAGCAACTCTTGTTTCACTTTGTTACTATTACTGTTTTTTTTCTTTTCTCGTTATACAGGAAATTATGAAAATTTAAATTTGCTAGCCCCATTCAAACGTAAAGTATGATAGAGTTGTTTTGTATCCTATCTGAATGATTTCACGGTTTTTTAAGAGGAGTGATCAATTTGAAGCAAGGGAGTCTGCATGTAGGCTCTGAATTAATTCAGCAGGAAGAAGATACATTTTGGCAGGGAGTGAAAGATTGTATCCCCACATTGCTTGGGTATTTAAGTATTGGTTTTGCTGCCGGAGTTGTAGAAAAAACGTCCGGTCTTAGTATTGCCGAAATTGCTCTGATGAGTCTGCTACTCTATGCGGGATCGGGACAATTCATTGCGGCAGGCATGATAGCGGCAAGCAATCCGATTTCTGCCATCATTTTTACCATCTTCTTTATCAATATCCGCCATCTTTTATTAAGTGCAGCACTTTCTCCTTACTTTCGCCATCTCTCTCCTTGGAAAAATCTGACGGTTGGAGCTCTTTTAACAGATGAAACCTTTGGTGTTTCCATTAATCAGCTGCAGAATAAACAGCAGGCTAGCTATAAATGGATGCTTGGTTTAAATATTACCGCTTATTTAAATTGGTTTATTGCGAATATAGCGGGCGGCTATTTCGGGAAGTGGATACCTGAACCTGAAAGCTTTGGCCTGGATTTTGCTATGTCCGGTATGTTTATCGGACTTTTAGTGCTTCAGATTATAAGTCAGAAGAAATATTTTGTCGATATCATGGTTGCCATTATAGCAGTCTTAATCGTGATTGCAGCAAGCTTCTTTTCCTCTGGGAGTACAGGAGTGATGCTGGCGGCCATTATCGCCACAACGATCGGTATGGTGATGGAAAGATGGAGGTAAGGGGAACGATACTTATCATCATTATTGGAGCAGCACTTGTTACATTGATTCCAAGAGTGCTCCCGCTTATGCTGCTAACTCAAATGGAACTGCCAAATTGGCTGATCAGATGGCTGAAGAACGTTCCTGTTGCTGTGATGGCAGCACTGCTGGCACAAGAATTGCTATTGTCTGAACATCACTTTTCGATTACGGATAATTATCTAAAATTGCTGGCAGCCGTGCCTACTTTTGTGATTGCTTTTTTAACAAAGAGCTTGCTCGGTACGGTTATGGCGGGGATTCTATGTATGATGATTCTTCGTTTTGTTTTTTAACAAATGTTTGGAGATAGGCGAGGAAAACATCTGTCGTTCAGGAACAGATGTTTTCCTCGCTTTCTTTATCCATTTTTCCCAAACGAAGAGTTGAACTCATTTTGTTCATCCTTAATCGACCATCCGGTTTTCAGTCCTAAGATAAACCAGCCTAGAGCTAGTATTCCAATGGCGAAAATAGTATCTCCAATAACTCTCAGCCAATGAAAGGTTTGGACCGTATCCTGCTGCAAAAATTCAGCTGATCTGGCATACCACATACCTTGTTCTACACTTGCCCATGTCTGCATTAATCCAATTGGCAGCAGACTTAATAATACCATTAATGCTAGTCCAATATTGATAGCCCAAAAAGCAAAGCTGAGTAATTTTGTTTTCCATATTTTTTGTCCTGTCAGTCCTTTTAAACAGAACAGTATTAATCCTATGCCCAGCATTCCGTATACACCAAACAAAGCAGTATGGCCATGAACCGGTGTTGTATTCAAACCTTGCATATAATAGAGGGAAATCGGTGGATTAATAAAGAATCCGAATAAACCTGCTCCGACTAAATTCCAAAAGGCTACGGCAACGAAGCAGTAGATCGGCCATTTATATGCTTTTACCCATGGTTTCGTCCGGCTCAAGGTCAAATTTTCGTATGCTTCAAAGCCGATTAAAACTAGGGGGACGACCTCCAATGCGCTGAAAACAGCGCCGAAAGCCAATACGCCAAGCGGCGTGCCGCTGAAATATAAATGGTGAAACGTTCCAATAATACCGCCAAACAAGAAAGTACTTGTTGAAAACAACACAGAGGCGGTAGCGGTAGCAGTTCTTAAAAGCCCCATTCGGGTAAATAGAAAGGCAATGACCACTGTAGCAAACACTTCAAAGAATCCTTCTACCCATAAATGAACAACCCACCAGCGCCAATATTCAGCCATTGCAATGTGCGTATACTGCCCCCACATCAGACCTGGAATATAAAATAATGGGATAGCAGTAGCAGCAATAAAGAACATGGCCAGCAAATGGCGATCACCGGTTGACTTTTTAAACGCTGGAAGGAGGGCTCTCCCCATTAAAAGCAGCCAGAGAAAAAGACCGATGGTTAAGAAAATCTGCCAAAAGCGGCCCAAATCAACATACTCATAGCCCTGATGGCCGAACCAAAAGTTTGTCTGGTTATCGAATTTTTGATATACTCCCATCCATTGTCCTGCCATAGAGCCTACAACAATTATTAATAAACAAATGAAAAGAAAGTTGACAAGTGCCCGCTGAGATTTCGGTTCAAACCCTGATACGGCCGGAGCCATAAATAAACCGGTTGCCAGCCAGGCGGTTGCGATCCAGAAAATGCCCAATTGGGTATGCCATGTCCGGGCAACTGAATAAGGGAGAAATTCTTGTAGCGGAATCCCATAAAAACCCGAACCTTCTACGGCATAATGTGCAGCAACAGCACCGAGTCCCACCTGAATAACAATAAGCGCTGTAACAACCCAGAAGTACTTTAGGGTTGCTTTCATTGATGGGGTTGGTGATAAGGCAAGCAATGGATCCTTTTCAGGATAGACCCCTTCTATATGGGCCTCTTTATGCCGCTGTACAGCAAAGTACCAGGTAAGCGCTCCCACACCAGCAAGCAGCACGACAAAACTAACCACTGACCAGACAATCATTTCTCCGGTTGGCCGATTGTCTATTAATTTTTCATTCGGCCAATTATTTGTGTAGGTAATATCACTGTTAGGTCGATTTGTTGCAGTTGCCCATGTACTCCAAAAGAAAAAGGTATTCATTTGACGCATTCGATCCTCGTTTTTTATGGTATTGGCTGGAATGGCATAATGATCCCGCAGGTCGGTAAATTCCGGATCATCCTTAAATAATCCGCTATAATATTGACTTAATGAACGAAAGGCCTCTGCACGATCATTTGAAATGATCAGCTCTTTTGTATCCTGATTATATGTATTGGTACGCATTTCCTTTTTCAGTCGGGCTTGCAGCTGTGCCTGCTGCTCATCACTCAGTTCTTCAAAATTGCCGCCATATTCAGCTTGTCCCCACTTATTTAAAAGGTATAGGGCTTCACGGTGAAGCCAATCGGCATTCCAATCGGGTGCCACATATGCACCGTGTCCCCAAATACTTCCAACTTCCTGCCCGCCAATGGACTGCCAAACATTTTGCCCATTTTTAATATCCATGCCTGTAAATAACTCAGTCCCATCCTCCGTCACTACATGTTTAGGAAGGGGGGGCATAACCTGATAAATTCTCCCACCATAATAGCCCAGTATGGCAAATGAAATAATAATAACAAGACCTAGAGAAATCCATAATCGGCGATAATTTTTCATTTCAAATCCTCCCTAACAAGAAACTTTTTCTCATTCCTTTTCTTAAAATATCCAGCTGTGTCATATTTATTCAGAAAATGGAATTCCAAGAAATTTTTAGTAGGCTTGGGGAAAGACCGTTGGTGTTTTCATTAACTTGTGGGTTGAAGCGGAAGGCACGAGCCTTTCTCCCGAGGAAAACGAAGTGCCTGGAAAAGTAAATCACAGCCATGTTTAACCTGACATTTCCATAAAAAAACCTCTTAATCATGTAAGTGGTTAAGGAGAAAACAGAGGATTATGATCGTTTATTGCTATTCATTAAAACATTAAGAGCAAATCATATAATAGCTATCACTAAAACTACCGCTCCAATGGGGATAAGCGGCTCTAACGCCTCTATCTCCTCTACTTCAAGGGCAGGGTAACCATCATGATCGGCAGGGAAATGTTATGAAGCTAGAAATGAGTTTTGGCCAGTTTAGTAGAAGCAAGCTACTGATAAAGAGAGTATATAACTTCTGCCAGCGTTAATGACATCCAGCCCAATAAGTTGACATGAGTATGCACCGGGTTTACAATATCGGTTTGGGCCATTGACACTATACAAACCCAGTCCGACCTCGATTACGAAGTAAATAACTGAAATCTGAATGATGCGAACAGCCATTGCAGTAACCTTCTTATAGATAATTCATTTACACCAACTATATGCGGGCATATGCAAAGCAGAAGGGAATATTTATTTTTATCCTTGATTTGGTTTGAATGGAATTAATTTGATTTACATCAGGAAGTTTTTTGCTTCAGTATGTTAGAATAAGAAATAACATCAATAGTTTAGAACGGGTGATGGTATGAGAAAAATTGAAACAGTTTCATTAATCGGGCTTGGGGCCATTGGTGCAACCTATGGCAGTAAATTCCATGATACATTCCATGAATCCTTTCAAGTCGTTGCTGACCCTGAGCGGATAAAAAAATATGAAAAGAATGGAATTCAGATTAACAACCGGAACTTTCACTTTCACTATGTAACGCCGGAGATGAAGGGTGAACCGGCTGATCTTGTAATCTTTGCCGTGAAAAATGCAGAATTGCCTGGGGCCATCATAGAGATGGAGAACCATATTGGTCCGAATACAATTATTCTTTCGTTATTAAACGGATTAACCAGCGAAGAAGAGATTTATCAGGCGACCGGAAACGAACATATTCTTTATAGTATGAGCGTTGAAATAGATGCTGTCCGGCACCATCAAGACATTCATTATACCACGATGGGAAGAATTTGTTATGGGGAAAAGGACGCTTCACAGTCCCAGGATGTTAAGGCTGTCCAAGAACTATTCGAACGCTGTGGCATTGCTTATGAAATATCGGATAACATGCTGTATACATTATGGTGGAAGTTTATGATTAATGTTGGCATTAATCAAACCTCTGCTATTTTAAAGGCTTCTTATGGAGTGTTTCAACAAATACCTCTAGCATATAAGCTAGTCGAAGCAGCTATGTATGAAGTTGTTGCCATCTCTGAAAAAGCAGATATTCATTTAACGGACTCTGACGTCAAAAAATTTTGGCCGATTTTAAATCATCTGTCACCATATGGAAAAACTTCCATGCTGCAAGATGTTGAAGCAGGGAGAAAAACGGAAGTAGAAAATTTTGCAGGTGTTGTTTGTCAATTGGGCGAAAAATACGGTGTTCCTACTCCTGTGAATAAACAACTTTTGCTCCAGATTCGGATTATCGAGGAAATGGCAAATCTATCGCTCTAACAAGTTAGCTACAGGTAACAAAGGAAAAACCACCCTAGTGACGTGTCACTAGGATGGTTTTTCCTTTTGCTTTATGAAAGAAGGAAATACATGGTACTAGGAGTGGGGTGATGTGAAGAGTAGATGCTCATTAGTTGCTTTCAACAAGGGTATAGGAGCATTCCTTTTCATTCCATTTAAAAATGCCTTCCTGCAGGCGGATAATCGATTCAAATGGGCATGTTAGTTCTTCTTTATTGATCTCTTTAAAATATTGCTCGCGAAAATCCCGCAGATCCAGCTTCGAGGCAACGCGGAGAATCATTTCTAATGAAATTTCATTTTCTTGAATACCATGACTTTTACATAAAGAAGTCTGGAATCCTTTGTTATACTGTATCATCATCGGTAAATCGTTAATACTGGCTACGCCGAATACGTTTTTAATGATATCTTCATAACGCAATTGGCTACCGGTAGCCAATGTAATTTGCTCTGTTTCAGGATTTTCTAAATAATACACTGTTTCGATTTCATAATCCAAGAAGAACATCCTTTCTTATCCTCAGTTTAACTGTTTCATGAAATTTTTTTTAAGAATCACTTAATGAAGGATATATTGTACAAAGATATACATATTATAACATATTTCTTCAAAATCGGACTAAATTCGATTTTAAAGAAATTGCAGGAAATTCTCATGTTAATAAACCATCTATTTGCAGCGTTAATTTCCGAAATATTGATTTATTAAAGTGAGCAATACTGTATAATAAAGCAAGATTCATTAAAAATATGACTTCACAGTAGAACATGCTTGTTCTTCAGCTTTGATGATCGATAATCTTCATGGTTCAAAGCAATGAAGTCTAGAAAAATGTTTGAAAGTAGGTAATTTAGGTGGGGTTATTGAATAAGGATTTCATTCAGTTACTAATAAAATATCAATTCGTTCCTGATCTTTTCTTAGGGGAATTTGCTATCGAGAAAGAAAATGTAAGGGTGAATTCTAACGGGAAATTAGCAAAAACTCCGCATCCCAAAGCATTTGGAGAAAAAATGAAGAATCCGTATATAAAAACGGACTTTTCGGAAAGCCAGATTGAAATGATCACTCCCGTGTTTCAATCAATTGAAGAGACGTATAACTTTTTACATACCCTTCATGATATTGCTGCCTTAGAATTGCAGGAAGAATTTCTTTGGCCAAGCAGTAATCCACCGGTCTTGCCTGAGAAAAATGAGATTCCCATTGCAGATATGAACGATATGGAAGAAAATGAATATCGCGAAGCATTAGCGGAGAAATATGGACGTACAAAGCAATTATACAGTGGAATTCATTATAACTTTTCATTCACGCAAGATTTTTTATTCAAATGGTATGAGACCACTGATCGAAAGAAGAGTTTTAAGCAGTTCAAAGATGAGATTTATTTAAAAGTGGCTAGAAATACATTAAAGTACCGATGGTTGATTATCTACTTAACCGGAGCAAGTCCTGTCTTTGATCGTTCGTTTCTCAGGGGAGGTATCGAACAGGGAGTTGAAATTGCACCGGAAAGCCATCGCATTCAAAATATGATTTCAATGCGAAATAGTCAATTCGGCTATAGAAATCTAAAGCCATATTATGTTTCCCTTCATTCTACAGAAGAGTATTTGCATGATTTACAGGCATTGATAAAGGACGAGGAACTTCTTAGCGTGAAAGAATATTACAGTTCTGTAAGATTAAAACCAGTTAATGGTCGCAATTATTTCCCTAGTTTGCTCGAACAGGGTATTGCTTATATAGAACTGAGGATGCTTGATTTGGATCCTTTGCAGAAGATTGGGATTAGCTTAGAAACCATGCGCTTTATTCATTTGTTTCTCCTATATATGCTGGTTAAAACAGATGAACCATTCAGTGAGGAAGAACATAAAATGGCGGCATATTATGCTGATACAGTAACGATGACAGGCTTATCAGGGCAATACCACGGTCAAAGCAATACCGGTATTATCGACATTCGGGAAAAAGCCATGGAATTATTGAATGATATGGAACAAATGCTACAGATGTTAAATCCGGATGCTGAAGAATATTGGCTGGCCTTACAGGACAATAAGAAAAAAATCATTCATCAACATCTTTTGTCTTCCAGTTTGATAACAGAAAAAGTTAAGGAGACTTCCTATGTTGACTTTCATCTGGCTAAAGCAAAAGAGTATTTGGAGGAAAGCGTTGCTCATGGCTATCAATTGAGAGGCTGTGAGGATATGGAGCTTTCAACACAGCTACTGATGAAAGCTGCTATTAAAAGGGGAATTGAGTTCAATATCCTTGATCGTGACGAAAACTTTATTATGCTGAAACAGGAAGATCATATCGAATATGTTAAGCAGGCAACGAAGACATCTCTAGATTCATACATAACTGCATTAATCATGGAGAATAAGCTTGTTACAAAATATGTTTTGCAGCAGCAAGGCATCCGCGTGCCTAAGGGGCGGTCTTACAGGGATGCCATGACGGCTTTGGCAGATTATGAAACATACCAAAATATTCCAATCGTTATAAAACCAAAATCAACGAATTTTGGTATCGGAATTACAATTTTTACAGATGTGTTTACGAAAGAGGATTATGATCAGGCAGTTAAGATGGCTTTTGAGCATGATAAAACCATTCTTCTTGAGGAGTTTGTCAGCGGAAAAGAGTATCGTTTTTTGGTTATAGGAGATGAGGTGGTTGGAATATTGCACCGGGTTCCGGCGAATGTCACGGGCAATGGTATTCACACGATAGCCCAGCTTGCAGAGGATAAAAATAAGGATCCTCTCCGTGGAAAAGGATATAAAACCCCGCTGGAGAAAATTTCACTAGGCAATGCGGAAAAACTGTTCTTGAAAAATCAGGGTAAAACGATTTATGATGTTCCTGAAATAGGAGAACTGGTCTATTTAAGAGAGAATTCAAATATCAGTACCGGGGGCGACAGCATTGATTATACGGATGTGATCCCCGAAAGCTATAAACAGATTGCGGTTCGGGCGGCAAAGGCAGCAGGGGCTGTCTTCTGTGGGGTTGATATGATGATTGAAAATATAGAAGATGATGCATCTGAAACAAATTATGGGATCATCGAAATCAATTTTAATCCTGCTATTCATATACACTGTTACCCATATAAAGGGAAGAATCGGCACGCAGATGAAAGGATTCTTGATCTATTATTTTGAAAAAAACCCATATTAGAGTATTGGAAAATATCATTCCATTGAACCGGCTGAAAAAGACCTTCGGCCGGTATTTTGTATTATATCATGTTAATCATAGTAGTTATGTTCTATATTAGTATGTTTCGTACGAAAAATAATCAAAAAATGGACACAATCGATTGTATACCGTTTATTTCAAATATTCTAAAATAAGAATACGCTTACAGAATGTGGTTTACCAAAAAGTTGTGGCGAATAGTAGAAATGATTGGGTGATGTAAGCGATTTATTAAGTTGTTCTCAATAAAATGGGGGTATTTCTATGTGAATTTTTTTCTCTAGAGATTATGAACATAGAAATAATATTGGGAAAATTCTGGTTAAAACAAGGAGGAAAAGGAATGTCAACAGAACCTGGATTCAAAAAAGCGATCCGGAATCAACCATGGGATTGGAAGACTAAAAACGAGTATGAAGAAGTTACGTTGAGAATGCAGCCTTATATTCACATGCACTATCGGCATCTTTATGACGGAAAGGATTTCGATATATACGATCCTCGTTATACTCGTTTAAAATCCTCTGATTGGGAAGCATTCCGCGATCCAAAGAAATTTTGGTACACCACTTATGTGAATAACCGTAAAAAACTAGCCGAAGAAGTGGAAAACAACTTTACCTATGCCAAAGAATTAGAGGTTATTGAAAATCTTTCAACAGAATGGGTTGAGACGTTAAGGGATCTGTATACACCATTAAGGCATCTTGAATACGGTGAAAGTGTTCAAATGCAATATGTGATCCGCTATTCTTTAGGTTCTGCTATTGAACAATGTGCTACGTACCAGGCGTTTGATAAAATTGGAAGAGCTCAATGGATTTCTCAATGGGCGATGAATATGGAAGAGCATCATGGAGATTTCCTAAAGCATGGCAAACAAGTATTGCTGAATGAGCCGGCATTCCAACCGCTTCGCCATTATGTAGAAGAAGTATTGATAACAGATGACTGGGCAGAGGTCATAGTGGCAACGAATTTAACATTAGATCTGTTATTAGGCAATCTGATGTATCGTGAATTTAATAAAGAAGCTGTTAAACAAGGTGATATAAATCTTTCCATATTGAATGTAGTTATCGGAAAACAAATTGATTGGGGCCGCGATTGGGCAGGGACACTTCTTGGAATTTTGGCCAAGGATGAAGCAACAAGCCGCTGGGAATACCTAAAATCACTTGGTTATGAAGACTGGGAAGGCGATTACCGTTGGGGGAGAACCTTAAGCGATCCGAGAGAAACTCCAGAAGAGACCCAATCCAATCTCGAAATTATTCAGGAGTGGGTTGAAAAGTGGTATCCAAAGGCTTATGAAGCAGTCCTTGCATTGGCCCCTTTGTTCGAAAAGCACAAAATAAATCTGAATATTCAAGAAACATTAAAGAAAATCGAAGAAGAACATGTGGTACCAGTGTACAAAAAACATAAATTACCATTAAAACAATATGAAATCGCCCTAAACTAGGAGAAAGGAACATAACCATGAGTGAAAATATAGCCTATGTAGGTATGGATTTAGACACAAGCGGCGGTGCAATAGTAACTGCAATTATTGCCGCAATTGAAGAGGATAATGAAGGAGTATTGGTTGATGACTTTATGGTATATAAGAAAGTCAAAGCTCCTAACCGGATGGTTTTAAAGCGTGAAACGGTGGAAGAACACCTTGGAGCAGACTTCGATATGGACTCTGTACACATTGTCATGTCTTCATGTTTTGGGTTTATCACTGATTGGGACGAAGAACAGCTGGTAATTGAATGGGAAGATGCGAATTAAAGGAGGAATTGAGTAATGGCAAAAATGGGGATAAAAGAAAAGTATCATGCCATGACAAGAGATTTAATGTGGGATCCGAAGGATTACGACATTAAAAAGGTATATCCATTAATTGAAAAAGAGGGGATTATACTAAAAGATCCAAGCAGATGGGAAGATCCCTTCCGATTAGCATATAACCAATATGTAAAAGTTCAGTCTGAAAAAGACAGTATTTATCATTCTGTACGTAATGCATTTGAAGCGAATGATGGACATGCCAGAGTAGTAGATTCCCGCTGGTATGAAGGGGTTAAGGCATTCGCAATTGCCGTTCAGCCGGCTGAGTATTCCGCACACAGATTAATGGCATATATTGGACGTCATATTCCAATTGAAGCCATTCGCTTCGCGACCTTTAACCAAGCTATCGATGAATTACGTCATGCCCAGATTGAAATTAAACATTATGCACATATGAGCAAGATGATTGACGGGCTTCATAATTATACAAAAATGAGTCAAAATTTATGGTTTAATACAGTGCCGAAGTCATTCTTCGATGATGCGATGACAGCCGGTCCGTTTGAAGCACTTATTGCTATCTCCTTCTCGTTTGAATATGTATTCACAAATATTTTGTTTCTGCCATTTGCCTCTTCTGCCGGAGCTGTCGGTGATGAGAACTTCGCGGCTGTAGGAAAAACCGTACAATCTGATGAATCGCGCCATATGGCATTAGGAATGTCGGCATTAAAAATGCTGTTAGAGGAAGACGATAGGAATGTGCCGATAATCCAAGGATGGATTGACAAATGGTACTGGAGAGCTTACCGTATGTTCTCTGTGATTGCAACACTTGTAGATTACTATCCTCGCATTCGTCCAATTTCCTGGAAGAAGGCATTTGAAATCTATGTTGAAGAACAAGTATTTAACGGTTTATTTAAGGATCTACGAAAATATGGCATCCGTCTACCGCTTTATGCTGAAGACAGTATTAAAGAAAAAGACCATTATTCACACAGTGTAATGCGTATCTTAGATCACTACAAGCATGCCAATGCATTCAGGGGATTCCGCCTGCAGCCTGATGACTATGAATGGCTGTCTAATGAATATCCGGATACCTTCCAGCAATATTATGCATCATACTTCCGTCGCATGGATGATCATGTACTTGCCGGCTCCAGTCCTGGCCTGCCAGCAGTATGTAGTGTCTGCCAACTGCCGATTGAAATGCCGAATCCATACAATCCAACGCAAATGTGGACACAGTACAGTGAGTACGGCAATAAAACGTATGCAACCTGTTCACCTGGCTGTAAGCATATCTTTGATCAGGAGCCTCATAAATATGTTCAATTTTGGTTCCCTGCTAAAGCTTATCTGAGTGGAGAGCTTGGCGAAGATCTTCCAGGAGACATATTTAAGGTATGGGGAATTTCACCGGAGGAAGGCGGAGAGCATTATTCTTCTCAGGAACATGCCCGCTGGTTAGAGCATAGAAAACACTTAGGGCTAGATAAGGTATTATTCTAAGCGACAGATAGGAGTGGAACAAGTGGCAAACTATTATGAGAATGAGAACCATTTGATCGTTTGGCCGTTAGTCAAGGAATTTGCAGAAAAGACAGATAATTTTGCAGGCAGTGTCGGCTTAAAAGCTCGTTATGATATGACAACTAATGAATTAATGCATGCATTTGTAGAAATGTATCAATTGGATAAGGAGAAGAGCTATCGTTTTGTATTAAATCGTGCAGATGGCGAAGTTGATGTACCTTTGAACTGCACAGTAAAGGAAGCTGGGCTTCGTGACGGAGATTATCTACAAGTAATAACAGCGTAGTCGTAATTTATGAATCAAACTGGCGGTTAGCAGTGAAGAAGGAACTTTCCTGCTCACTGCTAATCACATTTCAGACATCACGAAAAAGAAAAGGAGATTAAAAAAATGGGCCAGTCAAAAACAGATGTAGAAACGTATGAAGTTACACTTGAGCCGAGCGGGAAAACAATTTTTGTCAAGGAAGGACAAACACTGTTAGATGCAGCCATTCGCAATGGGGTACGGGTAGCCTACGGCTGTCGCCATGGAAGCTGTTCTGCCTGTAAGTGCCAGGTCCTTGATGGAGATTTTGAAATCATGGATCGTGTCTCGGAATATTCATTAATGAGCTTTGAAAGGGAAGAAGGTTATACATTAATGTGCAGTACATTGGCGGAAAGCGATCTTGTCATTGAAGTGGAAGAAGAGGAATCCGATCTTCCTTACTTTACTGTTCATGATTTTGCCGCTGAGGTGATTGAAAATAAGCAATGTACTGCCGATATTCACATCATTAAATTAAAATTATTAGAACCAGGACAAATTGCTTATGCAGCAGGGCAGTTTTTTGAATTTGATATCCCGGGTCTTGAAGAAACACGTGCCTACTCATTAGCTAATCAATGTAATGGTCACCGTATTCTTGAATTTCATGTAAAACGAGTACCTGAGGGCAACGGCTCGAATTATATGTGTGACCTAGAGGCAGGTTATCAAGTAACAGGTTCAGGGCCGTATGGCACGATGCAGCTCCGTGATCGGGCGAAAGATTTAATCTTTGTAGCCGGAGGTTCAGGGATGGCTCCGATAAAATCCTTGATTGAAGAATTATTCTCAGAGTCCTTCGAAAAAGAAGCATGGTTCTTTTATGGCGCTCGCACAGTAAAGGATTTGTATTTAACTGAAGAATGGATGGAATTAGCAGATCAGCATCCCAATTTTCATTTTGTACCAGCCCTGTCTGATCAAGAATCTTCAGGGGAATGGGAGGGTGATACGGGTTTCATTGCCGATGTGATTAGCCGTAAACTCGATAAAATGACAAATGCTGATGCATATCTTTGTGGACCGCCCATTATGATTGAAACAACCTGTGATGTCCTTTATAAAGCCGGAGTAAAGGGCAGCAATATTTTCTACGATGAATTTTAATCATGAATGAAATATTCCAATAATAATTGAATAGCTTTTCTTGGGCGATTTTTCTAACGCAATAAGGATGGATTTTGCACTTTGAATGTGTCATGATGATAGCTTCATAGGAATGAAATAAATATATACATTATTCAGAATTTATTGTAAAATAAATATAAATAAAAAATGAATTTTTCGAAAATAGTAATTTATTATTAGTTCATTCCTAGGGCGGTGATCGAAATGAGAACAATGAACCTTAAAGTGAATCAGCGAAATCCTCTGATTTCCGAAGGTGGAGAAATGGCAGAGCACGCTCAAAGAATGCTAGGGGTGCCAAGTTCTGCCTTTGGGGCGTTACGGAGGGAATTGATAGATACTCTGGGAATTGAGCGGGTCAAAGGCTTTCTGCTACGCTATGGTTGGAATTGCGGCGCCAATGATGCATCTCTCATGAAGGAAATGGAATGGGAGAGCGATGCAGAGCTTGCGCTTCTTGGACCTAAGATGCATGAGATGAATGGTTATGTTAATGTAGAGCCGCATGTATGTGAAATCAATATAAGTAAAGGAATCCTGCGTTTTGAGGGAATATGGAGAGATTCCTATGAAGCGCATGAGCATTTAAAGCTATTTGGAAAAAGTGATCAACCTGTCTGTCATACTTTAGTAGGTTATGCTAGTGGATTCTTGACAACCATCATGAGACAGACGGTTGTTGTGAAAGAAACAATGTGTACGGCTAAAGGGGATCCCCATTGTCACTGGGTTGCAAAGACATTGGAGGATTGGGGAAAGGATCCGCAAATCGATAAGGAACGACAATTGTACGAAGTGGATCGACTAGGGGAAGAACTGGAAGTTACTTATGAAATGCTGCGAATTGAAAGAGATAATTTGAGTAAAACTTATCAAATTCATCAAAAACTTTTTAAACAGGTATTGCATGAAACAGGCTTGCAATCTTTCGCTAATATTATGTATCAAACGGTAAAAATTCCAGTTTTTATTGATGATAATCATTTCAACTTAAATGTGGTCGGCGGCTATTCTCCGATGGAAGCAAAAAAGTATTCGGACGAGTTCTTGGAGTGGATCGCAGTTCAAAAGGAATGCCAAGAATGGAGAGGAATTCGCAATACTGTTTGTCTGGAAATCTCTTCGCATCAAAAACGTTTAATTACCCCTATTTATGTCAGACAGAAAATTTTTGGGTATTGTTCTTTAGTGTATGGTGAAGATACTGTGCAAGAAGTAGATAAAATGTTTTTGGAACAAGCCGCATTAGCTTGTTCGCTTCATCTATTGAATGAACAAACAAGAATCCATACTGAACAACGGATTAGAGGCAGTTTTTTGGAAGATATCTTGAACAAGCGTATTACGATGTCCGAAGTCGTAAAACACGCTCATTATCTTGATTTTCAATTGGTTAAACCCTATTTCATGGTCGCTGTTAGTAGACGATATGAGAAAAAAACATTCTCCGAGGAAATTGAATTCAATGACCAATTTATGAATGACCTGTTTAGTTTATTTAAGAGTGTTCAGGTGAGTGCATTATTAGGCCAAAAATCAGAAAATGTCATTTGTTTATTCTCAGAGGACGCATTGTTGAAAAGGAATATAGATAAAGAAACGTTATGTAAGCGTTTGCTTGATTTTTGCACGGAGCAGTATCCCGTTTTTTCCTTTCGAATGGGAGTTAGTTCGAGCGTCTCCTCTATTATGGATGCATCTGATTTATATGATGAAAGTCTTGCTGCATTGAAAGTAACCAACAATCGGCAAAATATTATTTATTTTGATTCACTGGGTCTTGTTGGAATGCTGATGCAGACAAAAAATCTTGATACGATTGAGAAGTTTGCCTATAAAATATTAGGAAAACTCATCGAAGAAGATAGAATTAAAAATATGGAATTGACCAAAACTCTTTATCATTATTTAGAAAATGGTTCCAATGTTCATAAAACAGCCAGGGCAATGAATTTCTCAATAAGCGGATTACGTTATCGTCTAGGCAGGATGAATGAAATTTTACAAGCAGATATTAATACACCGTATATCAAACATGAAATCTATTTAGCACTACAAGCATTAATTGTATTGGGCATATTGGATATTGATTCATAATATGGATGGAAGTGGCGGGGAGCTCGGGCAGCAGTAATGGGAAAAGTGAAAAGGGTGATGTGTTGTGTTTGTTTGCAAAGATCATGTCAAAAAAGGATTGCAATACCTTCCCGTTCCGCATGTAAAGGAAGTTAGGGAGAATACAAGCAAAACTTGTGTATTTTGTAAAAAATCGGCTACGATTCAACTCTTTATTTTTAATAAATCGAATGAATTCGAACTTACTTCAAGATAAATAACTAGGAATAAATGGGAGCTGCTTTTAAAAGCAAGCTCTTTTATTTATTTTGATAAAAACTATAATAACGGTGCTTGTGTGTGTATAACAAGAGAATTACATTTGTCATAAACGAACAATAATTTTCAATTAAAAACAATAATTGGAAGAATATTAGAATTGGTTAAATTTTCATCATAGACGAAAAATCGTATGGTGCCATGGATTATAGGATCCAATTGATAGATTCCATTTTTTGGGTAATGAATGATTGTGTTACAGCTGATAGCCTGATAGTAAGAAATAAATAGGTTACTAGGAGGCTGTAATGAAAAAATTGAAGATCGCTATTTTGACAGGTGTAATTTCTGTATCATTGATGTTTGTGTATCAACATACTGAAGCAGAGGCGGCAACTCATACAGTCCAATCAGGAGACACGTATTGGAAATTATCCAATCAATACGGTGTATCGATTCAAGAAATTAAATCGGCTAATAAACAAACAAGCAATCTACTATATGTCGGACAGAAATTATATATTCCGCAAGTCGCTATTTCTGCAATGGAGAAAGATCTGATGGCAAGATTGGTATCTGCTGAAGCAAAAGGTGAACCCTATGCAGGTAAAGTGGCAGTTGCGACGGTCATTTTAAACAGGTTAAGCAGTCCCGATTTCCCGAATACTATTAAAGAAGTTATTTACCAAATTGATGGGGGGCATTATGCGTTTACACCTGTACAAAATGGAGCGATTAATAGCCAGGCAGATGCTGATTCTAAGAGAGCTGTGGATGAAGCTTTAAGTTTTTGGGGCCAGGGGCGTGGTTCGCTCTACTTTTATAACCCCAAAACGTCCAGCAGCAAATGGATTTTATCGAGGGAAGTAACAGTAAAGATCGGTAATCATGTTTTTGCAAAATAATAAAGAATGCATAAAGGTATGATTCTGAAAGGGCTGAACGGTTTTTGCTTCAGCATTTCAGATCCATACCTTTTTCCATTACATTTCCTTTGAATAGTTCATTTCATGGTTGATCATTGAATATATAATATGGCTTTTAAAATATAAATACTATAAAAATAGTACATAAAATGTAAATATTTGTCTAGAATGTGACAGAGAAAAACGGTTTGCAAAGAAAAAAGTATAATAAAAATGTCAAAGAAACTATAACACTATATTAATAATGAAAATAGTATAAATATAGAAAAATTTTTGAAAATCGGTCGAAAACACAAAAATATTTCGATTAGATTTTTGCAGATATGAACATTATAATTTGAATATGCTCAATTAAAAGAAAATTCAATCCTTTGACTATTCCATTTGATAGGAATGTAATTCAGGTTAAAGAAAAGAAATTTTTTTAGAGATTAATTGAAAGCGTCTACAGCCGGCGCTTTTAAAAATTTGTTTTAGGGAACTGAAGCATGTGGAGTGGCGTTGATACAGTGTTTGGTCGATTTATTGCGGGGTTCAATAATTAGATGAACGGCAGTGACGCGGAGTTAAAAGTAGTGTAGGGGAAGGTGAAACTTCCTGACATTAGACAAACTGTTGTAGTTGAAGGTAAATCTGATTAAAAAGATAAGTAATCTTTAGATACAAGGTTATTTGTCTATGATCTTTGAAAACTAGGAGGGAGAAACATGGGAAAGTACGTGAATGAGAATTTGCAAAACCTAACATTTAAAGTGAATAGAGAAGCTTTCACAAGTAAGGAAGTTTTAGAAAAAGAAAGAGAAGCCATTTTCGGAAAGTGTTGGTTGTATATTGGTCATGAATCTGAGTTAGCTAATCATGGAGATTTTCATAGAAGAAAGGTCGGAGGCAGGGAATTAATTTTTACTCGCAGCAGCGACGGTGTGATTAGGGCATTTTATAACACCTGTCCACACCGCGGAGCGTTAGTTACCCGTGAAAAATGTGGTAACGGAAAGGTATTTCGCTGTTTCTACCATGCATGGAGTTTTAACAATAAGGGTGAATTAGTCGGTATGCCTGATAAAGAAGGCTTCCCCATTGATCATAACTGTGATGGTTCGAAAAATCTTCAAATAGTAAAACGCCTTGAAAACTACCGTGGTTTCTACTTTG
Organism: uncultured Bacillus sp.; assembly: GCF_946478885.1. The sequence goes on along the minus strand of NZ_CAMLDX010000012.1, from coordinate 8,191 downwards.
TTAACTATGATCATTATGCAGTTTCTTTAGTAGAGTACCTTGCAGGGGCAAAGGAATATCTGGACATTGTAGCTGATCAAGGAGAAGCGGGGATGGAAGTATTAACAGATCCTCAGCAATACAGCGTACGGGCAAACTGGAAACTATTGGGGGAAAATAGTGTTGATTTATATCATGCTGTCCCAACTCATAAAACATACTTTGACATTGTGGCTACCCGTGGTGGTGCAAAATCAGAAGGGGACTTCCTTGGGGCAGGACGCGATCTTGGCAACGGACATGCTGTCATGGAATATAAATCAGCCTGGGGTCGTCCGATCGCTAAATGGATTGACGGTTACGGAGTAGAGGCAAAAAAAGAAATCGATCGCATCTATGCCCGCTTAGTTGAAAAATTCGGTCAAGAAAGAGCAGATAGAATCGCTCATCAAAACCGTAATATTTGGATTTTCCCTAACCTGGTTATTAATGATATCATGGCAGTCACGATTAGGACATTCTATCCAATCGAACCAGGGTATTTAGAAGCAACTGGATATGCGATTGCACCTAAGCTGGAAAGTGATCACTTTAGAGGAGTACGTAACGATAGCTTTTTAGAATTCTTAGGACCAGGAGGCTTTGCAACCCCAGATGATAACGAAGCACTTGAATTATGTCAAGAAGCCTATGTAAACAATAAAGAGGTTGGCTGGAATGATATTTCGAAAGGTATGAACAGAGAAAATCCGCAAGCTAATGATGAAGCTCAAATGCGTGCATTCTGGCGTCAATGGAACAAACGTATTACTAAATTAGAAACTGAACAAGAAGCTACGGCAAAATCCGGGGAGGTTACAGTATGAGCTTAACTCGTCAAGAAGTAGAAGAATTTTTATATTATGAGGCTGAACTATTAGATGAATGGAAAATGAAGGAATGGGCGTCATTATTTACAGCTGATGCTACCTACGCGGTTCCGCCAATCGGCAGTCCAAATGCGAATCCGTTAACGGCTCTATATCTCATTAACGATAATAGAGAACGTATTGAACACCGCGCATTACGTTTATTAAAAAAAGAAGCGCATGTGGAGTATCCACATTCTTCAACCGTCCACAACGTATATAATGTAAGGATCGCTGGTGAAGAAAATGGTGTTACTACTGTAAAATGCAACTTCTCAGCCTACCGTGCAAAACGTGACTATTTTGATAATTATATTGGGGTGAATGAATATAAACTAGTTAAAGAAGATGGCCAAATTAAAATTGCTGGCAAGAAGGTCATCCTTAAAATGGATGCTTTACGTCCACATGGAAAGGTTAGTATTCTCTTGTAAGTGGAATCCTTGACTGCCATTCAAAGTACATTTGGGGCAGACATCGCCGTTCCCTTCAGAACATGTCTTTTTGGAAAAAACACTTACGACTGTAAGTGTTTTTTCTATGTCCTTCAGTCATTCTATTTTCGTATAAAAGGAAAATGAACACATATTCTTACTAAAAACTCTATGTGCTAATTACAAAACAATATGTTTTCCTTCTCCTGCATCCAAATTAGCTAAAAAAGATATATTTTTCGCACACAAAAAAAGAAATAAGGAAAAGGTCTTGAATCTTATTTTTATTCACTAATTACACATTGTGTTATAATAAAATCAGAAAAATAAAATAATGAACAGGAGGGATAAAGATGGGTACCAGAAAAAGAGAAAGCACAGGCTTTCTTATTAAGCAAAGGGCTTTTTTAAAATTGTACATCATTACTAATATTGAAAATGGAAGATGGTATGGGCTACAGTTACTGGATGAAATGAAAAAGGAGTTTAAACCATATGGATTTGAGCCACAGCACTCCGAAATATATAGGGCATTACACGATCTCCTTGAAGAAGGCATATTGACGAGAGGAAAAATTAAGAAAGACGGGTCGAAATATCAAGAGGTGGCAATATATTCGATTAAGGATAAAGAAAAGGCCAAAACCTATAAAAAAATGGTTAAAGCCGATTTAGACAGGTGTTCACATCTGCTGCGCAAGGCACTTGAAGATAATTATAAATAGGTGAAAAAGAGGGACACATTGCCCCGCTTCTTCACCTATTTTTTTCTTTCTCTTGGTTCGTAGAGACATCTCCTGTCATATAGGAGTCACTGACTTGTTCATGAGTATCGGCCAATCCTTTAGAAACCGTTTGATTCCTTTTGTAATCACTTGATTGATATAGTTCATTTACTGTATCAAACTTTTTATTCATTTATACAGCCTCCTTTATTATATATTATTTTGCAAAACAAAAGAAAAGATGCACTTGTTTTTTCTTTGGCTTAGTTGTAATGAGTTGTTGAATTTAGTGTTTCAGGCACTTTATCTGCTCATTTACTGTGGAGTCTTGTCTATGGAAGGCCTGTTCGGCAGGAGTATTTGTTGTATGCCTAGAACACAAATCAAGCCCACCTTTTTAAACGGGGGCTTGTGAGTCTGCCTTCTGCTTTAATTTTCCTTTATTAAATGCCCGAAATAATGGAGGGAGGACCAGCAATACAAACACAATCCGTAGGACCTGGACTGCAACAACAAAAGTAGCATCTGCATGGAGCACAATAGCCGTGGCTGCCATTTCCGCTACTCCTCCAGGTGCAAATGCAAGCATAGAGGTAGTAAAAGAAATACCGGTTAATTCGGATACGGCATAGGCGCAGCCAAACATTGCTGCGACAAGTCCTATTGTACTGACAGAGGCAATTAGAACAGTTTTTTTAATACCAGCAAACATTCTTTTATGGAATCGTGAACCAATGCTTGCTGCGATAAAAATCTGGGAAAGGATGATCAGGCTATGCGGCCACCAGGCGACTATACTACGGCCAGTTATGGATGAATAAATGCTTTGCAGGAGAGCTACACCGAGCATCCCGCCTACGAGCCACGGTGCAGGTAGACGTAGAAAACGACCAATATAATATCCTCCCCATGCTGCAGCTACTAATATCAGAGTTATCGCAATATAATGAAACCTAAATTCAGGATGAATGGTTGCTGAAGAAGCTGCAGAGGTCACTGTTTCTGAGATTGAAGTCAGCCATGATGATGAAGCGATCATGGGGATTGTCAGAACTACACAAAAGATACGAATGGTTTGGATGATGCTGACAATGGCAGTGTTTGCTCCAACTTCCTCCGCAATTCCTGGCATTGTCGATACCCCGCCTGGTGCCGTGGCAAACAGACTTGTCAAAAGATCCGTTGAAGTAAACCTCCATACAATAAATCCGGATAAGAGGGATAACAGTATCGAAACAAGAAGCATAAAAGCTATGGTTAACATATGTTCGCTAACTGTATGTAAGACAACCAAATTTAGTTTACGACCCATTTCAATCGCCAAAATCAATTGGCCGATTCGCAGCCAATATGGAGGCAATCCATTTTGCAAGTTTGACCAGGAAAGTTGGAAGTGAATCAATGCAGCTAGCACAATTGTGCCGATCATCCAGCCAATTCCAATGCCTGTTAATGAAAATAAAAATCCACCGATACTGCTGAACAGCATAAATAAGAGACTTTGGAAAAATTGTTTGAAAGTGATCATATACTATCCTTCTTTGATATAGATTATTTATCTGAAAATTGAGATTTATTTCGTGAATCAGATAACAGTAGGAGCTAATTACATGTTTAAATATAATATAACTTTAAAAAGAAATAAATGACTTTCACTGCTTTTTGTTGATGTGATACGTGAAGAAGGTATAAATGCAATAGATGATCACCAAATAAAGACTGTATCCTATTAATGAATAAAGATGCTTCCAAGAATGGTGATGGACAAACCATCCCACTTCTTCTGCCAGTTTTTCTATGATCGTTATGAATACGCCAATCAGTACAATGAAAAACCCTTTATACTTAAAGGGAAGTGTGCGGCAAATAAGAAGAAACACAGCCGTCAAAACAGGGAGATGAAGCAGTGTGAATCCGATATGGATGGTGAATACTTCAGCCATCGGTCTGATGGGAAAGGAGTAAAAGCCTTTTCCAGTAAAATACAAATCTAAATAAGTTCCCAGAAGTGAACTCAACACCATACAAGGAAATAAGGGAAGAAGATTATTCAAAAATAGAAATAACTTTTTTTGTGATTGCGGCGAATTCGAGTTTTTCGAGGGCTTTGCAATAGTCATTTTGAATCTCTCCATTTATTTTTTCTTTAGAATCAATGAAATAGTATAGAACTTTCCAGTTGGTGAACCAATCATGAATTTCAGCAGGCTCATGTTTGACATTTTTCCATGTGAACGTTAATCCAGGACTATAAATCCTTGGAGTTCCTGGAGTGATCTGACAGGAGTGTAATCGTGGTTTAAGTAGTCGGTTAGGTATACCTTCCTTGACATCATGAAAAATGTGAGGCCAATAGTCCTTTCTTGAACCGGTATGGCGATGATCCACTGCCCAGTTAATTGAATGAGACAGTTGTTCTTCAGCAAAAAGAATCGAATATAATCGTTTGCCTAAACGGATTCGCTCCTGCAGGTTTTCGAAATGATGTAATGTTTGTCCAATTAGTTTCGTTTTCCGGTTTTTTGAATAGGGGAAGAGAATATGGTTTAGGGATAAATAATCTTGAAGCTTAAATTCCAGTAAATTCATTACATTCTTTTGAAAATCATGATTTCGAATCACTCTTTTCTCTAAATAGCTTTGTTCGTTGATAATCAGTGCAACAGTGAGCAGATTTGAATCATGTTCTTTCCAATAATAGTTCCAGATGGTTTCCATGAAGGTAGAAACATGGAGAAAGGGTAAAAGATAAAATAAATTTTTCTGTTTTCTGATGCTTTCCTCATATATCATGAATTGAGGATAAACGTCTTGGAAGATAAGCCAATTTCCCCTTTCAAGAAAGGAAAAAAAAGCTCTTTGTTCCTTTTTTGAAAGAAGTCTGTTCAGAAATTCCCCCTTTAAGTCCGTCATATTCCACCCGCCGTTTCGTGAAACCATATGTCCTAAAAAGGCCCAATGCACGTCAGGCTGGCGGAGAAAAAAATGCAGATAGGCATTTGTTCTAGTAAGGTTGTTAAGGTTTAATGAATGGGTTTCATGGCGAATATATTCTAAAAGTTTTTGCTCCTCGAACGAGAGTTTTTTTGTCTCAATTTGTTTTCCTTCTTTTTTCTTTAATTCTTTTTTTAACAGTAATAAGACTTTGGGCAGCGGCTGAGGTCTTCTCTTGATGAATATCTGAAACATAGTAACCACTCCTTTCTAGGTATCATTTTCATGAGGAAGAAATAAGTATCAATAAGGATATCTAAGGAGGAGTGGTTCGTACATGATGCAAAATAGAATCAGGAACGAGATTCAGAGAATGGTTGATATGATAAGGCATGACCAGGCTGCAGACGGGTCTTGGAAATATCCATTTGACACGGGAATTTCTACAGATTGTTACATGATTATTTTATTAAGGACGTTGGGAATTCATGAGGAAAATCTAATAAAAGGACTGACAGAAAGAATTCTCAGTAAACAGGGGAAGGATGGAGGCTGGAAGTTATTTTATGATGAAGAACAAGTAAATGTCTCCGCGACGACAGAAGCCTATAGTGCCCTCCTGTATTCTGAATATTACCAGGAAGAGGATCCCCGACTCCTAGCAGCAAAGAATATCATCTTAGCAAACGGCGGTATACAAAAATGCCATATGTTTACGAAATTTATGCTCGCGATGACCGGTCATGTAAAGTGGCCTGATTTTTTCCCGCTACCCATTGAATTTATCCTGTTGCCACAGCATTTCCCCGTTCATCTTTTCCATCTTTCCGTTTTTGGAAGGGCTAATTTAATTCCATTAATGATTCTTGCCGATAAAAAATTCCAGTTGAAAACAGAGCAAAGTCCGAATCTATCCGCTATTGTAGACCGAGATTCATTTGAAATAAGGGATATCGGTGAATGGCAGGATTTGTTTTCGCTTATACAGAAAGGGGTTCAGAGCTTAATTGAATTTTCGGACCATCTTCATAAGCAAACGTTGGAGAAAGCGAAGGAATATATGATTGCGCGAATAGAAGGGGATGGGACCTTTTCAAGCTATTTTAGTGCAACATTTTTGATGATTTTTGCCTTGTTGTCCCTCGGTTATAAGAAGACAGATCCAAGGATCCTAAGAGCAGTAAATGGATTAAAAGAGATGAAGTGTGAAATAAATAATCTTCCGCATATGCAATATACCACAGCTGGTGTATGGAATACATCTTTATTGAATACGGCTTTACTTCAAGCGGGCGTCCCAGTATTCGACCCGATGATTGTCAAGGCTTTTCAATATTTACAGCAGAGGCAGCATGTTAAGTATGGTGACTGGGCTATCCATAATCGGGGAGGACGTCCTGGGGGCTGGGGGTTTTCCCATATTAATACATTTGTCCCTGATGTTGATGATACGACAGCTGTCCTTCGCTCTCTTTCCTATCTCGCTGCTGGAAACCAGGTGGACTATCCATCCTGGCAAAGAGGGATAAACTGGATTCTGACAATGCAAAATAAAGATGGAGGCTGGCCAGCTTTTGAGAGGCAAATGGATAATAAGCTGCTGACAATGCTGCCGATAGATGGGGCAGCCCATCTGATTGCCGATCCTTCAACGCCGGATTTGACGGGAAGGACATTAGAATTTCTTGGACGCTATACGAATATACCCCGCTTTCATCAGTCCATGAATGCCGGAATTAATTGGCTGATCAATCATCAAGAAGACGATGGATCCTGGTATGGTCGCTGGGGAATCTGCTATATATATGGAACCTGGGCCTCAGTAACGGGATTGGTAGCCGCCGGTGTCAATCCATCTAGTCCTGCTATTACCAATGCAGTTAGATGGATGAAGCAAATTCAGCATGATGACGGCGGCTGGGGAGAATCATGCATGAGTGATAGCAGAGGAGAGTTTAAAGATTTATCGGCAAGTACGCTCATTCACACCGCCTGGGTATTAGATGCCTTAATTGCTGTATATGATCATCCAACAAAAGAAATTCGGCGCGGATTATCTTTTTTATTACATCATCTTGACCGAGAAGAAGATTGGACAACAGCTTATCCCGCCGGACAAGGAATGGCAGGAGCCTTTTATATCCATTATCATAGCTACCGTTATATTTTTCCGCTTTTCACATTAGTACATTATGATAATAAGTATGGATCCCACCTTTAGTAAACAAAAAAAGTCATCGAATTTATTGACACCATCTTTTATATTTGATATTAAAATAATAGTATTAGCACTCTAATTGAATGAGTGCTAATGATCATGATTGAATTTGCAAATGGTTCTTAATTTTGAAAGGAGAGGTTATAATGGAAAAGAAACAATTTCAGGCAGAGTCTCAACGAATATTGGAAATGATGATTAACTCCATTTATACACATCACGAGGTATTTTTGCGGGAGCTTATTTCAAATGCCAGTGACGCTATTGACAAGATTTACTATAAAGCTTTAACAGATGATTCGTTAAGCTTTCAACAGGATCAGTATTACATAGAGGTTATACCTGATAAGGAAAAGCGGACATTAACGATCAAAGACACCGGGATCGGAATGACTCAGGAAGAATTGGAGAACAATTTGGGTGTTATTGCGAAGAGCGGTTCTTTAGCCTTTAAATCGGAAAATGAATTGAAGGATGGTTTTGACATTATCGGTCAATTTGGTGTTGGATTTTATGCGGCTTTCATGGTTGCAGATGTAGTAACGGTAAGGAGTAAGGCACTTAGCAGCAGCCAAGCCTATCAGTGGGTATCAGAAGGTGCAGACGGTTATACGATTGATTCTTGCAAAAAGGATGATACTGGAACAGAGATTATTTTGAAGATCAAAGAAAATACGGATGAGGAAAATTATGATGAGTACTTGGAAGAATATCGCTTGAAACAAATTATTAAGAAGTATTCTGATTTTATCCGCTACCCGATTAAAATGGATGTGACTTCCCGAAAATTAAAAGAGGGCAGTGAAGATGAATACGAGGATGTTCAGGAAGAACAAATTATCAATAGTATGGTGCCGATTTGGAAGAAAAATAAAAATGAATTGACTGAAGAAGATTATGAGAAGTTTTATACAGAAAAGCGCTATGGCTTTGATCGACCGTTAAAGCATATCCATATAAGTGTTGACGGAACGATCCGTTATCATGCAATTC
>NZ_CAMLDX010000011.1 GCF_946478885.1 uncultured Bacillus sp. | reverse complement strand
ATTATATCGGCCACTTTCACTCAAATATCGGCTTTTCGACAAATTACGACAAAACAAAGCCGTTCTACACCCTCGAGCATCACCATTGTTTTGAGGAGCGGAAAACAGGATCACAGCCAAATTCATAATGTAGCCATCTCGCTCAGGGGAATTTGTTCCGCCAAAAAAAAAGCACTATCTATCAGAGATGAGTGCTTTTTCCCCGGGCTACCAACCTAGATTATTTAAGTTATTTAAAGGAGTTATATCTCGCTTACATCTATATCTTACCATTCAACCATAATTATCTCAATTATTTTTTCATGAATATAGCAACTTATTCTATATTTGGTCGCCCAATGGAATAATACTTAATGCCATATTTTTTAATCTCTTTAAGTGAAAAACAATTCCTGCCATCGAATATAATCGGCTCCACCATAGCTTCTTTAAATTTATCCAATGGGAGGTGTTTAATTTCGTCCCATTCCGTCAAAATAAAAGCGGCATCAGCATTTTTCAGGGCTGCTTCGGCGGATGATGCGTATTGAATTTTATCGCCGTATAACTTTTGCACGTTCGGCATTCCGATTGGATCATAGGTCGTAATAACGGCATCCTCTAGTAGCAGATCCTGAATAAGTTGCAGCGAGGCAGCATCGCGGATATCATCGGTGTTTGGTTTAAATGTTAAACCAAGTAGAGTCATTCTTTTTCCAGATAAGGAAGTGAAATGCTGCTTTGCTTTTTCAAATAAACGGCGCTTCTGTAATTGGTTCACATCAATGACGGATTTCAGGATCTTAAAATCGTAGTCGTATTCATTGGCGAGATGGTTTAAGGCATTGATATCCTTTGGAAAGCAGGAGCCACCAAAGCCGATTCCTGCCTGCAGAAATTTATTGCCAATTCGTTTATCAAATCCGACTCCTTCTGATACATAATCAATATTGCCTCCTGTCTTTTCACAAAGGTTGGCAATTTCGTTAATAAAGCTGATCTTTAGCGCAAGGAAAGAATTGGATGCATACTTTATCATTTCCGCACTGCGCAGGTCGGTATGTACAATTGGCAGCTGAAACGGTTCGTAAATGGCAGCAATCAGCTCCCTTGCCTTCACATCTTCAGAACCAATGATAATCCGATCCCCGTGGAAGGTGTCCTGAATTGCGGAGCCCTCGCGCAGAAATTCAGGATTGGAAACAACTTTAATGTTCAAGCCAGGTGCAGCATGCTCTCGGATCATTCGCCCAACCCATTCATTGGTTCCAACCGGTACCGTACTTTTTGTGACAACCGTGACGTCTTTCGTAATGGTTTTAGCGATAGTTAACGCTGCCTGCTCGATATATGTTAAATTGGCAGAGCCGTCTTCACTCTGCGGCGTTCCTACTGCAATAATAATGATATCTGCTTTTTTATAGGCCTTTTCTTTATCAGCGGTAAAAGCAAGGCGGCTTTCGCTAAGATTACGCTGAATCATTTCCTCAAGACCTGGTTCATATATGGGGGAAATTCCTTGTTGCAAGAGCGAGATTTTCTCCTGATTAATATCAAAACAGATAATTGGGTGTCCTACTTCTGAGAGACATACGCCTGTCACAAGACCCACATATCCAGTTCCAGTTATTGTAATATTCATGGTTCAATCCCCTCGCTAAGTCCATTTGCTGTCAGATTAGACAACCATTTCATTATAGCTTAAAAAATGCGGGAAAATACACGAATTTCGGCATGAAATGTTAATACTGGGTTAACTTTTTCGGACAAACGCCTGCAAATATCGTTCATGATCAGCTGTTTTTTAGGAGATACTTTTAAGGAATGAAACTTTATGATAGATTTTTCCGTCTGATTAAAGATGTGAAATTTGTTTAAATAGCTGTTTTTTACAAAAAATTCATACTATAATGAAAAAATATGATGTTTTTTAGGAAGAAGTGATTTAGACATGAGGACTGAAAGGTATAAAAAGAAAAAAAAGCGGAGAATTTGGTGGAAGGTTTTCGGGATTGCAGTCTTATTACTCCTTGTCGGTGGCGGGGCCTATGCCTATTCCGTGTACCACTCATTGACAACAGCCGTAAATACGATGCACCATCCGATAGAACGGGAAAAGTCAGAAAAACGGGTGGAAGAGATTGTGCTCAAGAAGCAGGATCCGTTCTCGGTTCTTTTGCTGGGAGTGGACGAACGTGCCGGCGATAAAGGACGTTCCGATACGATTATCGTCCTTGGGGTAAATCCGAACACGAATTCGATCAAAATGCTAAGCATCCCCCGCGATACACGGACAGAAATCATCGGACGCGGCAAGGAAGACAAGATAAACCACGCATATGCTTTCGGAGGCGTGGAAATGTCAATTAACACAGTCGAAAATTTTCTGAATATTCCCATTGATTACTATATCCAGATTAATATGGAGGGCTTTAAGGACATTGTAGATTCCGTCGGCGGTGTCACCGTTACAAATGATCTGGATTTCAGCTATGGCGGACACCATTTTTCAAAAGGCGAATTAACATTAAATGGTACTGAGGCGCTGGCTTTTTCGAGAATGCGTTATGAAGATCCGCGCGGCGATTTCGGTCGGCAGCAACGGCAGCGCCAGATTATCCAGGGTATTATCAGGGAAGGTGCCAGCCTGTCTACTCTCACCAATTACAATCAAATCTTTACTGCTCTCGGCAAAAATATTAAAACGAATTTAACTTTCGATGAAATGGTCGATATCCAAAGCAATTATAAGGATGCTGCCAGTAATGTGGAGCAGATCGATCTGAAGGGAACCGGAGATAAAATTGATAAGACTTACTATTTGCTTATTTCCGATGAAGAAAAGCAACGTGTACAGAAGGAAATGAAGAAGCAGCTAGAGCTGCAGTAATGTGGTCGGAGCCTTGCGTGCGGCTCCGGTCTTTTTTTGTTCCGGGTACGGAAGTCGAGTTTTGTCGAAAAGCCGATATTTGGATGAAAGTAGCCGATATATCGTCCGAACTGGCCGATATTTTTCCCAAAGTGGCCGATATACTCCCTGAACTGGCCGATATCCCGTGATTAGGGGTCGGGTACATCGTTCAAAATGGTTTTTTCGCCTGGAATTAGGTATGATAAAGGATGGTAGCATGAACCGTTGTACTCCCCTTTTAACTAAATATCGAAGGAGACGAGAAAATGATTCTTAAACCCCGAACTATTCCCCTTTCTGTCCAGAAATACGAAGCCCTCGAGCGCCGAATTCCTGTGAACCACCCTAAATTCCCCCTTATTCAGGAAAATCTCAGAAAAAGCCTAGCTGGTTATAAAGGAGAATGTGCACTTGATTATCCTCTGAGTTTCCTTCCTGAGAAAAAATACACGATTTTACATGACGTACGGCTAGCAATTGACCATCATTTTTTTCAAATAGATACGATAATCCTTTCTGAAAGATTTATTCTTTTATTAGAAGTGAAAAATTTTGCTGGTACGATTTACTTCGACTCTTTATTCAATCAATTGATTCAGATAACGGACGAAACCGAAAGAGCCTATGCAGACCCTTTGATTCAAATACAGCGTCACGAAAGGCTATTTATGAAATGGCTGGTAAAAAACAAACTCCCTCCTATACCCATTCTTTCACTTGTTGTGATAAGTAGTTCTTATACCATAATCAAAACGTCCCCTGAACACAGAAATCTTCATCAAATCGTCATCCATCATGATGTCCTTCCCTTTAAGATCAATCAATTCGAGGAAAAATATAAAGATACGATGATCACAGAAAAGGAGCGCAGGAAGATTGGCCAGCAGATAAGCAAGCACCATACCCCTGCGAATTTCCCTATTCTGGAAAGAATGCAACTATCCAAAAGTGAACTACTGAAGGGAGTCTATTGTCCTAAGTGCGGAAAGCTTCCTATGGGAAGGGTGTATGGTGCATGGTTTTGCCCTCATTGCAGGCACACGGACAATCAGGCCCATGTGACTTCTTTAAAGGATTACGCACTTCTGATTGGCCCAACGATTACCAATCGGGAAACACAAATTTTTTTACATTGTTCATCAAGCAGTTTATGTAAAAAATTGCTTCGAAATATGGAGCTTCAAAGTATAGGCCAAAATAAAGGAAGAGTGTATGTGCTGCCTCAGCCTCTCTGAATAGATTAATATTTTGGGATATCGGCTAGATCGAGGAATATATCGGCCGTTTTGGAAAAAATATCGGCCAGTTCAGGCAATTTATCGGCCACTTCCCCCAAAATATCGGCTTTTCGACAAAATTCGACAAATCTAATTCATATCTATGCAAAAATTCCAACCAATAGCGGCTGAGGTTGAACGGCATCAGACAGAATAATGACTGAGCCAGAAAACCCCACCACTTCTCTATCACTTTAAATCTTTAAAGCAAAGTAGGTTTTAAGATTTTTTAAAATAGTAAATTTATTTATTTTCTTTCAATTAATCTATTTATAATACTGTTACTATCTTCCTTTGACAATATACCCTTTCAAAATATATTATAGTAATGTAGCATTGGAGGTTATGATATGTCAGGAGTTAATAAACAGAAAATTGTGGAGAGTGTTCCCCAAAGAGGATTTTTCGGACATCCTAAGGGATTATTTACCTTATTCTTCACAGAGTTTTGGGAGCGCTTCTCTTATTATGGAATGAGAGCAATCCTAGTCTATTATATGTATTACGAGGTTTCTAAAGGAGGACTCGGGCTCGATCAGTCCACGGCGCTCGCCATTATGTCCATCTATGGATCTCTTGTTTACATGTCCGGAATTATCGGCGGATGGCTGGCAGACCGAATATTTGGTACATCCAAGGCTGTCTTTTACGGCGGGATTTCGATTATGTTTGGTCACATTGCGTTAGCTATCCCGGGAAATGTCACACTATTCTTTATTTCTATGATATTGATTGTTCTTGGTACAGGCTTGCTGAAGCCAAATGTATCCAGCATTGTAGGAGATATTTATGCTGAAAAGGATACCCGTCGCGATTCTGGTTTCAGTATTTTCTACATGGGAATTAACCTCGGTGGATTCCTCTCTCCATTAATTGTCGGCACAGTCGGAATGAACTACAATTTCCATTTAGGCTTTGGACTTGCTGCTATCGGTATGTTCGTTGGATTATTAGTCTTTATTTTCACAAAAAAGAAAAATCTTGGACTTGCTGGTACCTATGTGGCAAATCCGCTAGAACCTGAAGAAAAGAAAAAGGTATACATTTCGATTGGGGCAGGCATCGTCGTAATTGCGATCCTTATCGCTATTACGATTCCAACAAAAATTTTAACATTTAGCAGTTTTATTGCTCTTGTCGGAATTCTCGGAATTTTGATTCCTACTGCATATTTTGTGGTTATGTACCGCAGCCCAAAAACAACGGCTGTTGAACGCTCCCGTCTGATTGCCTATATTCCGCTATTCATTGCTTCCGTAATGTTTTGGGCGATTCAGGAGCAGGGCTCATCGATTCTTGCAAACTTTGCAGATAAACGGACACAGCTTGAGTTTGCCGGACTTCATATTTCACCGGCATGGTTCCAGTCATTGAATCCACTCTTTATTATTATTTTTGCACCAGTATTTGCTTGGCTCTGGATTAAACTTGGCAAGCGCCAACCATCTATTCCTAAGAAATTCTCACTAGGTTTGCTTTTTGCAGGTCTATCATTCCTTGTCATTCTACTGCCTGCCTATTTCGGCGGTTCAGATTCATTAGTGAATCCGCTGTGGCTGGTTCTTAGCTACTTCATTGTCGTAATGGGGGAACTATGCTTATCTCCTGTAGGTTTATCAGCTACAACGAAATTAGCTCCAGCAGCGTTTTCTGCGCAAACGATGAGCTTATGGTTCTTATCAAATGCAGCTGCTCAAGCGATCAATGCACAGATTGTTAAATTCTATACCCCGGAAACCGAAATGCTATATTTCGGAGTAATTGGCGGAGTATCGATTGTGTTAAGTATCTTACTTTTCACTCTTTCTCCCAAGATTCAAGGATTTATGAAGGGTATTAACTAATTTTATTTTCAAGAAAGGCTTCCTTTGTTATAGCTTCTTATAACGGCAGGAAGCTTTTTTATTTTGCACGATGCCGAAACCTAGCTTTCGGACTGGTGTGTCCCATACGTAACAGCTTATTCCGACGTCGGTCTTTAATCAGGGAAAGCGAAGAACAATAGCAGATGCCACTCAACAAGAACATCCAGATATCAGATAGCTACTATATTCCCTCTATTAACCTTCGCGCACAAACAGGTGAAATAAGGAAAAACCCGTCAAAAACACATATTAGGAAAATCAGTCCAAAAAAAGTTGAAAATTCAATCCATTTTTAGCCCAATCTCTTGCTTTCAGCTAATAAGATATGTTATTATTCATCAGTCTGATCCTTATTGTGAGATCACTATACCTGTAAAAAATAAATTCGAAGCCTCTGGGTTGAACATACATGCAAAAAGACTCTGTATGTTGCAAAAACAGGCAGCACTCCTTTTCATGTGTGAATGTTTTTTCAAATTCAGCCGTAGACAGTCGTTCTACGAATTGTTTTTTTATATTTTTCACAATTATTTCACAATTCCCCTATTTCGTGTCATTAGTCACAGACAAATGTTATTCCTATCAGTAAAATGGAATTAATGTCTTACAAATTTCATAGAGGTGGTTACTATGAAACAGCTTACATTAGAAGATAAAATGTTAATTAAGACAGCGCTATTCAACTATATACAAATTCTGAGAAGCCGATTAATTGATGAAGGTATGAATGAAGGATTATCGAGTGAAAAAACGCTCCTGATCAGCCAAGAACTGGACGAGTATATCTATTTGTACCAAGTATTTAAGCAAGAAAATCATGAACGGGTTTCGTAATTCATCAAGTTGAGACAGCATGGTTCCGTGAATAATTTTATGCTGCTAAATACCACCTTTTATTATATATGCTGCCTGCCGGCCTGCTTTCTAGCTTTATTGGAGCTCTTAAGGCAGGCAGCTTATTTTTTTCAGAACCGTCTTTACCGATGCTCTTCCCTATGTTTTATTTAAATTCCCACAGCAATCTCCATTCATCCTTTTCTTTGACAGCAAAGACATTTTGCGTCACGGAGAAGATACCAAATTTACTCTTGAATTTTTGCTTCACTTCAATCCTTTGAACATCTTGAAAGGTTTTATTTTCTGTTTTCCACGTGTTTATTTTTTCATGTTCAATGATTTCAAAAGAAAAGGTTGTGACTCCGTAATGGCTCATATAAATATGTGAACGCTCTGTTACATAACCATTCTTGGTAAAACGCTCCTGCATGATAGGATGAAACAGCTTCCAGGAGCTGCCGAAATCTCCCTCCTGCTCATATGTATAGAATTCCTCCACCACCTCAGCCGCTGATGGATTGAAGAACAGCGGAACAATTCTCCAAAGAAAAAGAATGACTAAGCCTACCATACATGCAGCTATTAGTGGAACTGGAATTCTGCGGCGTCTCCTCAAAATGACTCACACCTTTAGCTTGAATATTTAAAGATATGAGACAACCTCGGGGCTTATTCCTAAACAAGCCGGTAATATTTGGTTGCCTCTTTCCATCCTAAAATATTTGTATTTTTCACTTTTCAAATCGCTCCCTTTGCATAAACCTCCCCTTCTATTAAGTCAATGCGGCTTTCTTCTGATGGAATAATTTGCTTTCCCCTGGGAAAGTATAAACGTAATGATCACGAAAAAATAATCGGAGGGCGGAGAGACATGAAAAAGTATGATGCTGTGTCGATTGTGCAGATTTCCTTGCTACTCATGACAGCAGTCGGACTGAAAAATCATGTAACAGTCATTCCACATTTACTGGCTGTAGCGAAGCGGGATGCATGGCTCTCTGTCCTCTTTGCCCTAGTCTCTATTATTACTTGGAGCCTGCTGGCCATTTATATACATAAGGTCACCCAGCCGAATAACCTATTTGATTGGCTGGAAAATCAATATGGTAAGATCGTAAAATGGATACTATCGATTCCTGTCAGCCTTGTTCTAGTCCTTTTAACAGCTGAGACGATTAAAGAAATGAGCGCCTGGACAAAGGTCACCTATTTACCGATTACCCCCCCGGTTGTCACGGTCATTTTATTTGTTATGTTATGCGTTTTCCTTGTTTTAACAAGTCTCCAGACGATCACAAGCGTGAATACCTTTGTCCTTTCACTCATTATCGTCTTCGGTTTTTTTGTTGCCTTTGCCACCATCCAATTTAAAGATTATTCTCTGTTAAGACCTTTTCTTGAACATGGACTGAACCCCGTATACAAAGGCATGATTTATCCATTATCCGGACATATCGAGGTAATATTTCTGCTTTTTCTGCAACATAAAATCCACAATAAACTCACATTTAAAACCTTTGCTCTCAATCTGCTGTTGCTATCCTGGCTGACAATTGGTCCTTTAATAGGGGCGATCATTGAATTTGGTCCGCAGGAAGCCATTCGTACCAGATTCCCCGCCTATGAAGAATGGAGATTAATCTCTATTGGGAGATTTATTGAGCATGTTGATTTCTTGTCGATTTATCAATGGATTACCGGAGCCTTTATTCGTGTCACGTTCCTCTTATATCTTTCCATTGAGGTGCTGGCGCTAAAAAAACACAAAGGAAAAGTCTTGGTTTTGTTTTGCTATTCCTTGTTAATCATCACGTTCAATTTGATTCCTATCAGTGATGTATCGGTGCATAACATGATTAAAAATTACACCATGCCGATCAATTTTTGGTTCTTTTTAGGATTCTCTATTCTGCTCACACTGCTTGTCTTTATAAAAAACCGAGGCAAAAGGAGACATTCTTATGTTCAAACGAAAGAAAATACTCCGGTCCAAAGCGAATGATGAGGTTTCCCAGAGTCAGACTACGGAAGTAAAGGCTGTACCTTTTTGTATAGACGAACAAGATTTAACGAAATATTTTAAAGATGCCGATGATGTTTTCTTTAATACCAGTATGTTTGGCGGACAGGAGCCCGTAAAAATAACACTTATCGGCTGTCAAGGAATGGTGGATTTGGATTTAATGAACCGCCTTGTGATTGACAGGCTCAATTCATTCCTAAGTACAAACTCCCGTGACCCGTTAACCAAAGACAACGTCCTTCAGTCACTGCATCTTCCTCAGTTAAAAGAGGTGGAATCAAAGGATAAAATGTTTGCCGATATATACTGTGGCAAATTGCTGCTGTATTTCCATGAAGACCATTTCCTATTTTCAGTCAATATTTCCCATCGCCCACAGCGGACACCAGAGGAAACAGCCATTGAAATCACAATTAATGGTCCCAGAGATAATTTTATTGAGGATCTTTCCATTAATACCGCCTTAATTAGAAAAAGACTGCGTACCAATTCTTTACGCATCAAAAAATTTGAGGTTGGCAAGCGCTCCTTAACAGAGGTGGCTCTTTTATATATTCACGACACCGCTAATCCTAAGATGGTTGAGATGCTTATGAAAAAAATCAAGGAAATAGATGTGGATGGTATCTATTCCGGCAACCAATTTATGGAGCTCATCGAAAAACCATCCCCCTTTTTACCGAGACATCATTATACAGGCCGGCCGGATTTTGCCGTTCACTGTTTATTGCAGGGTCGTCTTATCATTCTAATTGATGGCATATCCTATGCGATTATTGTCCCGATAGACAGCTTTTTTCTACTAAAAACAGCTGAGGACGCAGAAAACATCAGTGCCTTTTCTTCCTTTGAAAGAATTTTACGGATTATCGGGGTTTTTGCCGCAACACTCCTACCTGGATTTTGGGTTGCCATCACTACGTATCATCAAGATCATCTGCCATTGATTTTTCTAGCTACAGTGGTTGAATCAAGACGGGGAATCCCGCTGCCGACAGCCTTTGAAGCCATACTGATGCTCGTTCTCTTTGAATTATTTAAAGAGGCCGGATTGCGGATGCCGTCAGCTGCAGGCGGAACACTGAGTGTTTTGGGTGCCCTTATTATTGGTGATGCAGCTATTCGGGCTGGCCTGACAAGCCCCGCGATGCTCGTTATTATAGCCGGCTCTTCCATCGCTACTTTTACCCTTGTAAACCACTCCCTTATTGGGGCGATTAGCGTTGCAAGACTGGCCTGCATTATGCTGTCCTCTATTTTAGGACTGTTTGGTTTTCTATTTAGCTTACATTTTCTGCTTATTGCTGTATGTAATATTCGGGTTTTAGGACTCCCATTTTTTAATTTTACTGCCAATTTAAGCATAAAGAATGTATTAAAATCATTTTTGCGTCTTCCTAGCAGACTGAACACATCCAGAATTAGTCCTTTACTTTCAAAGGACCCAACGAAAAAGGAGGAATAGTCAACGATTATGAAAGGAAGAACCCTTGTATTATTGATGATATCCTGCCTTTTCCTTTCAGGATGCTGGGATCACCATGAACCGGAAAGACTCTTGTATGTCAATGCACTAGGGGTAGATTATAAGGAGAATGGGGAGGTTGAGGTATTTTTGCAACTTATCAACCTACAATCTCTAGCCAAGCAAGAAAGTGGAGACGGTCCTAAATCTAAAGAGCAGGCTGAAATCGGAACAGCAAGAGGCAAGACAATGGAGGATGCGATTTTTAACTTATATCATACGGTAGATCGCAGGGTTTTTTTGGGGCATCTTTCCTATGTAGTTCTTTCAAAAGCAGCGGTCGAAAAAGGAGCCATGCGCGATGTGTCTGACTTCATCGATCGCTTTCGGGAAACCAGGTACCACACGTACTTTTTCGTAACAGAAGATCCGCTCAGAGATATCATGCTTGTCGAACCAATGGATAACATTTCACTTGCCTTTTCAAAGCTGAGCGATCCGGAAGATAATTACAAGCAAACTTCCTTTATCGAGCCGATGAACCTGCGAAAAATGATTATCAGTACTGACGAGCCCGGCCATCAAACCTTATTACCTGTACTAAAAATTACAGAACAATGGAAAGACAAAAAGGGTAAAAAAAAGGATATCTTAATTGAGGAAGTAGCCGTTATTTATCAAAATACTCTTTTAGACATTATACCCAAAGAAAAATTTCGGGGGGCAAGAGGGATTGAAAAGAACTTTGTTCGTGACATCGTATTAGTCACTTCGGATAAGAATGATTATTTCTCAGCTATTGTCTATGATAAACATGTGAAGGTCAAGCCCTTTATGGAGAACGGCAGCGTTCGATTCGATATCGAGATGAAAATTAAAGCCATTCTGCAAATGACGAAAACTCCAAAGACAAAGCAGGAATTTGAAAACGAAGTTCGAAAAACAATTAAAAATGAGATTCGGACCTCTTATAATTATGCGCGAAAAAAGAATATTGATATCTATAAATTATCCGAAACCCTCTATCGAAAAAATAATAAAGTCTGGAAAAAAGTTGAAAGAGAGGGACTGGTTCCTTTAAAAAAAGATACGATTCGAAATATTAATATTCATTTAGAATTACAAAATACAGGAAGAAATAATATTGAAGTGCTGTTTGACGGGCAAAAAAACGAGGGAATTAAGAAACGATTTCCTGCAGATGAATAAGTACGCTTAGCCCGATTTAAATGAAACTGTTTCTAAATATATGAATGCAAAAACGCTAAATAAAACAGTGGGAAACGAATGCTTCCCACTGTTTATTACTTATTTAGCCGTTTTTTTCATTAATAACTTTGAAAACTTAATTGATTGATTTTCGCTAACAAATGTGGCACCTAAAAGCAAAGCACCACCAAACATTTGAATAACCGTCATCTGTTCTTGCAATATTACCCCTGAAATCAGTATAGCGACAAAGGGATCGACATAGCTTAGCATAGCAATACTCTGTCCCTTTAATTTTTGCATGCCTGAGAAAAACAACCAGAATCCAAGACCCGTGTTAATAATCCCCAATAGTAATATAAAGGGAATGGATGATCTTGATACTTCCAAGATGCCGAATCCCTCCGTAAAAAGCACATATGGCAAAAGAAATAAAGCTGTTGTGCCAAGCTGGATAATTGTCACCTCTAACTTGTCTATGCTTTGCATAAATTTATTCAATAACATTAATGCAGCGTAAAATGCCGCTGCAGCTAAGCCAAAGAAAATTCCAAGTAGATCGCTTTTTCCAGATGCACTCATGCCGTTTCCCACAATCAATACCATCCCTAATATCGCTACACTAATACAAACCATCTTTTTGATAGATAATTGTTCGTTAAGGATCATCGGTGAGAGAATCATGACAAACACGGGTGCAAAATAATATGCTAATGTTGCATTGGTGACTGTTGTATAATCGTAGGACTGATACAGGAAAATCCAATTCCCTCCTAATGCGAAACTAGAAAGCAATAAAACGAAAGCGTTGGCTTTCACTAATTTCCAAGGAATGGATTTTTTCATGACAAAAAATACGAACATTAAAAATAAACATCCGATTGAACTACTTAGTAAAGCTGTTTCACTCGAAGATAAATCAATGTATCTTACAACTAAACCAATTGTACCGAAAATAATCATTGATAATATAAACTGAATGTTAGATTTCATCGTCTACTCCTTCGAATCTGCGAAACAGCTTATATTTCGCAGATTCTTAATCTGTGGTAAATATAAGCGTGTTTAAAGGAGTAACCGGTGGCGGTGATGTTGAGACAGGCTTTCTAGCATATGGATTTATATATGATAATGGCATCTTGAACCTCCTATTTGTATAAAGATTTTATTTTAAAAGGAACTCATATCAATTATACAGTACCGTATTATGGTTTGAGTTGGTTATTTTTTTAAATAAACTTCTGGGAAAGTACATTTTTAGTTTATCGTCATTTTCCTATAATACAAAAGTTTGCAACGTTCTTTTCAAGAAACGTTCGATAGAAAAATGTTCCCTTTTAAGGTATAATGAGCATCATGTAATAAACAATTATGGAGATTGACGTATTAGAATTTTCAAATCAAGCGGTCGCGACATCTATGCGAAATAAGGCAACCTCTCAAGAAAAAAACTCAATTCATTTAATGATGTCTCTATCTGCAAATCTGGTCGTATGGATGAGTGAACTAATACAGCATAAGCTGCTGTTTGGTTCAATACTTACGGACGGAATGCATTTAATATTCGGAGCGAATCCTTTGGATTGGCTCTTTTTTTGTGTGCTGGGAGAAACGTCGTCTGTCCGTTTCGATTTTTCTTGATATTCTCTATTCTTTTCCTCTTCGGGAAGGTTTAACGTTTTTAAAAAATGGACAGAAATGAATGTAGTAAAGGGAGGGATTATCAGTGAAAACGAGTTTTTCAGACATCGATGCTATTTTTGAGCGAACAAAGGGGGCATTAACGGAATTCCTGACAATGATTACTCCAATCATTGAAACATCAACCGAGGAACATGAACGCCTATACTGGCATCATATTTATGAAGAGGAGGAACATCGCTCTGACCGCCTGGAAATTTTGATGCCAAAGATACAGTCAATCTTAAACAACGAAGGAAGGCTTCCTGACAATCAACAGGAGTTTGTACACCTCCTGCAGGACATCAGTATCGAAAAGTTTGGTTTACATAATTTTTTAGAGCATTTGGACTTATCGCTTTTTCACTTAGGAGGAACAGAATTCGAAGCAAAGGTTCAAGAGTTGCGGAATTTTACTAATGAGGATTATCAATCCATGAAACATCTTCTGGCTGAATTAAATGGCGCTTTCCCCGATACTGCGCCATTGCAAACGGCTATTCCAACCGATGAAAAAGACGGACATGACTCCGTTAGGATGGATGCCTATGCCCAGGATTCTTCTCACCAACGGTCATCACTATCCATACTACAAGCCCGGTCGTTTCGACCGAAAAAGGGGCTAACAATTGGGAGTCTAAAGTCTCAATCATGACAATGGTGACGAGACAGACTCGATTGATTGAGTGCATTGAATGACTATTGAAGAGAAGGATTCGCATTTTGTAATGGGCTCTGCAGAGCTTGGTTGCGGGTCTCCGTTTTCAGATGCCTCGCTTTCCATGGACAACTACCGAGTGTCTGTCCTAATTTTTCTACAGAAGCTTTGTGCCTTCCACAAGCTAGCCTGTTATAAACAGATAGGCAGAAATTTACTTTTACAAAAATGGAATGATTTTTATCCAGAAAAAAGGAAGTGATGGTATATGAATAAAGCAATCCAATATCCAGAAGCAACTTTGACAAGAGAAGAATGGCATGAACTGGAACAGACGGTAATTGAAAATACGAAGAAGCAGCTCGTAGGGAGAAGATTTATTGATATTTACGGACCATTGGGTGAGGGAATTCAGTCGGTAACGAATGATATTTATGAAACGACCGAGCGCGGGGCAATTAATTTTCACGGGGAGAATTCTGAGCTTTCAGTTCCGACTCGTCGTGTGACGCTGACCATTCCGATGCTGTATAAGGATTTCATTTTATATTGGCGTGATATTCAGCAGTCTAAGACATTGGACAGCCCAATTGATTTCTCGGCTTCGGCAAACGCAGCACAGCAGTGTGCACTGCTTGAGGATGACCTCATTTTTAATGGTTCAAAGGAATTCCATATTCCGGGTATTATGAATGTCAAGGGGAAGCTGTCACATATCCGCAGTGACTGGATGGAATCAGGAAATGCATTCAGCGATGTCGTAGAAGCGCGGAATAAGCTGCTGCGTATGGGACACACCGGCCCATATGCCCTTGTTTTATCTCCGGAATTATATGCCCTAGTCCATCGCGTTCACCACGGAACCCACGTGCTGGAAATCGAACATATCCGCGAGTTAATGACCGCAGGTGTTTTTCAATCCCCGATGATAAAAAACGGCACAGGTGCTGTAGTGGATGCGGGAAAACAAAATCTCGATTTAGCAGTGGCAAGTGATTTTGATACAGTATTCCTCGATCAGGATAATTTGAATTACTTCTTCCGCGTGTACGAAGCAACTGTACCGCGCATTAAGCGCCCGACAGCGATTTGTACGTTAGAGGAGCATACACATTAACAAAAAAGGCTGACCTGATAAAGGATTCTCCTATTGCAACCTTTATCGATGTCAGCCTTATTAAAAGGGAGAGGGGATACGTTATTAAAATATTTCCTGGGCATCTAGTTTCATACCCTTGGGATAGTGCCTCTTCAAGCAATGGAATAGACCTTCCCTTTTGCCGCCACGATGCTTGTATCAACTACCTTGGTTGCGGCATTTACACCAATATCTTCAATGATGGCTGCGGCCTCCTCTAAAAATATTGGATTCCGGCTGCCTTCATTCACTTCATATAATCTTTTCAAAAATCTCAATTTCTCATCTGTTTTGCTTTTTTTGTAAGCTTGATTGTTTAACTCACAGATTTTTTTGTGCTTTGGGTCCTGAAGCAGGCTTAGTTCATTAATATGAACAATTAGGTTTTCCTGTAACTCCGTCATAAATCCAAGTGAATATATAGAAGAGCCAATCAGGTCTATATTTGTAATAACGGCATTTTGATACACTTCTCCAGTGCGAAGACGAAGGGTTTTCACTTCTACAACGCCATTAATTCTTCTGTTGTTCATTAAGATTTTATGAATATCTTTCAAACCGTTAATTTGATAGGACATGCCGTCAGCTCCTTCTATTCACTTGGATATGCGGTTGTTGAATCATCAGACATTGGGAGGTCTATTTGTTCGCCGCTCCATTCATCGAGAACAATTTTCATTATCATTTTACAAAGAGAAACTGCAGTCGTCAATAGCCAATTTCGTGTCCAAATTGTTAACATTACGTTGAAACACAGAAAAGCATCGTTCAAAATTCAATCGTTTTCATTTTTTGTTTAAAAAATGGGCTTCCAATCACGTTCCCTACTACCGATTATTTACAGAATTCTACTAAATGTAAATGGCATATCTTACCGCATTATCATGCGTGTTGAATATCAAATTTTTTCCAACTAAATATAACAAAAAGAGAGAAGCTTCTTTTAAAATGTAAGTGACCAAACCGACATTTACGAAAAGAGGCTTCCCTCATGAACAAGAATACCATGTTCCAAATGTTGATTCAAAACATTCAAAAACCGAGCTACAAGCGATTTTAAAAGAGGTTCACTACGAAGATAAAGCCCGTAAATGTACGGTTACGACGCTCATTTCCTATCTTGTCACAGCTGCTGCGAATGGAACCTTTTTTCTCTGGATCAAGCAAAATTTAAACGTTCCCGTGTTGTTTGGCACAACGAAGAATTCCGTTTTTAATCAACTATTCGTCGCGCTTACTGCCTATGTTTTATTGATGTGGCTACATGTTCAAGCACAGAAGCACATCAACCGGAAACCCTTATCACTTACGAGCTTTCAGAGGTTGCTTCTTTGTGATACCCTGCCTTTTGAATGGCGAATAGCCCTGAAAAAAATCATAGAGAGGTATCGGTTAGTTTACGATGAAATTGTATAACTTTGGTTAATCAACACATGGGCTACATTATATATATTGCCACAGTAAAAATACTTTTTAGTTGACTTTCCAAGTGATAAATGTTATTATTTATGGCCACTTGTCACATAATGTTCAATTATTTCTATAATTTAGAATTGTAAGCGCTTGTTTTTATGATAAAATGTAATTGTTCGTAGCTATTTTACAAATTATGGGAGGTTTTTAAAATGGCATTAATGACATGGGAAGAGAAATATTTAACAAATGTTGCTGCTCCGGATGAGCAACACCAAGAAATTTTCAGACTGGTAAACGTATTAGATGAATCACTTTCTGGGGATAGAGCAGTGGTTGAACAGAATCTTGACGCATTGGTTTCTTTTGTTGTTGAACACTTTGCTACTGAAGAAAAGTATATGCAAGAAACTGAATACCCAACATATGAAGCTCACAAAAAAGCTCATGATGAGCTAGTTGCACAAGTAAGCGATATTGTTGGCAAATTTAAAGCAGGGGAAATGGAAATCACTCCGGATATCACTGCATTTGTTCGTGATTGGCTGTATGGTCACATTCCAAATATCGACAAGCAATATGGTCCATATTTCAACGAAAAAGGAATTCAGTAATATCCGCATACCCCAAAATTTTTTCATAAAACTCGATAAAAAAGGTGGAATTCTTTAGATTTCACCTTTTTTTGTATCCCCTATGTAAAGAAGCAGAAAATATTACCTTGTGTACTTAGTAGCATTTTCCTACTTTCTTTTGTATGATAGATTTATAGTATTTTGGAATACATGACTGAACCCTTTTGTAAATAAGCAATGCTCAACAATATTCGACACTATCTGCCTGATCATATTATGAAAAAAACTGTGACTATTGAGGTATTTTCCGGTTTTCGATCGAATTCTCCAATCATTCCATGTATAATATGTAAGGTGAGAAGATAGATTCAAATTAGGGAGGATTATGTAATGGGATGGACGATAGTCATTTTACTACTTATCGCTATTGCACTGCTTGCTCTTTCTTTTGTGAAGAGTAAACAAAATGAGAAAACAATTGAACAACAAATAGACCAAATGACTTATACCTTCAAGGATGAAATCTATCAGCTTCAGCAGCATCTTCGCAATGTAGAGATTGACGGCGAAATTACTGCCCTTGAAGCTGGAGTTGCTTCTACTTCTTCTGATCGGACTCTTCTTCGTGAATTATTGAACTTACAACGTCGCGGGTATTCACTTGATTCCATTGCCTCGAAAAAGCAATTATCAAAGGAAGATATTGAACGTTTGCTTGCTCCATTTGCGAAAAAGAATGAAAGGGGCGAGGTCATTTCATGATGACACCTGCAGTTTTGAGAAGTTTCGCAGGAGGACTCATAGTTGCAGCTGGAATTATCGGTATTGCTTTCCTTTCCGGCGGCTCGGGTGACGGTACGACTGTGAAAAAAATGTCTGAAGAGGATATGAAAAGTGAATTAGCGGAAAAAGGCTATGTGATTCATACAGAGAAAGAATGGAATCAACAGGTTGCATCGATCGACGCTGCCAAAGCAGAAGCAAAGAAGGCTACTAAAGAAGCGGAAGCCGCAAATAAAGCGGGGAAGGACGCAACTGAAACAGCATCAAAGCCTGAGGAACAAAAGCCAGTTTACAAGACAGTTGTCAATGTTTCATTAGGGATGACCAGCATTGATGTCGGACAAACGCTGGAAACAGCAAAGATTATCCCTAGCGCTTTCGAATTCTCACAAGAGGTCGAACGACGCGGTCTATCTGGAAACCTACATCCAGGTATTTTTGAAATCGAAAGCGGTATGACAATTGATCAAATTATTTCTACTATCTTTCAATAATAATAATAATAAGGTCTCATGAGTATTCATGGGGCCTTTTGTGTGCTATAAAATAAAAATGTTCTTTTAAAATAAATAAAAGAACATTGTTGAAACCAATATCTTGCTTTGAATAATAAATGACATTGTTTATATCCTTCATTCATTGAAGCAAAAACCTTCTGGAAATAGATATATTCCCTTTCCTTACACGATACTCCCATATATCTTTTAAACAGGCTGCTTGTAATAGCTAGTCTCATTGTCCAAGGCTAGTTCTTTTAATATATTTTTCCTGATTTTCCCATTATGATTAACGGGGAAGTCATCTAAAAACAGAACCATATCCGGCACCTTATACTTCACTAATCGATTTATTAAATAATGTTTAATGCTCTCCTCAGATTCATGACCATTATCTTTCTGTTTAATAAAGGCACAGCTGATTTCGCCTAGAACGGGATTGGGCAAGCCAACAACAGCTACATCAAGAATACTTGGATGCTTATATAAAATTTCTTCTACTTCACGCGGATATATTTTATAGCCTCCGCGGGTTATCATATCTTTCTTACGGCCGACAATGGAACAATACCCCTTTTCATCCAGCGTTGCTAAATCACCTGTGTAATACCATCCCTCCTGATCCACTACTTCGCTCGTTTTTTCCTGCATATTATAGTAGCCCTTCATCCTCCCGATTCCCTTGCATGCCAGTTCTCCAATCTCTCCAAAAGGCAGTTCTTTCCGATCCTCATCCACAATTCTAATTTCAGTGCCCGGAACGGCCTTTCCCACTGTTTCAGAACAAACCCTTTCATCATCGGCAAAACTTGTAAATGTAACAGCAGAGGTTGTTTCAGTCATCCCATAGGATATTTTAATATTGCAGCCCATTTTGCTGCGAATTTCTCTGACAATACTGCTTGGACAAGGTGATCCGGCAATGATTCCTGTCCGAAGGGACGATAAATCGCAGCAGATTTCTTCCATTTTATTTAATTCTAAAATATACATCGTTGGTACACCTAAATGAATCGTGGCTTTTCCTTTATCTATTAGCTGCAGGGCTTGTATCGTTTTATATTTTTCCATCAATATAAGCTGTGCACCTGATAAAATCGTTAATAAGATTCCTGGAACCAAACCAAATACATGGAAGACAGGAACAGGAATAAAAATCGTATCTGCTTCCGTGCATTCTAATTCATTTTTGGCAGTGGTTGCTGCATAAAGAAGGTTTTGATGTGTCAGCATAACTCCTTTTGGTGTTCCTGTTGTTCCAGATGAATAAAGAATCGTCATGACATCATTTTCCGGATCGATTGATATATTTGGAATATAGTCGATCGTCTCCCCTATCGACAAAAGGTCATTATAAGATAAGCCGACAGCCTCTTCATAACGAACAGTGACAATAATATCGATCCCTACGGAATGAAACATATCCATTAGATTTTTGTTTTCTGCCAGAAATACCGCCTTTATTTCCCCATTATTTAAAATAGGCAGCATGTCCTCCTCCTTGTAACAGGGATTACATGGAATCATGACTGCCCCCAAACTTGCTAATGCAAAAAATACTGCCACAAATTCATGCCAATTTGGAAGGCAAACTAACACCCGATCTCCTTTGCTGACTCCAATGTGACTTAAACCGGCAGCCAGTAATCGGGTTTCCTGAAATAATTGTTTATACGTGATGTTTTTTCCATCATTAAACAAATATTCTTTATCAGGATATAATTGATATGAATGCTCGAGTATGTTTTTTATAGATAATGCATGTATCAATTATATTCGTCTCCTTTCCCTTTATTTTGATAAAGGCTTTGTTAAACATGAATATTGATCAGTAATTAATCCCCATTCAGAATAGACCTCGTGTTGTTACCCTCCCGTAATGAAAGGAAGCGGCAAAAGTTAAAGAAAAAGTCCACCAATTTCCATGTTAACAAAGCCCTGTCATAGAATGTTAAAATATTACATTTGATAGTTTAGATTAGGCCGCTTCAGTCATACTTTTCTTTAATTTAGACTTGTTAATTGAAATAAGTAATACAGTCAGTGCTAGTCCGAAAAAGCCGCAAACCATGGCAATAAAGAAAGCTCTTGTGAAATCACCATTATTTGCACCAGCAATACTTGCACCGATCTTTGGCCCGAAGAAAGCGGCAATGGCATAGCCACTGAAAATAATTCCATAGTTTACGCCATAAAATTTTGCACCAAAGTTTTCTACCACAACTGACGGAACAATGCCCATTACCCCGCCAAAGCATAGGCCCATACCGATAATCGCAATGGCAAAGCTTGTTGAACTTTCAGCAGTTGCCAATACCAGCAGCATGCTTGAGATGACAAGGAAGATGGTCGCCAATGCCCAGTAACGGCCGATTTTGTCCGAAACGGTTCCCCAAAATAGCCGTCCTAAACAGTTGCTTAAGGAGTACATACTTACATAGAAGGCAGCCACTGCTGCTGATAAACCGAACATGGATTGACCGATTGTAGATGCGTGAGAAACAATCATTAATCCTGATAAAGTACCAATGCCAAAAATAGCTAAGATAATATAAAACCTGTAGTTCGAGAATAATTTTTTCCAATGAACATCATTGCTGACTGCACCGGCATTAACCGTATTTGCTTGAGGAGGTGTCCATCCTGCTGGAACGTAACCGGTTGGAGCTGCTTTTGTCAATAATCCGCAAATGATACATACTACCAGAAAGATAATTCCCATATAACGTAAAGCAGCTGGAGATCCTTGGCTCCCTATTAAATAAGTAATTAAAGGGGCTGTAATCATGGCTGCACCACCATTAGCAGCGGTTACAAGACCAGTGGCTAAACCGCGTTTATCAGGAAATAGACGCTGTGTATTCCCCAGTGCTCCGGAATAAGCAAATGCTTGTCCAAAACCGCAAAGAACACCATAAGACAGGTAAAGCATTGGAACGCTGGTAACAAAACTCGTTAGAATAAAACCGGCACCGTATAAACTGCCGCCAATCAAAAACGCCGTCTTAGCCCCTCCCTTATCGACAATTTTACCTCCCCAAATCATTGGAATCGGAGCAATTGCCATATTAATGGTAAATGCCAGGATTACTTCTCCCATTGTCCAACCTCTTGCTTCTGCTAAAGGACCTGACCATACACTAAAAGCATAGTTCGTTCCAATACACAAATTGACAAACATTGCAGCGATAAGGATGCGCCACCGGGGAAGCTGTAGATTACTAGCCATGGTAGTGTTCATTTTTACTCTCTCCTTTTGGAAAATTATATTTTTACTTGGACGAAAGCAGGCGTTTCACCTATTTCCCTCCAAAAAGTAGAACCAAGTGTAGGTCATATTTGACAAAGCTAATCAAAAGAGATTTACGTTAAAGTTCTTTCCAATAAACTACCTTTGACAATTCTCAAAACGGACAAAGGCACATGTTTATCCATATCGAAATTCAATTCCAAAAGTTCCTTGCGGAAATTCCCATTTTTCTAAAATAGTAGAGCCGCACAATACCCGACAAGTCCCGCACTCAAGGCAGCCCGCATAATCAAAGCGGACACTTCCATCATCATTTTGTGTATAAAGCCCAGCCGGACAAGCGATCATGATTTTCTTAAATTCCTGCATATCTATATTTTCCTTTTTCAACACAATAT
This sequence comes from uncultured Bacillus sp., assembly GCF_946478885.1. The sequence goes on along the minus strand of NZ_CAMLDX010000011.1, from coordinate 27,375 downwards.
GGGGGTTTTCCTCATCGACCATAAATTTGTTTACGCCCAGCTTTTCCTCAATATTTACCGTCACAATGACCGAACCCCCTTGATTCCGTCTTTCGCTAAATTCATTAAACCGATTTTTCTTATGTGTTTCATTACATTCTTCATAAGCGGCTGACTTGGCTCACCATTCATCACAAACATATCCGCCATTATACTGGCAGCCATGTGCGGATACTCGTTAAAGATTCTTGTTGTATGCTCCATAAAATGGGGAAACTTTTTATACAAATTGAGATCCTTCATCACAAAGCTTTCGTCGAGCAGCTGTTTATATAACGAGAGGGTCGCTTCACTGAAATCCCCCTTTTGTTTCGCAGCTAATACAGCTTTTGCTGCTTTTTCTGCTGATGCAATCGCAAGGTCCATACCTCTTACGGCATACCCGATATTTATACAAAAACCTGCTGCATCTCCGATGACTAAGACGCCGTCTCCGACTATTTTCCGAACCATAGAAAGTCCTCCCTCCGGAACAAGATGTCCGGAGTATTCAACCATTTTTCCGTCTTTGATTAATGGCTTTACCGTCGGATGATTTTTAAAATCCTCCAGCATTTGCGGAACGGTTTTGGATGCACCTTCTAAATCACTAAGAGTCGCAACAATCCCTAAGGAAATGCTTGCTTTATTGGTATATAGGAAGCCGCCGCCAACACGTCCGGCGGTAGGACTGCCGGCAAACAGCCATGCCGTTCCTTCTCCTTCATGGCAATGAAAACGATCTTCTATCACCTTTTGTGGCAATTCAATGACCTCTTTGGCCCCGACTGCTACTTCATTTGGTTTAAGTTCACCGCGAAAGCCTAATTTCTGGGCAAGTAGGGAATTCACTCCATCTGCCAAAATCACAACATCTGCTTCTAATTCATCTTCGCCGGCTATGACACCGCTTACCTTGCCATCCTTTATAATCAGATCATCTACCCGAATTCCGGGAATCATCTGGGCTCCTGCCTCTTCTGCCTTTTCAGCCAGCCATTGGTCAAACTCTCCTCTGAGAACGGAATAGGAATCACTGCCTTGTACACCTAATAAATCAGAATAGAAATCAATCGTTACATTGCTCTCTTCTGTCATTAAACTGATCTTTTCCCTCGTAATCTTTCTTTCTACCGGTGCTTCCGCTGCAAAATGAGGCATAATCTTCTCCAGACTGTGACTATAGATTCTTCCACCTGTCATATTTTTACTACCGGCATAGTTTCCTCGTTCGATGACCAATACCTCTAAGCCTTCTCTGGCAAGCAGATATCCGGCTGTACAGCCTGCGACTCCAGCACCGACAATGATGACATCAAATTTTTCCGATTCTGACATTGGGAACACCTCCTTCATTCAAATAGGATCTAAAGCCAGACTACTGTTGGATTCTCATTATGTATGCCTGACTTCAGTTTGTTACGGACTAAGCAGTGACTGATTTTACGGCTTTAAGGGCAGAGATTAATTCCTGCAGTACCTCTTTTAAATCCCCGACGATATAGTAATCTGCAGATTTAAAGATCGGGGCATTTTCATTTTTATCAATGGCAACAATTGTCTTGGAATCTTTAATCCCATAGACATGCTGGATTTGGCCTGACACTCCCGCACACAAATATAGATTTGGTTTAATTACCTGTCCGGAAATTCCGATATATTGTTCCTCCGGAAACCAATGGAAGTCCTCAGTGACTGGGCGAGAACAACCAATTTCGCCTCCGAGAAGAGCTGCTAGTTCTTCTGCATACTTTACGTTCTCTTTGCTACCAAATCCGCGGCCTACTCCAATAACCACTTCGGATTCCTTCAAATTGATGGAGGCCGCTTCCTTTGCCTTTCTTTCTACAACTGCTGCTTTTCCTGCTTTCGCAGTCAGGATTGTCACTTTTCCACTGCCAGGTGCTAACGTCTTCACCTTATCAAATGTACCCGGAACAACCGATACGATAACGGTTTGACCTCTTACTTCTAATTCCTTTTCTGCCAAACCGCCATAAATGGTTCTTGACATAGAGACAGTATCACCGCTGATTTCTATTTTTTTGCTTTCTGCGACAACCGGTGAATCTATTAATCCGCCTAAATATCCCGCTAATGTTTTTCCTCTTCTCGTTGCCGATACAAGCACGAATTCGGGTCTTGTCTGTTCTGCTTCGGCAGCCAATTCAAAGGCGTATTTTTCCCAGCTTGTATGTTCTGGAATAGGAATCAGTTTGACACTGGTGGCTCCATATGCGAGGCATTCCTCTGCTTCTGCTTGATCGCCGTTTATATAGGCTGTCACATTTCCTCCAATGGCAACAGCCTTAGTGATTAGTCCATATGCATGTTCTGCTACATCTGCAATGACCCAAATATTTTCCATCTTTAAGACCTCCCCTTACATAATGTCTTTGTTGGCTTTCAGTAGAGCGACTAAATTTCCAACAGCCTCACGAATATTTACTCCATCCGCATTCATGTGGATTTGTTTTCGATCTTGGATACAAGGACCTACATTTGTTACTTTAACGGGCGTATCTAATTGCTCGGTAGTGAAGCCAAGATCGCTCAGAGTTATTTCCTCGGCCGATTTCTTCTTGGCTGCTAAAATTTGCTTCATTCCTGGTATACGAGGCTGATTAATTTCCGAAAGAACCGTAATCACTGCTGGTGCCTGTACCTTTACAACTTCTATCCCGTCATCTAATTTTCGCTCAACTGTCACTTCCATTCCGTCAACTTCAACTTTGGCAGCATAGGTGACCAATTCGTAGCCGAGCAAGGCTGCTAACCTAGGACCTACCTGTTGGGAATATTGATCACCTGATCCTTCACCACAGAGAATGAGATCAACATCCCCGATTTTTTTCGTTGCTTCAGCCAATACCTTTGAAGAAGCATAGCTATCCAGTTCAGGAGTTTCTACATAATAGGATTTTCCTACGCCCCTTGCCAATACATTTTTGGTTGAAGCGTTTACAGAAGTCCCAACGGTTAATGCTGCAACTTCCATATTATTTTGCTCGTTCAATGTAGCACCCAGTTCAATGGCATTCATATCAATTTCACTTATTTTGTATTTCGCTTTATCCATATTTAACGTTCTGGAGGCGTGATCGACCACAATATCTGCCTCATCTTTAATCCATTTATAGCAAACTAGTGCCTTCATTTTGTAATCCTCCAATTATTCAATTTAAAGGGCCAATCCAGTCATTCCCAACTGCTGTCACATCAGGAGATTTTCTCTTTTGCAATGGATAGCACGATTGGCTTACGCACAATATCAAATACTTCCAGACCCTTCATATCTCTTAATAGAACCTCTACACCCAAATCCTTGCTGTAGCCATAGCCTCCATGTATTTGAATGGCATGATTGCAGGTTTCTTCGCCAGTCTTGACAGCAAGATATCGAGCGATTTTTGCTTGTTTGTCAAATGGCTCACCACTGTCTTTTGAGACTGCAGCACGATAAGCAAGAAGCCTTGATGCATCAAGATTTACAACCATCTCTCCAAGCATTTCCTGCAATGCCTCGAACGTAATAATCGGTCGGTTGAATTGATAGCGTTCTTTCCCGTATGCAATGCTTTTATCCATTGCGGTTTGGGCAATTCCCACTGCGATAGCGGCAAGGCTGATGTTGTGTAACCCTGAAACATCATCTGCAATTTGCATTCCGCTTCCTTCGGTTCCAATTAAATTTTCAACAGGTACCTGCACTTGTTGAAGATTCATTGTTACAACGGGCAACTGATCCAGACCCATCTTCCGGTAAGGATTTTCAAAGCTGACCCCTTTTGCATTGGCCTCAACAGCAAACGCACTTACTCCATTATCTGTATTGGCAAAGACAATATATAAATCACTTTGTCCACCGTTATACACAAATGTTTTTGTTCCGTTCAATACGTAACCGTTTTTATTTTTGACTGCTGTTGTTTCTAGAGACAACATGTCTTTTCCTATCCAACCTTCGCTAAAGGCATAGCTGCCGATTTTCTCTCCTTTGCTGAGAGCAGGAAGATATTTTTCTTTAACTGCCGGTGAACCCCAATGATGTATGGAATAAACGGCCTGTGTACTGTGGACAGCAAAAGCAAGTGCAGCAGAAGCCGATTCCTTTGCCATCTCTTCCAAAGCGACAATATAACTCATAAAATCTCCACCGGCACCTCCAGCTTCTTCCGGGACAAACATTCCTAAAAAGTCAATTTCAGCTAATGCAGCTAATATTTCTTTAACAGATAAGTTTGAGAATTCCTGAGCAAACTCCCTTATACTTTGCCGGATAAGTGATTGTTCTTCCGATAATTGAAAATCCATATGATCTCCCGCCTTCTATCTAAGAATATTGTTTGCAATGACAATCCGCTGTACCTGGTTTGAACCTTCATAAATCTGCATGACCTTCACATCACGCATAAATTTCTCAACCAAGCCTTCAACCAAATATCCATATGGTCCAAAGATTCCGACGGCTGTTGAGGCGATGTTCATCGCAACATCTGAACAGTAGGTTTTAATCATGGCAGCCTCTTTACCATATGGAATTCCTGCATTTTTTAAGTAACAGGTTTTATAGACAAGTGCCTCAGCGGACTCAATCATGATCGCCATATCGGCAAGCTTAAATTGCACCTGCTGAGACGCAGCAATCGGCTTTCCTCCTCTTTTTTCATTTTTCACAAATTTAATAGATTCCTTCATTATCCGTTTAGACAAGCCAAGTGCAGATGAAGCAACTGACATTCTTGCTGAATCAAGAGTCGTCATCGCCAGTTTAAATCCATGTCCTTCTTTCCCAACAAGATTTTCTTTTGGAATTCTACAATCTGAAAAGATTACTTCTACTGTATTGGAAGCACGGAGGCCCATTTTGTCCTCTTTTTTTCCAACCGTGATGCCTTCGCGATTCAATTCCACGATAAAACAGCTCAACCCTTTTGACCCTTGCGAAGGATCCGTCGAAGCGATCAAGGTCATAACGTCGGCCTTCCCTCCGTTTGTACAAAAACATTTAGTTCCATTAATGACATACTCGTCGCCATCAAGCACTGCAGTCGTAGCAACTGCACCAGCATCTGAACCTGCACCAGGTTCCGTTAAGGCAAAGGCCGTTAATTTTCCATTTATAATATAATTAAAATATCTTTGTTTCTGCTCATCATTCCCACCAAACAGTACTGGATAAGAAGCTAATCCATTTCCTGCGATCGTTGTCGACATCCCGACACAACCATAACCCAATTCCTCGCAAATTAAGGAGACGCTTAGCGCATCCAATCCCGGACCGCCAAACTCTGATGGAACAGCAAAGTCAAGTAGACCTATTTGAGCGGCTTTTTCAACAATCTCTACAGGGAACCTTTCTTCTTCATCATGCTGGCTGGCAACAGGAACAATATATTCCTCTACAAACTTTCTCGTTTTGTCTCTCCATTCTTTCTGCGTCTCTGTCAAACTAAAATCCAACATAGGAACGCCGCCTTTCACAAATTATTCTAAATATTGGAAAAATATTTTATGTTATACTTGCTGCATCCTATCACCTATGTATCACTTTCCAGCATTCTTGTGCCATAAAACATAGGAATGCAGGAAAGTGAATGATAAATATCAATCAATATTCAAAGTTAGATTGAAAACCAAATTCATATCACGTTTATGCTTTAATCATGATCATTTCGTTAAAGGCCTGGATTCGGGTCTTTGCTTGTTCATCCATTTTTGTCTGTTGATCCGTCTCGATATACACATGCGGGATCTTAGCTGCATCTAGTTGTTTTTTTATAATTGGATAATCAAATTCCTCAGGGTCACAGAATTTGCTCATACAAACGATAACACCATCAGCGTTTGTGTTTTTAACTGCTTCAATAATCATTTCTCCCCGTTTCTTTTCCGGATCAAACAATAATGAACAGCCTTCCATTGTGGACCAATGGCTTGCCAGACGCCTTAAAGAGGTTCCCTCTGATGGTACATCGCTTCTAAATTGTCTCGTCTCTTGAGCTAAATCATCTGCAACAATGGCAATATGGTTTTCTTCGAGCAATTGTAGTAATTCAGGTGAATCCATCATGATTCCGGTTACCACCATCTTAAACCCATCCCATTGGTTGGCTTCAACCTTTTTCAATTCATTTAACAATTCTTCTACTAACCTAGTGAATTGTTGTTTCTCCATGAAATAGCCACTCCTAATAACTGCATGCCTAACAGCAGGAGTAATGATTGCCGGATGTTGGCTGGCTGCCTTCGTAAATTCTCTCATCGTTTTCCGATATTGATTGTAGATGGCAATACTATTGTTTATCGCTTCCTCTGTCACTTGCTTCCCAGAGATTCTTTCCAATGTATCTTTGATTCTTTCATATTCAGAAATTAAAAACTCTTTCCCTGCTTCTGTTTTTCGGTTAATCGGATGTACTAACGAAATATATTCTACGTGAGGAACCGCCACTTTCCAGTTTTGTCCCATTGCTCTTAAAGAATCGCAATGGGAGGGGATGATGACAGCTGAAAGGTCATCAAACGCCCCCTTTATACCCAGTTCCAAAGAAGTTTGCAGGATCGAGCAATAAAAGGCCGGGAAATATTTTTTGGCAGATGCTATTTCGATATTGGCTCCCCAAATCCCTACCGGCAGCATTCCGGAAGCATGAACTAGCTCTTCCGGGGTATAGTACATACAGCCAATTGCCTTATTACCAGTTTGACTGATATATTGTTTTATTGATTTAAGAGGATTTAATGCTACTTCTTGAAATTCTGATAATATGGCTTCAATCCGACTCATTACAGCATCCCCTTTATTTGTTTTCTTTCATCCATTACCTCAGACAGCCCTTGCACCCTTGTTTCATACTGAGCTGCGCTAAATACTCGCGGATCTGATTGGTCGCCGTCGAAATAAGCTGTAGGGATACCCGTTTCCGCGGCAATTCTTCTTTCCATCTCGTACATAAATCCATCCCACATTTTGCAGCTTCTATTTGCATGAATCAACATTCCATCGACCTTATTCTTTTTAATAATCTCGACGCGCATATCCGTTTCTTTTTCTAAATTGACACAGTTTGTGACTGTAGCATACTCGACAGCCATTTCATCTAAGTTGCTGTACACTTTCTCAAAGGCCTTACAATAAATGGCCCCTACCATATTGATTCCATACTTAGTAAGATTTTTCAGGTTATGTCCTAAATTTGGCCAGCAAGCAATGCCTTCCCATAAAATTCTATTCTTTTCTTCTCCTCTAAAACTGCTCTCGCCATTTTTAATTCTTTCTTCCAACTCCTCAGCAAGCTGATTTAACGCATCTGTTGTTGATTGTCTTCCCTTATTGCAAACAACAAGCGCCATATAGTTGAATATTTCAAAGCCGTTTAGTGGCGAAGGGGTTGCTTCCATGGCATCCATCGCTCTTCTCCATGCTTTGCCAGATGCGGAGGAAATTTTCATGATCTCTTTGAAATGCTCTTCATCAAATGTCTTGCCTGTTATCTCTTCTAATTGTTTAATGACCAGCATAATCTGGTTTTTAATATAGTCAATCCTGGATTGGGTTACCGTGTATTCTGTATTAAATGGAATATCCAGCATGATTAAAGGAATATTTAAATCCTTTGCAAGATTCTCGTACCATTTCACCATACAACTGCAAATATTATTACAGCATAGTACATAATCCGGCTGAGGAATATCAATTGCTTCACAACTTTGGATATCTTTATAAGCTAAATTGATTCTGGCATAGCTGCAAATATCATTCGAATATCCCTGCGCTTCCGAATGCTCAAGGAAGGGCATAGATGCTTTTTTTGCAGAAACTGCAGCAGCGTGATTTTCCGGATACACGACTGTAAGCCCCATTGTTTCAGGTATCTCCTGCGGGAAATTGGAAGATACCCAGCCAATAAGCTCGCCTTTATTTTTGGCTTCTGATGCTTCTGAATAATGTAAATCCATTAGGTCTTTTATGATATCCTTTGCACTCTTTTTCTCGGACACTTATAACACCGCCTCTTTACTTTTTATTTCTTCATAAGCATAAATCGCAGCACCAATTGCACCCGTAAATTGAGGATAGTCTGTCACTTGAATGTCAGTATTTAGCACCATTTCCATCATGTTGACAACACCTCTGTTGCGGGCAACCCCTCCGGTCATCACAACATCCTTCTCCAGTCCAACCCTCAGCGCCAAACCACCTACTCTTTTCGCAATTGACTTATTTATCCCGGCCACGATATCAGGCCTACTTTTCCCGTTTGCTAACTGGGAAATGACTTCAGATTCAGCGAAAACAGTACAAGTTGAACTAATATCTACGATAGCCTGAGCTTGATCGGAAAGTTTTCCAAGTTCATCAATATCTGCTTCTAATACACTTGCCATCACATCTAAAAACCTTCCTGTTCCGGCAGCACATTTATCATTCATTACAAAGTTCAACAATCTTCCGGATTCATCTAATTTCAAGGCCTTTGCATCCTGTCCACCAATATCAATAATGGTTCTGGCCCTTGGCAATAAATGATGTACGCCTTTTGCATGACAGCTCAATTCACTGATCTGCTTATCAGCCTGTTTAAAATTAAATCTTCCATATCCTGTGACAACGGTCATCGCCATATCATTTTCATCAATCTTCAGTCCAGCAAATAATTCCTTAAGTACTCGTGCAGGTCCACTTGTGCCAGCTCCAACGGGTACTAATGCCGTTTTAATAATCTCATTGCCATTTTCGAGAATGGCTGCTTTTGAAGCGGTTGATCCAATATCAACTCCTAATGTATACATGCTGACCTACCCCTCAACGATCGTTTTATTACCTGCCATTTCAGCAATTTTCTCAGCAGAGTACCCAAGATTACTCAATATTTCAGTATTGTTTTCTCCTAATATAGGACCTCTGTTGTGTTCAAAGCTTGCTACACTGCCAAATTTCACAGGTGATTCAACAAGTGTTCGGACACTTCCGGTTTTATAGTGCATTTTGTGCAAATATCCGTTTTCCCAAGCCTGTTCATCCTCTAAAATTTCTTCCCATAAGAAAGCTTTTTCACAAGGAATATCGTATTCTTCAAAAATCTTAACCCATTCATCTACATCCCGTTTGGCAAATTCAGAGACAAATAATTCAACAGCATCGGAAGACTTTCCGTTAAAATTCGCAATCTTGTTATATCTTTCGTCATCAATCAAATCTTCTCTGCCCATTGCTTTCATTGCAATCGGAAATACCTTGTCATATTCAGGAGCAGCAACCTGAATCCATCTATCATCCTTTGTCCTATAAGTATTTAATAACGGATTCACAACCGCCTTTTTACTGATTGGATAATGGAAACCGGATTGAGAGGCAGTAATGGTTAGATTGAAAGCAAACATGGCTGCCTGATAAAGGCTTGCTGTTACTTTGTCCCCCATACCTGTTACCTGTTTTTTATAAAGGGCCGCTAAAATTCCGCCTGCCAGATTCATAGCAACTTGATTATCTCCAAAATGCGGTACAGGGTTTAATGGCGACGTCCCTTCCTCGTATAATGTTCCCAGCATTCCACCCCTAGCATAATAAGCTGTGAAATCGAAGCCTGGTTTATCCTTCAATGGACCCTTCTCGCCGTAACCTAAAACCTGGGCAAAGATTAATTTTGGAAATCTCTCCTTTAAGCTGTCATAATCCAGCCCAAGCTTGATCAAGGATTTTGTTCTAGTATTTGTAATAAATACATCAGCTTGTTCTAACAGCTTATATAGGATCTCAATACCATCTTCTGACTTTAAATTAAGCGCAATTGATTTTTTTCCCATGTTGCATAAATCAAAGTTTGGGTTTTCCTCTGGCAGAGTAGGAAGATGGGTATTCACTCCAGCTCGTCTGAGCGCATCGCCTATCGGGTTTTCAACCTTAATTACATCGGCTCCCCAATCAGCCAAAACTCTGGCACATGTCGGTCCGGCAACATATGTTGCCCAATCAATTACCTTTAAACCTTCTAGTGGTTTTTCCATCTTATGACACCTCTTTTATTTATTTACATCCTCAAATGAGGTTATGTATGACATCTTCACTTCTCATTCAATTTAGAATGATTTTATTTTTCAATCGGTAAACGCTTCCACAACTCCATATTAGGAGCAAAGATTCTCTTTGTGAAATATAAGAAATTTATACTAGTCCATAAAACTTTTTTATAATTAAATTCACCTAAATGCCACATAACACTCACACCATTAGATTCACAACAGGATAAAATGAGTTTGAAGGATAAAGTTGAAATAATAGTGTAAGGTGGGAATTCAGAGTGGAATTTAGACAATTACAATATTTCATTCAAGTTGCACAGGATTTTAACTATACAACCGCGGCAAGGAAATTATTTATTTCACAGCCTGCCCTTAGCTCAGCCATTAAAAATCTTGAACATGAACTGGAAACAAAGCTGCTTCATTACGACGGTAAGAAACTCAGTCTAACCTGTTCTGGAAAAATTCTATTTGAACATGCAGAAAACTTACTTAATGATCAACAAAAAATCATTCAATTAGTAAAAAGAGGAAATAACGTGATTGAAGGGCATCTTAGAATTGGAATTCCTGAATTATTTACAGCCATTTGTGATATGAAAGAAATCATGCATTTTATGGAACTATTTCCTAACATTAAAGTTACAATAGTAAATACAGGTTCCCTCGCTGTTCAGGAATTAGTAGAGTCTGAGGATTTAGATTTGGGGATCATCTCAAATGTTTATGTACAAAATAATCTAGAAGTGATTGATTTACAAAAATCTTACTCAATTACATTGGCCGTCAACAGTCTTCACCCACTCTCAAATAAAAAATCAGTTTCCTTTTCCGATCTAAAAAATGAGTCCTTTGTTAATTTCTGCGAAAAAGAATACACTTTAGGAAAATTAACCGTTCAGAAATGCAAAGAGGCGAACTTCAGCCCTAATATTGTACTGGAGAGCTTTGATTGGGACACCCTTATTGAAGCAGTTGCAAATAGCATGAATATAGCCATCATTCCTTCCCCTTTTGTAAAAAAATATAAAAGAGATGACATTAGCTTTATTCCGATTACTTATTTAGAAGGAACCATTCCCATTGGATTAATTACAAAAAGATACTCCTCCCAATCATTACCTTTACAAAAATTTATTGAGTATTTACTGAATAGCATTAAGAATAGTCCCGGAGAATTAATTCAATAAAGAAAGCGCTTTCTCGAAAGCAAAAGTGTCAGGCATCACCATCCAATATCTACTATCACTTTGCATAAATTTGCAATAGATATCGATCAACGGTGGATACCTGACCCCTTGTTCTTTTCACAAAGATTATTCTAATACATTCACCAGAGTGCCGACGTTTTCAATGTATACTTCGATTTTGTCTCCGGATTTGAGCCATTGGCGTTCTCCTTCCGGGTATCCAAGGACGACTCCTTCCGGGGTACCTGTGAAAATGAGGTCGCCGGACTTTAATGTCACATGCTTAGACAAGTAGCTGATAATTGTAGCACAGTCAAAAATCATTTGCGAAGTGTTGGCAGATTGCTTTATTTCCCCGTTTACCTTGAGTGAGATATCCAAGCCGTTTGGATCCAACTCATCTGCTGTCACGATAGCAGGGCCGATTGGAGCGAAATGATCGGGTGTTTTACCGAGAAGCCATTGGGGTGTACGAAATTGCAGATCACGTGCGGACAAGTCATTTCCGACTGTGTATCCGAAGACATAGTCCAGCGCCTTTTCCTTGGAAATATTTCTCACTTCTTTTCCAATGATGATGACTAATTCAGCTTCATAATCAAATTCCACGGCATTTTTCAGCAAAGGAATGGTTTCTTTATGTGCCGCAAGAGCATTGTTAAATTTGCTGAAAAGGACAGGGTATTCCGGTATCTCCATATTGGATTCTGCAGCATGATCAGCATAATTCAGTCCTACACAGATTATTTTTTCTGGATTAAGTATGCAGGGAGCGTAGATGATTTCCGACTCTGGGATGACTTCTGCACCCCTTTGCACTAATTGTGCCAACCGGGAGATCCCTTCTTTCCCACTGGTGACAGCTTCTTCAACTGTTAACGGTACATCAGCCCTGTATGTATGAGCGGCTTTTTCTACATCGATAATCCCATCGTTTGTTTGAATTCCAAAACGAATTTTGTTCCCTGCCTTAAAATTAACAAACTTCATCTTCCTTACTCCTCTCTGCTAGCGTTGTTTATTTTTATTTTGTGGCGAAATTCACTATCATTATACAATGGATGCGTTTTATAACAAAATTTGAAGTCTTGATAGCTCTCATATACGGTGAACTACCCAAATACATGTATTGCGGGAACGGTGTTAAGATGTTTGTCAGTATCTTAGGCATCGTGGTTTACCTAATAATAGGGCCGCCGTTATTTCTGCTCCATTCATTCTTTGCTCAAATGGGGAATTTAAATTCCTATTAAGAAATATCCTCCATTTATACTGATAAGAGATATATCGCCGACAACAACCCTCTACAGTTTCATTTGTGTATTAGTTGACAAATTCTCCAAAAATACCATTTTCCTTATTTTCCCAATGTTGTGATGCAATAAGTGCCTTAAAAATTATTCTTATGTAATTTACATTTATTACCTATTTATTGATAAAACAGAATATTTTTATCTTAAAACAGATTTTTTTATACTAAGACACTATTTTAATTTATATTTTTTTTGAAGCTAACAACCCTTTTTCGTGTTTTGATATAAAAAAATTATCGACAAATTACGGGTGATTTCTAAATTTTAGATTGATTTTACCCTTATATTTTTGTGAATTTACCGTTTAAATAACTAATCATGGTGAAAAATGTCGTTAGTTTAAATTTTCAGAAATTAGTTACAATTAAAATCCTGTGCTATACTTTTCCAAAGAGGTAATCTTAATAACTTCAAAAATTTAAAAGTATAAAATATTAAAGAAGTGAGGAGATGAAATGATGTTATTGGAAAACTCCATTCACCATTTTGAAACGGAAAGGAACCGTAAACCATCGCATGTCAATGAGGTCCTTGACTATATCCAAAAATGTTATATCTTCGGAGAATTATCAATTGTGGAATATAAGAAATTACTTTCCGAATTGGACAAATTAAATGCCGAAAAACCACAATCTTATTTCTTTAGTATCGTTCCTTTTGATATTGTTGATCTCCCCTCTTAACTCCTGGTAATCACCAGAAAAAAACTCCAATTGTATAGGGAAGAAAAGGTGAGCTACTTTGTGCTAGAACTCACCTTTTTTCTTATCCTATCACGCACGTTGATTAACCAATAGTGAAATGCTAGTAGTACTTCAGCAACAGTATGAACAAGATTTGATGACATTATGAAATTGATTTAATGCTAGTGGCTTCGTTGATGGAAAAACAGAATAATTATAATCATTTCAGATGTCAATGGAAGATGACACCTGTTCAATAAAGGAATCATCTTCTTAACATAGCTATTTTTTACACTTTAAAAACGATTACTCTCCTTTTATCTTTAATCATTCGTAACAAAGCGCACTTAACTGAGATGACTTATTATTCCAAACCTTGCATGGTAACGAGCATATTGCCACTCAGGATGCTACCTGATCTCCGTTAATGATCGGCCAATTATGGAACGCTTTGAGCTTGTGAAACAAAAAACTTGAGACGAATAATGGACAGCAAGAGGTAACAGCTGACTTGGGTCTTATGTTGGTTTAATTTTAGACAGAAAAGAGGACAGGTTTGAGCCTGCCCCTCCTCGTTTATATCGAGAAAAAAATTGATCTTTTCATTAAGGAACCCACTAATCTGCAGTAGGCTGTAATATGCCCTTTTTCTTCTTTCCGGGTACCAATTTTTTCTCCAGCCAGGCCATGACAAAATCAGCAATGATCGCCATTAAAGCTGTTGGAATCGCGCCGGCAAGAATAATGGCTGTTCCTTCAGAAGCATTTGTGCCGCGGATAATGATGTCTCCGAGGCCGCCGGAACCGATAAAAGTCCCGATGGTGGCTACACCGATTGTGACAACCAATGCCGTTCGCAGACCTGCCATAATGACGGAAAGAGCAAGAGGAAGTTCAACCATCCGCAAAACCTGGAATCGGGTCATCCCCATCCCCTTACCGGATTCTAACATAGCCGGGTCTACATGATGAATGCCCGTATACGTATTCTTAATAATCGGTAATAGGGAGTAAAGGAATAAAGCAAATACAACCGTATTGGGTCCGAGTCCCATTACCAGCATTAATATGGCAAGCATGGCTAAAGCGGGGATCGTTTGAATAACATTCGCAAGAGAAATAACCCATGGACTAAGTTTGTTGTGATGAGCAATATAAATCCCAATTGGAATGCCAATAATGGCACCAAATAAAACACCATAAGCAGACATTAAGAATTGCTTATAAAACTGCCCCCAAACATACCATGCATTTTGCATGTAATAATCGATTAAATGTTGCAGGACCTCCATTATTCCACCTCCTCAAAATAATTATTTTCTTCTAAGAATTCCTTGGCAATCACAGCAGGCTCTCTCATCTTGCCATCTGCCTCATAGTTGAGTTCCTGCATTCGTTCCGTACTAATGGTTCCGGATAGTTTTGGGAGAATCTCCTCAAGCTCTGGATTATTCCGGAACAATTCATTTCTCACGACCATCGACGTATCGTATGGAGGGAAGAATTGTTTATCGTCTTCTAATATTTTTAAGTCAAAGGAAGAAATCCGGCCATCACTAGAATAGGCTAAGACCACGTCCATATCGCCAGTGTCCAGTGCTTGATACACGAGACCGATTTGCATCGGGTAAATATTTGGAAACTCGAAACCGTACATATCAGTAAATCCCTGGTAACCATCGCCTTTTCGATGAATCCAGGAGTTGTCTACTCCGAACGACAATTCGTTCGTATAGGGCTGCAAATCAGATACTTTTTCTAAATGAAGCTTTTCCGCTAACTCCTCTGTCACCGCAAAGTCATAGGAATTTTCAAAACCATAGGAGTCCAGCCAAGTTTGATCCCATCTCTTCTGGAATTCCCTTTGAATAATTTCCATCGCTTTGTGCGGATCCTTCTCCGGTTCCAGTTGTAAAGCACCGGTAAGGTCTGTTCCTGTATACCGGGTTGAAGAAATATCGATTTGCCCATCCACCATGGCCTGGTGAGCTACCGTTGATGTTCCAAGATTATTCACCATTACCACTTCTAAATCAGTATAATGTTCGATTAATTGTCTAATCATTTGCCCCATTATTTGTGATTCCGATGTATTAAGCGTCCCAATTCTAACAGTATCCTCAGGAGAGCCGCTTAGTCCAGGAAGCGAGCAGGCCGAAAGCAATAGGGAAAATGATAAAACAATTAAGAGGCAGGATTTTTTTAGTTTATGCAAAATGTTGTTCCTCCTTCCTAGGCATGAGCCTTCATCTTCCTTAGCCCTGTTGGGATTACCCATTTTTCTACCTTTCCTAAGAAAAGATCAGTTACCAACGCCAAAAGAGTAACCGGGATAGCTCCCCCGAGAATTAAATCTGTTCTATATAAATTCATTCCGCTGAAAATAAAATCCCCAAGTCCACCTGCACCAATATATGAGGCCAATGTCGCCCAACCAATCAAAAATACAGTGGACAAGCGAACCCCAGCCATGATAACCGGCATCGCAAGGGGTAACTCGACCAGGCGGACTCTTTCCCATTTCGTCATTCCCATGCCTCTTCCAGCTTCTTTCAAATCCTTTTTCACACCACTTATTCCGATATAGGTATTTCTTAAAATCGGCATCAATGAATAAATGAACAAGGCGACGATCGCAGGTATTTTTCCAATTCCCATAATCGGAATAAATAAGGCCAAGATGGCAAAGCTTGGGATCGTCTGCAGGACATTTAATATTCCCATGACGATACTGGCAGTTCTCGGAAACCGGGTCAGCAGAATCCCAAGAGGCACAGCTACGGTAATCCCTAATCCGACAGCAATTAACGAAATATAAATATGTTCCCAGGTTAAACGCAATAACTCTATTCCATTTTCATGAAAAAAGTTCATAAATTCATTCATTTATATCCCCTCCTCATCCTTCATCAGGTGCTGTGTCTCCCCAGATCGAATCATAAACCACATCAACAAGATTTGACCTTGTGACAATTCCAAGGAGATGTTTATCTCCATCAATGACCGAGACATATTTTAAACCGCGTTTCAATATGGTTTGGAATGTATCACGTACTAAGCTGCCTTCTTCGAGCGTAAATAAATTTTTTTCAACCACTTCGGAAACCATATGATGTTTTGTTCTCTGTCTATCAATCATTTCAAAATCGATATACCCGAGAAGATGATTCTCGTTATCCACGACTAATAAAGAATCCACCCTCTTCTGTTTCATGATTTTAATTGCTTCCGAAAGGTTGACATCCCCTGTAACCGTTACAGGCGCCGGATTCATAATTTGCTCAACGGTTTGAACATTCGGCCTTTCCCGTTCCAGCCTGTCTTTCCCAATAAACTCTTCCACGAATTCATTCGCCGGATTTCGTAAAATTTCATCCGGAGTATCGAATTGAACCACACTGCCGGCCTTCATAATGACAATTCGATCTGCCAATTTCAACGCCTCATCCATATCATGGGTAACAAATACGATGGTTTTCCCCAATTTCTTCTGTAACTTTTTGAATTCGGTCTGCAAGGAATCACGGGTGATTGGATCGAGAGCACCAAAAGGTTCATCCATTAATATTAACGGTTGATCAGCGGCAAGGGCCCGTAACACACCGATTCTTTGCTGCTGCCCGCCGCTTAATTCATGCGGATAACGATCCAAATAATCTGGCGTCATATCAACGAGTGTCAATAATTCCTTTGCCCGTTCACGTCGTTTTTCAACAGGCCACTTTAATAGTTTGGGAACAAGTGAAATATTTTGTTCAATGGTCATATGAGGAAATAACCCAATTTGTTGAATCACATAGCCAATCTTTCTTCTTAATTCGACTGGATCTGCATCGAGAATATTGGTCCCTTCAACGAGGATTTTTCCTTCGGATGGCTCAATAAGGCGATTAATCATTTTCATCGTTGTTGTTTTCCCGCAGCCACTTGGGCCAATAAAACAAATAAACTCTCCTTGATGGATTTCAAAGTTCAAATCATCTACAGCACGTTTCTTTCCTTTATATACTTTTGATACATGTTCAAATTTCAGCAAAACGAATGCACCTCCAAATGGTCATCGATGTTTTTTTCGCATAACTTTTCTCTATTATATAATAAACTTCGTAAAATTAAAAGTTTATAAAATGTATAGATTATATAAATTAAATACTTTGTATAATGTTTACAAATTGTCTTTTTTGTGAAATACTGAAATTAATCTTTGACTTAAACCTTACTCCTTCGCAAATTTTTTTATTGATTTTTATGGATGAAGTCATTACATTTGATCTGTACTCAATAAGAATGAAAAACAAGATCAATAGTTCGATCCTACATTTTGTAATCAAATAATGATTTGAATGAAATGGTTTTTTGGGGGACAATCTACATTTTTTTAGCAAATGAAATGAAAGAATGGCAGCCCATTCATTTTACGAGTTTTTCATAACAAACAACTGGCAGGTGAATAGAGTTGGACGACGAAGTTCAGGAAAAATTAGCGGAGATTGAAGAACTTTTTATTGAAAATATGGCTGAGAATATGCGTACTTACGGGATTCCAATAACCGTCGGGCGGGTTTTAGGAATCATTTATATGAATCGTTCACCGATGACTTTAGACCAATTATCAGAGTCAACCGGTATGAGCAAAACAAGAATGAGCCAAGTCGTTCGGGAAATAATTGATTTTAATATTGCCAATAAGGTATTCGAAAAAGGTGTCCGAAAAGATAGGTATACGGTAGAACAAGACTACTATCAAACCTTTATTTCCTTATTTTCTTCAAGTTGGCAAAAAACAATTCAAAAAAACAAACGTACCGGGCGAAAAATTTATCAAGAGCTAACCGAACTACAAAAAGCAGGAAATTTAGACGAAATTATGAGAATGAAATTGAACGAATTGCTGGAAGAAACGAAGAAATGGCTGGATTACTACGAATGGATCGAAAGGCTCATTGAATTTTTTGACAGCGGTGAAGTCTTTAAATATGTACCAAAGTGATTTAAAAAAACAGAATTTCCACAGCAAAAAAGAATCCATTTTGAGCTAACTTGCCGCTTAAAATGGATTCTTTTCAAACTCGGTGTATTGGTGTGTTGTAGCTGCGGCAGAACTGCCGCGCGATATCGCGTTTTATCTTGCCTTATGCACTTTCAACTGTTTGCCTTTCACAGTTGTATGTTTCATCGCCTGAAGGACGAGCGATCCTTTTCCATTCAGGATTTCGACGTAGGAGGAGTTTTCCTGGATTGTGATGATGCCGATGTCATCCGCTGTGATACCTTCAATTTTGGCGATTGTACCGACAAAATCAACGGTGCGGATTTTCTTTTTCTTGCCGCCGTTAAAATATAGCTTCATGATGCCTTCATTTAATTTTGCACTTTTGTCTTCTTTCTGCTCAGGTTGTGCGTTGATTTTTGCAAGAAAGGCCGTCCTCCCTTTTTCTGTCTCTTCCTTTGAAGGAGCTTTTTTTATTGGTATTTTAGAACCAATATATTGTATAATATCCGCTAAATATTTTTTCTCGGCAGGAGTCACAAAGGTAACAGCACTGCCTGTTTTGCCTGCTCGACCGGTTCTTCCGATACGGTGAACATAGCTTTCCTTTTCCAGCGGGATATCGTATTGAATCACCAGTGAGACGTCCTCTATATCAATGCCTCTGGCTGCTACGTCGGTCGCAGCTAAATAACGGAAGCAGCCCTTTTTAAAATCGTCCATGACAGCAAAGCGATCCTCTTGGTACATACCGCCGTGGATTTTGTCAATCGGGTAACCGAGGTGGTCGAGGCTGTCCATCAATTCATTGACCCGCTCCTGCGTCCGGCAAAAAATGATGCAGCTGTCAGGATTTTCTGCAATGGTCAGGTCTTTGAGTACAGCGAATTTATTCTCCTCCTTGACCTCAATCACACTGTGTTCAATGAGGTTCCTTGTTATTTCTGTCGCTTCGATTTCGATTTCAACCGGCGGCTTCATGTATTGCTGCACAATTCTCTTTATCTCTTCAGGAAAGGTCGCTGAGAAAACGGCTGTTGTTCTTTCTTCCGGGAGTGTTTTGATGATGTCCTCAACCTGATCGATGAAGCCCATATTAAACATTTCATCTGCTTCATCAATGATTAAGTATTTCAATTTTTCGAGGACAAGTGTGCCTTTTTCAATATGATCAAGCACACGACCCGGGGTACCGACGACCACATGGGCCTTTTGCTTTAATTCCAGTTTCTGTTTGTGAAAAGGCTGCTTGCCATATATGGCAGCGGCTTTGATCCGCTTAAAACGGCCGATATTGGTAAAGTCCTCCTTCACCTGGGCAGCCAGCTCGCGGGTTGGTGTCAGGACCAGGCATTGCGGCTTATTTTCTTCCCATTCAACCATCTCACAAATTGGAATCGCATAGGCTGCTGTCTTCCCGCTTCCTGTCTGTGATTGAACGAGCAGGTCCTTTTTTTCCAGGGCCAAGGGAATGACTTCAGCCTGCACCCTGGTCGGGGCTTCGTATCCTAGTCCCACAAGTGCACGCAGTATTTCATCACTTATATGAAAATCATGAAAACCTCTTTTTTCCATTATGCAACCTCATTCTTTTTCATTTTTGACACGCTGACAGGAGAATATCACAGGCTGCACGAGCTTTGTTTATTGTAAGTCAGCTGACCGCTGGATCTATCCGGTTTCGATAAGATTATGCTCCTTATTCTGAGATGCTTCCAGCCTAGCTCAGACCCCTACCATTCTTTTTTCAAGACTGGGGACTGTTTGTAGCCTCCTGCGGGTATCTTTTTTCCTTCTCATATAGATTGTACTATATCAAAAGCTGGGTGCATTCTCCACTGGTTTTCACATAGCTAATCTCTATGCATGGTTTGAGACATCGTTCGTAGAACATTGTAACGGATTGACAACCGAAGTAAAGGAGCATGCAAGCGAGAAATCCAATTCTTTCCTATTGTTAAAAAAGATTTATTCAGGCTGCCTGCGAACATAAAAAATCAGCCGGCTCCCCTTTTTTAGGGAAGGCCGGCTGCTGATACATTCTTTTTTTCCATACTTCATCACTTTAAGAGAGTCAGAGATCGTTTATACCTATTTGAAAGCGGCTGGGGAACCTACCTGTTCAAAAGCAGAAGAGCTACTGTTGCTTTTGAACAAAAAGGGGAGTGTCCGCCCAAAACAGTCATATCTGATTCCGCTCCCTCTAAAGCAGCGAGGTATGATGAATAGAACGGGGAGAAAACTCTCCCCTGTTATGCTTCCACAACTTCCGGACGATGGTAAATATCTGTATCAATTTCGCCCGTTGTTTTGCTCGTTAAAACACCTGCGGTCATAGCACCGCTGACGTTTAGTGCTGTACGTCCCATATCGATCAGCGGTTCAACAGAAATCAATAAACCGACAATTGCGACAGGAAGGTTCAGAACAGATAACACTATCAGAGCAGCAAAGGTCGCTCCTCCTCCGACACCTGCTACCCCGAAGGAACTAATCGCCACGACGAGAATCAGGGTAATAATGAACGAAATACTTGTTGGATCAATCCCTGCACTCGGCGCAACCATAATCGCAAGCATCGCCGGATAAATTCCTGCACAACCGTTTTGTCCGATAGTTAGTCCAAAGGAACCAGCAAAGTTGGCAACCCCCTCAGATACACCGAAGTCCTTTGTTTGTGTTTTCAGCGTCATCGGCAATGTTCCGGCGCTGGAACGGGATGTAAAGGCAAAGGTTAACGTTGGTATTGCCTTTTTCACATATTGGACCGGACTTAATTTTGCTAAGAAAATCAGCAGTAAATGCACGAGGAACATTAAAATTATAGCTACATATGATGCAATTACAAACTTACCTAATTTTACAATCGCTTCATAATTGCTTGTTGCCGCGACCTTTGCCATCATTGCAAGGATGCCGTAAGGGGTTAAACGCAGAATCAGAGTTACCACCCTCATGATAATGGCATAGAACGTATCGATGATTTTGGCAAAAAGCTCGCCTTGTTCAGGTTTCTTCCGTATGATACCTAAATACGCAAATCCGATAAAGGCGGCAAAAATAACCACACCAATGGTGGAAGTAGGACGGGCGCCTGTTAAGTCAGCAAACGGATTGCCCGGGAACATCTCGAGAATCTGCTGAGGAATCGTCATTGTTTCCGCCTGCACAACCTTTTCTTCAATTTGTGCATTTCGCGCCACCTCTGCTTCTCCCTCCGTTAATTGAATCCCATCAAGACCAAAGCCTAGAGCGGAACCTATTCCTATTGCAGCTGCGACAGCTGTTGTCCCAAGCAAAATACCAATCACAAGGAAACTGATTTTACCAATATTTTTCGTTAGCTTTAGTTTGGTAAAGGCTCCGACAATCGAGATAAAGACTAACGGCATAACAATCATCTGCAGGAGCTTTACATAGCCGCCACCGACAATGTTAAACCAATCCATTGTTTTCGTTGTGACATCTGAGGCTGAACCATAAATCAAATGTAAAATATAACCGAATACAAGACCTAAACCTAAAGCAGTGAAAACACGTTTGGAAAAAGAAACATGTTTCTTCTGCATGATGAACAAACCAGCAATTAGTATTAGTAAAATAGCTACATTTACTAGAATCAGAATGCTGTCCATCTAATCACCTCTCATTAAATTAGGACTGATCGTCCATTTTTATATAATAGTATCCTACTTTAATAATTTCTATTCGTCAAGTATTCAAATTGGAAAGGTTGTATTTAATTTTAAGAATAATAATCCTTCATCCCTTTTCTTAATCAAACCCTTCAATAGTCGTTGGTGATCTCCGCAAAACACTATTCTGTAATAATAGTATGTGCGATAAGCATAAGTTTATCCCATTGGGATTTTCTATTTACAACATTTTTTCGGCAGCTTGTTTTCCTAAGATGATGATGAATTTATTGTTTGGAGCACTTACAATAAAAGTAATAGACTAGAAGGATAAAATATGATACAAAAGTATGTGATACACATATTTCATATCATTGATGAAGGGGGTATACATAGTTAATCATTCACTTTGCAAAAGGAGAGGATGGTATGACAGGATTACCAAAATACATTATTAATGGCAACACAAGTGCAATAAGCTCCTATTATGTTAATGAAACAGAATACTCAAAGATTTACGAGGGAAACAAGACTTTAATCGTATGGAGAAAGCCGCAGGAAGTCGTAGATGATTCTTTTAAGCATATAGGTGTAAGTTTGGAGCAGATAGTAAACCGAACCCGTGCCATTTTGAAAATGAAGTACAAAATTCCGCTAGCTTTTTCTGCATTACAAAATATTATTCTTATCCGCCTCATCACAACAACCGATCACATACATACTACCTATTTGATTAACTCCCATATACGGCGTCTTCAAAAAATAGAATCAAATCAAACCCTCGTGTTTTTAACAGGCGGCCAGGCACTGGCTGTGAAAACGAAAATTGAACTGATTAAAGAAAAACAAGTACGGGCCGATTTATTACGAAATTCACTTATGGAAAATGCTCAGATTAACAGAACCTTAATCCTCCACTATGAAAGCGGAAAAGGAATTACTTTGGTAAAAGAAGTCCGCAAGATCAGTTACTATTTTAAACAGAACAATACCGAATAAAGTTCTGTGGAACAGCAGCCTGAATTCTCGAACAGCTCTCTCATTAATAGACTCTCCCATTTAAGCCTGCTTTCAACAGGATTTATAGCCTGATAAAAGCGGGCTTAGGGTTCTCCTTCTCCCATTCCTCCCTTCTTCTTTGTATAAAACAAATGCTTATCCAACCGGCTACTCCTTTTTTCAATACATACATGCTTTTTTCATGTTAACCTTTATTAAAAATAGGTTGACATATATTCGTTTTTTAACTACTCTTTATATTAGAATAAAACCTTAAGGAGAGCAGAGTTTATGGAAGGAAAGTATAAAGCAATTGAATTGACTCTTGCCAGTATGTTTGTTGTATTAATGGCGATCGGGGCGAATATTACCACCTTAATTCCCGGACTAGTGATTGGGGGTGTACCGATTACACTGCAAACATTTTTTGCTATTTTAACAGGTTTGGTGCTCGGAAGCCGCCTTGGTGCCTTGTCCATTAGTGTCTATGCCTTCATGGGCCTTGTCGGGATACCTGTCTTTGCCCAGTTTACCGGGGGACTTGCTGCATTAATCAAGCCTACTTTTGGATTCATTTTATCTTATATTCTAGTAGCCTATATAGTTGGAAAAATAACAGCCAAAAGCAACAAGGTTTCTACTTTTGTCGTGGCGGCACTTGTTGGAACCGTTATAAATTATTTCTTGGGAACAAATTGGATGTATTTCGCTTATCTTTTTTGGGCGGATGCTCCGGAAGGATTTACGTATGGGATGGCGTGGCTGTGGATGCTTGCTCCGTTACCAAAGGATATTATATTAGCAGTTGTTGCCGCATATGTTGCATACCGCCTGCGTGTAACTGTATTCGCAAAAGGGCGTTTAAAAAATATACACTTAGGTGCGTAATGATAGAATAGGGGGTTATTTTACAATGGGAAAATGGAAAGAACTTGCTTTGGAAGTATTGGAGGGAAAGGAATTATCAAGTCAGGAGGCATTGGATATTCTGAACGCTCCTGATGAGGAATTACTTGAGGTGCTGAATGGATCCTACGTCATCCGTCATCATTATTACGGCAATAAAGTAAAATTAAATAAAATTATCAATGCCAAATCCGGTATGTGTCCAGAAAACTGTGGATACTGTTCACAGTCAAGCATCTCAAATGCACCGATTGAAAAGTATCGTATGGTTGATAAGGATTCCATTATTTCCGGTGCAAAGCAGGCTTATGAGATGAAGGTAGGCACATACTGTATCGTGGCAAGCGGACGCGGCCCAAGTGACAGGGAAATCGATACTGTTATCGAAGCTGTGAAGGAGATTAAACAGGACTATCCATTGACACTATGCGCCTGTCTTGGAATCCTGAGTCCGGATCAGGCCTCCAGATTAAAGGAAGCGGGGGTGGATCGCTATAATCACAACATCAATACATCGGCCAACCATTATGAAAAAATTACCACCTCGCATACATATGCTGACCGTGTGAATACTGTGATGATGGCAAAGGAAGCAGGAATT
The DNA here is from genome assembly GCF_946478885.1 of uncultured Bacillus sp. The sequence continues at coordinate 3,014 of NZ_CAMLDX010000011.1, read as the reverse complement.
TCTCCATGCTCAGGCGTTATTATTGGAATGAGGGAAACTCATCAGGACGTCGTGGACATGGCCTTCAGCTTAAAGGCATTGGATGCCGATTCGATTCCGGTCAATTTCCTGAATGCGATTGACGGCACTCCGCTGGAACATACAAAGGAACTGGAACCGCGCTACTGCCTAAAGGTACTCGCTATGATGCGTTACGTTAACCCAACAAAGGAAATCAGGATTTCCGGAGGACGGGAAGTCAATCTACGCAGCCTACAGCCTTTGGGACTTTATCCGGCAAACTCCCTCTTTCTTGGTGATTACTTAACGACAGAAGGGCAGGACTCTTCAGCAGATCATCAAATACTGAAGGATCTGGGATTTTCAATTGATATTTAAGATTAGGGCAGGGACGAACGGGTCCCTGTTTTTTTACCTTTAAAAAACCATATTTCTGTTAAAGTAACATTCTGCCGTTTTATTTCTGATAAAAGATCAAGAACTATGTATCTTTTTTATAAATATTTTCAAAGTACAATTCATCCGAATCATCTTTAAATTGGGAAAAGCTCTTTTCCAATTGTAGATGACTGAAAAAACATATTCTATAAATGAGTCATTAATTACATCTAAATGATTGAATTCTTTACTCAAATATTGTTCTAAATCCATTTGCATGTTCCCGCTATCCTTTTGAATCTTTAAAGTTGCTGTATAGATTGATTCGGCAGCTCCAGGGATGCGATGTTAAACCCTTTTATTTCTTGTCTGCCATCCTGATTAAGATCAGCTGCGAAGACAAGCTCAACCGGCTCCCCTTTATTGACATAATAAAATAAGCTTCCTTCTATTCTTTTTCCGGCATCCAATTGATTGGAATCCATCACTTCACTCATATTTTCAGGAAGGGCTCTCAAGGCTGCCTTCTCTCCTTGAAAAAGCGCAAAGTCGTTGCTTTCGATTGTGATCATTTCTTTTCTGTTGTTTTTTATAGATAAGTCCACCTTTAAGATGTACGGTCCTGATGGGTCTTCCAGTTTAGCTGGAAGTATATATTCTATATTATTTAATCGAATTTCAACATCTCTTAAAGCAACCTTTTCTTCCATTTCATTTTTACGAACGGATGACGATGATGAACAAGCATTAATAGAGACAACAGCTACTAAAATCCATACTAGGAATAGGAATCTTTTCAAAATGTCACCTGCCTTTTTCAATCTATTTCAAATATTATAGTAGATTTTATCTCCACTATTTAGAAGGGAATAAAATCCTATTTGTTCGAGCTTTGGACCGCTTCTTCACGCTTTCTTTTCGACAAAATTCGAAGATCACTATGAATATAGATCGATATCATTTACTAGAATTTGAACACTTCACTTTTCAATATACCCTATATGGTATATAATAAATTGTAATATTAGTTTGTCTTACTATCTTTAAAGAGAGGAATGAATAAGAATGAAAATTACAGATGCGGCACGCGATGCGTTTAAAGAACTGCTAGAGTCCAAAAATGCTTCAGGAATACGTCTATATTTCGCAGGCTTTGGCTGAGGCGGACCCCAAATAGGAGTGTCTCTGGATGAGGCAGAAGAAGATGATATAGTGAAAGAAATCAATCAAATTCAAGTTGCAATGGACACCATGCTCGAAGATTATGTGCAGAACATTTCCATAGATTATCAGCGGCCGATTAAACGCTTTGTTTTAAATGGCGGCAGCAGCTGTTAACGATAAAAGAGGCTGTCCCATCAGGTGACAGGCACCTACCATTGATCTATATCCAAGACAGATGGATGCAAAGGGATACTAGATACTGAATGGTAGTGCCTGTCACCTTTTCTTTTGTGACAGCTCCTTCTTTCATAAGCAGTTAAATCCTATATAACTTATCCCGGATGGCACTGTTTCATTGAACCTTTTTGGCGGTATTTATGCTCCTTGCTTTTGTTCGATAAAAGGATTCCTGATTCTGCAGCCCAACTACATAAATAGAGGAAATCCCGCCACAATAATAGAATATATACAATGAAGAACAATGTACGAGGAGGGTCAATATGGGTTTATTTGATGGCTTAATGGGTAATGTATCGGAAGTCGACATTAGTTCAGTGAAAAAGGATTTAGAAATCATCCTTACAGAGAATGAGAAAGTTGAAAAGGCTTATAAGCTAATCAGGGATTTGATGGTCTTCACGAATACAAGGCTTATCTTGATTGATAAACAAGGCGTTTCCGGCAAAAAAATGGAATATCACTCCCTTCCTTATAAAAGTATCACGCATTTTAGCGTGGAAACAGCTGGCACCTTTGATCTAGATGCAGAATTAAAAATTTGGATATCCGGTACTGCAGAACCATTTTCCAAACAATTTAAGAAGGATAACAGTATTTTTGACGTTCAAAAGGCTCTAGCCTCCTATGTAGCAAAATAAGGCTGAATAAGGCAATTAAATTAGCGAAAGTCAGGGAGAGAAGCACATGCAGATGCCTTCTGCTTCAGATACTAAAAGGCAACACAGTTCCTTATGGATAACGAAAGCAGTCCTAACACCTTGCCGCTGTCTCTTCTCCCTTCTTAATTGCTTTCACTTCATTGAGCTCTTTTCGTTTAGATGTCTCTTTTGGAAATAGCCGAAAATATTCATTAAAGCGCTGTTAATGCACACCATCTTATTAAAGTGAAATGTCTAACAACTAAAATCCCCCGTGAAAACCCTGGTTTATGTTAAAATATAACGAGCTGAAACCTGCAAGGATAGTTACAATTCCTTAAAATGGGGTATGAATGAGGGAGAGTCATGAAAATACTAACCAAATTGCCAAAAAGCAACCCAAGTTTACATGTGGACCTAATGAATAATGGATGGGTGCCATTGAAAGAACCTAAGAAATTAATAAATGCTATTTTGTTATCTATCCCCTTTATGATTATCAATGCAATCATCTCTATTGGGGTAATTAATATTTTTTCCTCTATTTCTTTGAGCGAGTTTGGAATAACTTCTAATTCAATATCAATGACGATT
>NZ_CAMLDX010000010.1 GCF_946478885.1 uncultured Bacillus sp. | reverse complement strand
ATCTAATATGTAATGCTCCTTTGCGCCATGATAAGGGCAGCCGACCTCAGCGTTCTGCATTTGTTCGTTTATTTCGTCCAGCTTTTTTACAAATACGATATTGTCACAAACCAAAAGAATCGGCTTGTCATTTACATATACCATGTATTCACCGAACATTTTCTTAAAACGGATCGTTCCCACGCCTTTGATTTGGTCGTAGACAAACTCTATGTAATCAGCAGAAATAGCCATTAGCTGCTACACCATTTTCTGCATTGCTCAATGCGTTTGCCGTTATCCCCTTGGTTTTTATCATAAGCAAACTGATGAAGCAGTCCGCAGGGGAAATCTTCACACACACCGCAATGATCCTTTCCTTTATTCTCACAGCATACCTTCACGGGACAGCTTTCACCCCAAAAGGGCTTTTCAATAGAAATACACCCTTTGCAGTTCATCTGCTCCTTATAGCTACATTCACTGCATAAGAGTCCGCATCGTGATTCAATCATTTCTCATGCCTCCTTTTTGTTACAGGATAGCACAACAAACAAGACACCTGTATGTCATGATTCAGAATATTTTTCCGCAGCATTTTTCAGCCACCTTTGGATGATAGGGCGCAGTTCCTTCGGCTCAATTAGTTCTGCTTTATCTCCGAAACCGAGAACCCAAGCCAGCAAATAATCCTGATTGGTAAATGAAAATGAAAAGCGAAGCCTCCCGTCCGGCGTTGATGCAAAACTGTCTGCACCATATTCTTCAATCAAGCGATATTTCTCACTCCCATCAAAAAGTATGACTGCCTGTATTTCATCTGTGAAATAGTTGCTGAAATTCAACTTCTCCTCGGGAATAGCCTGCAATTCAAAGCTCTGGTCGGTCGGCGTTATATCACAAATTCGATTCAGCTTATAAAGCTTAAATTGATTTGAGGCATTATCAAAACCCAACACATACCAGCTTGACCATTGGAAAATAACCAAATACGGATCGGCTATGACAGAATGCTCACCACTTTGGTTGTGGTAGAGGAAGGAAACTCGAGTTCTATTTCCAATACTTGTCTGTAATAGTTCAATTTTAGGGGCAAGCGTCTCTTTATAATGGGAAGACAAATCTATCAAAATATTATTTTTCAGAAGAAGCGAATCCTTATTGGAAGCAAATTTCTCTATCACATTTTTATACTTTTTGCTTTGTGTAACACTGTCTAACGAGGATAGCCCCGTGAAAATTGCCTGAAGGTCTTCATCTGAGAACAATACTTTATCAATTTTATATCCTTCCATAATGGCAATGCCGCCATTTGTACCCTGCGTTGTAACGATGGGGATGCCCGCCGTGCAAATGTCTTCAATGTCTCTGTTAATCGTTCTTCTTGACACTTCAAATCTTTCCGCAAGCTCCGGAGCAGTTACTTTTTCGCTTTGCAGCAATATTGTAATAATGCCAATCAATCGGTCAATTTTCATAATGCCTCTCCTTTGCGGAAAATTGAAATTTATTCCTTTGATTTATGAGCTGTAATAATCGTATAACTATAAGCATTCACAGTAATAATGCAACCGTCTATCTCCGCATACCAGTTCTTCCCTTTTCTCGCAATTTGACAATTCATATTGGAAATTTTATTTCTACACCAAGAAACTACGTCATCTACATCTATACCAAGATTTTTCTTAATTCTGTCAACGCCCATTTTGGTAGTATGCACTTTGTCCAAATTTAAGAGTAATACTTCCTCATTATCCACAACAACACTCCTGTTCAAATTTCTGTTTTCCCACCTATGTATACGCCATGGAATCCGCATTACCGCCATAAAGATAAACTACCAAATCGCCTTATTCCTTTTCTTGCGCACATGCAAAAACGCTACATACATTCCTATCCAGTCGCTTTGAATGGATTGTGATAATCAGTTCTTCAAGTGCAGACAGGCTTGCAAGACTGCCAATAATGACTGTCGTGATTGTAAGCCCAGCGGCGAGATAAATTAAAGGGAAGCAGAACAGCACCAGACCGGTTGCTTTGTTGGAATAGGTATGCAAGAACGAGAAGGCACTGTATTTCAAATATCCGACTCCCAATGCCGCAAATCGCACCAATGCAACACCCGTAATCCAATAGAGCATCCATGATTCCCAAGAGATTATTAGAATAAAAATGACCAGCATTGTGATAACGAAAACAAAATCGGCGATACTGTCAAGCACTTCGCCAAGTTTGCTGACGGTGTTTGTTTTTCGGGCGACGTATCCGTCCAATATATCGCTTAGTCCGCACAGCGTATATACCACGAAAAAGGATGTTGATAGCGGCTCCATCAACATCAATGCCACCGTGCCTGCAATTCGCCCGATGGTAATAAAATTGGCGGCACACTTGATTTCATCACCCCCTCGACATACAGCAAGTTGGAATTTGACCTGTTTTCATTATGTTCATCTTGTTCAATTATTAAGATTACAAATCATGATGTCTTCTTGCGTAAGGCTTCCTCTAAAAGTTGCGGAGCATTACTTTTGACCTCCACATCCTCAAAGGTGTAGGTCATGCCGTAACATTCACTACGAGAGTCGCAGTAGATACAGCCATGCGTACAGCCACGGTAAAGGTTCATCCCGTTTTTGGGTGACAGGATGGACTTTGCTTCTTTATAATGCATGGGGATGAACCCCCTTTCTCATTTCTTTTTCTTCACACGCAGGGAAATCAGTGCCTTGACATCCTCCAAAATCTCCGGCTCGGTGACGTTAATCATCAGCCAGCGTCCGCCGTTGAAAGGTTTGGTATTTTGGTAAAGCTCCCGCAGATAGTCGGTGCAGGATGAAAGCAACAATTCCGCTTCCATAGATTCTCTGCCGCCCACAGACACGAGGCAGGTGAAAAAGCCCTCGGCGGGGTAGAGGGTGCAGAGGGCGCGCCCACTCTTTTTGTACTTGAGATTCCAACCGGGCGCACCGGAACAGATGCTATATTCCACCGCGGGAGAAACGCCATAGATGTCCTCAAGATGGCTGCACAGCTCTCCCCATAGAGGACTGCCGATATATGCGGATACCGCCGACAAATCCGGGCGGTTATCTTTGGTGTAAAGCCCATTCCAATTCATTTCGTAGTGTCCCCCCTCCAAATGGATATTTCCCCCAATTATTACACTTTCCACCGCTTCAGCATGGGGAAAAACTGCCGCATCATTTCCCGCGCTTTCTGCTCGGTCATGCCGGGATTGTTCTCCACCATCGGCACAACGCTAATTCCAATCATTTCCTCCATCGTGCTGTCTGAGGTAAAAGCGCCGTTCTCATAGCAGTACTTGCAGTAGTCGGAACTCTTGCTGCCGTCGGCTTCCGACCCATACAGTTCATCGGTGCTTCCCATAGGCATACCGCAGCTCTGGCAGAATTTCTGATTTTCATAGTTCATTGTAAACTTCCTCCTTGATTTTGATAGTCCTATAATACCAAACAAAAGCTGACAACTGTATGTCATGTTTTATGGTGGTCAGCAATTTTTTGAGCGTACTCTGATAATTCCTGCCGCAATCCGGGAGGTTCCAATACATCAATCTCAGTGCCAAAGGAAAGCAGATAACCGATTACCCAACTATCCATTGGGAATTTCACCTCTACCACAAAACTGCCGTCCGGCTGCGGCGTAACGCTGGCGCGGTCGAACTCGTCATAGACTCGAAAGGCAAGTCGGTCTGTCACACGCAGTTTCAAATGCACAGCAGAAAAAGGCGGCGACTCTGCTTCGATAGGCGGTATTTCATCCTCATAATCTTCGGCAGATATCTCGCCCGTTGGCGACACCTCAATGATTCGCCCCACTTTGAAAAGTCGGAAATCATCAGCCTTGCGGCAAAACGCCTGCAAGTACCAGTGCTTGTCCTTATAGATTAGCTTGAGGGGGCAGATGATGCGATTCGTTGTTTCGCCTGTTACGCCGCAATAGGTGAGGCTCAGCATCTGCCGCCTTATAATTGCAGTCTTGAGCAGTTCAAATCGAACGGCATCCGTCCGACCCAAGCCCCAGCGGGAGAAATCCACTTCAATCCAATTATGGGGCGGTTTTCGGAACGCCGTTCCGAGCTTGTGCAGCAAGACATCCACATTTCGGTCAGCCGCTTTCAAGCTCTGTATAGCAAAGAGCAATTCGTTCTGCTCATCATCAGAGAGGAGCATTTTGTCAAATGTATAGCCAGGCATGAGGGAGATACCGCCGCCCTTGCCTGCCGTGGCGTAGACCGGAACATCCGCCATAGAGAGCGTTTCCACATCCCGATAGATGGTGCGTACCGATACCTCTAAGGCACAAGAAAGCTCAGGGGCGGTCATCTTACCCTTTTCCAACAACAGATAGAGTATCTGAAACAGACGGTCGTTCTTTATAATCCTCACCCCCAACGATTTATCATTGCAACCATTAAAGCACAAAAACTTGACAAGTACTATGTCAAGTTTCCGAACTTATATAAAACACAAAGCTTTTGGACTTAGCGTCTGGCTCTTTGATAACGGTTGTATGTAGTTGTCGTACATTTATCAAGGTTTCCAGTTTACACTTCGGACAGAATAATAGGAAGTTTTTAAGTTCCGTATCCCCCGAATTTTTGTACTTTTGGCTTTTAACATATTCCATTGCGAACAAGCGGAGTGCAGTTAATAAAATATTTTCTTTGGTGTCAGCCACCAAAAGTCCTCCTCACGCAAGTAAACGGTAGTTCACCAATGTTATAGTGAACTACCGTTTACTTAAATCAAGGCAGTTAAGATGGCGGCTGCGAAGTGTGGGGAGCGTATCGGTTCAAAGCCGCCGTACGGCTACAAGAAAGACCCGAATGACCCAAAACGAATTATACCTAATGAGGATACCGCCCCTATTGTCAGGCGTATCTTCGCCTTGTGTGCCAGTGGTCTTGGCCCCAGCAAGATTGCACGGATTTTGAAGCAGGATAAAATCTTAAAGCCCACCAGTTCCGAATATCAGGCGAGTGGCGCAGAACACGCCCATTTGAACACTAATAAGCCCTTTGACTGGTGTGGACGGACGGTTGTGGGAGTACTGGAACACGAAGAATACATCGGTACTACGGTAAATACGCACAAGGACGAGTGTACACCCCATACCATCAAGGTCATGGCTCTACACCAGATTGTGTTAGTGGAAATTCAGCGAGTGACAGCCGAAGCCAAGGAGCATACAGAGCAGTTTTTGCAGAGGGTGATGGATAAGCACCAAAGCCAACTGAAGAGTGAGCTTTCTGCTAAGACAAGGGAGTTAAAACGGACGCAGAAACGCCTTGTAGATTTGGATACGCTGTTTCGGAAAGCCTTTAAGCAGTTGCATTGGAAAAAAACCTGTCCGAAGCACAGTTTAAGGCACTGAGCGGAAGTTACGAGGTTGAGAAGCAGGAACTGCTTACCCTGGTCCGGCAAGCTGGAGTAGGAAATAAGACCGAGCAGGACAAAATGCTGAACGCTGACCGTTTCATGGTTATCGTGGAGAAGTACACAGATATTCGGGCGTTGACCCCTGAAATTGTACGAGAGTTTATCAATAAGATTGTTGTCCACGAGCGTTCTGAACCGTACAAGAAGAAAAACTACACGAAACAAGTTGATGTCTACTTCAACTTTGTGGACAGGGTTTAGGACAAGAGAAAAGCCGTAGGACTTCACAATCCTACGGCAAATCTAAAAAATCGAAAACATCCTTATGGGAGTATCCCATTCTGTCGACACGTTTTTCTTTTTATCATGATTTCTTTTTCATATTTTTAATATATTCATGGAACTGATCATCCCTAGACAATGCAGCCGAATACTGTCTTTTAATAAAATGTTCAGCTTCATAAAAATCAGAAAAACTCATGGGCAGTGTTCTTCCTTCATGTTCAACGACCCATTGATTGAGATATTTGCGAATGAACCATTTTTCACGACTTTGATTTTCATACAATGCTCCATCGGGATTGTTCTTCATATTATGCTGATTTTTCGGGGCGTCTAATTTTGATGGTTCGAGCGGGAATACTTCATTTACAAACAGTTTAAAAGCTGTTTCATTCATTGAGCATCCAGATGCCTTTGCATGTCCGCCACCGCCGAATTTCCCCGCAACAGCCGACACATCAATATGATCATGAATCGTACGAAAACTAACTTTTTTACTACCCATATTTAAAATTGCAATATAATCTAAATGACTGTTTTCTTTTCCCAATTCATTTCCCAATTCAGAATGGTACATTTCAGCATGAACAATTCCAACACAATGATCTCCGATAAACGTTTGCACTAATTCCCGATTTTTCTTTCTGATGTAACGGTTAATTTTTTCTTCTTCCATTTTTAAAAGTTGCTTCTCGAATTCATTAAAGACAAATGGCTCATTTGAATTTAAACGCTCTAGCATTTTTTCTTCAAACTCATCAATGGAAATTAAAGAAAATAAGTCATTTAACTGTTTTGCTTTAATTAACTGATTTGCCTCCCATTCCCAAGTATCATATTGCCGAATTAATTCAACAAATTCATCTACACCTTGAGAATGTTCAACATCATTATTTTCTAATAAATAATCATAAAATAGCGACGTGGCAGATGTCAGTCTCCCGTCCTCGTATTGCACATTTACGGAAGCCCAGTTAAACTCATTCAAATGGAGCGCAGTTTTATGATGATCGATAAATCTTGCTTTTCCTCCTTCATTTACAAATTTATCGATTTTCTTACTATTTGCTTCATTAACTGTCAGATCTGTAATAAATAAAAGATCCTCTTTTACTTGCTCTCTCTTCATCGTATCAAAGTATCGTTCAACCTGTGAATTAATTCTTGCTACTGAATTATAATGAACCTCAACATTATCTCCGAATGCTATCTTTGCCAAAATCCCACAGCCAAGACCATCCAAATCGTTATGGGTAAATAAATGAATCATTGTAACCCACCTTTCAATTTCAATTTCTATGTAGACTGGCTTCAAATTTCATTTCCTTTTTATGCCTTATATGCAAGATTATCTCTTATCCACTATATTGTCAAAAAATAACCATTCATTTTACAGAAAAAAAGAAAGCATGCTCCTAATAATAGGATCGTATAGCACTACTCTATTCGTTAAATATTATATTAGAAAAACGAAAGCAATAAAAACAACAGGAATATAGGAAAATGTTCTTATATAACAGTTATAACTTTCGTTTCGATAATTATAGTACAGATATAGACATTGTTTTTTAAAAATATGATAATTCAAACAAATGCGCAGAAAAATACCACAAATAAACATTGATAAATCAATATTTATTAACGATTCACAAAATGTTCATATATAATGTGATTGTATTCACATTTATTCTGTTATACTCGACTCATAGAAATTAATTAAACAGTTTCAAGATAATATAATTGAGGTGACTAATAATGGAACAGTGGAAAGGTTTTACAACGGGCGTTTGGGATACAGAAGTTAACGTTCGTGATTTCATTTTAAAAAACTTTACTCCATATACTGGTGATGAAAGCTTTTTAGAAGGTCCAACAGATTCAACGAAAAAACTTTGGAAGCAAGTCATGGAATTATCTGAAAAAGAGCGTGAAGCAGGCGGCGTACTGGATGCTGATACTAAAAATGTATCTACAATCACTTCACATGGTCCAGGATTTTTAGATAAAGAGCTTGAAAAAATTGTTGGATTTCAAACTGACGAGCCATTCAAGCGTGCTTTAATGCCTTTCGGCGGTGTCCGTATGGCGAAAAGCGCATTAGAAACAAATGGGTATAAATTAGACGAGGAAATTGAACATATCTTTACAAAATATCGTAAAACACACAATCAAGGTGTTTTTGATGCCTATACACCAGAAATGAGAGCTGCCCGTCATGCTGGGGTTATTACTGGCCTTCCTGATGCATACGGACGTGGACGTATTATTGGAGACTACCGCCGTATTGCCCTTTACGGTGTAGATTTCTTAATGAAAGAAAAGCAAAGAGAGTTTAACTATATTGGTTCTCGCACAATGACTGACGATGTGATCCGCGACCGTGAGGAATACAGCGAACAATACCGTGCATTAAAAGAATTAAAACAACTGGCTGCATCTTATGGCTTTGATATTTCTCAGCCAGCAAGCAATGCGAAGGAAGCCATTCAATGGTTATACTTTGGCTATTTAGCTGCTATTAAGGAACAAAACGGAGCTGCCATGAGCCTTGGTCGTACCTCCACTTTCTTGGACATTTATATTGAAAGAGATTTAAGAAACGGAACATTAACTGAAGAAGAAGCGCAGGAATTAGTCGATCACTTCATTATGAAGCTTCGTCTTGTTAAATTCGCCAGAACACCTGAATATAATGAGCTTTACAGCGGCGATCCTACTTGGGTAACAGAATCAATCGGCGGTGTGGCGCTTGACGGACGTCCTTTAGTGACAAAGAACTCTTTCCGTTTCTTACACACCTTAGATAACCTTGGATCGGCACCGGAACCAAATTTAACTGTACTTTGGTCGAAAAAACTTCCAGAGAAATTTAAAGTTTATTGCGCTAAAATGTCTATTAAATCCAGTGCCATCCAATATGAAAATGACGATATGATGAGAGAAATCTATGGCGATGACTATGGTATTGCCTGCTGCGTATCAGCTATGAGAATCGGTAAACAAATGCAGTTCTTCGGTGCTCGCGTAAACCTTGCTAAAGCTTTATTATACGCTATTAACGGCGGTGTAGATGAAAGATACAAAGAGCAAATTGGACCTGCTTATCAACCAATTACTTCAGAGTACTTGGATTATGATGAAGTAATGAAAAAATTTGATGTCATGATGGATTGGTTATGCGAATTATACGTCAATACACTCAATGTCATCCATTATATGCATGATAAGTATTACTACGAAAGACTTGAAATGGCCCTTCATGATCGCGAGATCCTTCGTACAATGGCTTGCGGAATTGCTGGTCTTTCTGTTGCTGCTGACTCACTCAGCGCTATTAAATATGCAAAGGTAAAAACAATTCGTGACGAAAACGGCCTAGTTGTTAACTATGAAATCGAAGGAGACTTCCCTAAATATGGTAATAATGATGAACGGGTAGACTCTATCGCTGTCATGTTGGTAAAAGAAATCATGAACAAGATTAGAAAGCATAAAACATATCGTGATGCAGTTCCAACACAATCTATTTTAACCATTACGTCTAATGTCGTGTATGGTAAGAAAACTGGCGCAACACCTGATGGACGCGTAGCTGGAGTACCATTTGCACCTGGTGCAAACCCAATGCACGGTCGTGATACAAAAGGTGCTCTTGCCTCTCTATCATCCGTATCTAAACTGCCTTATGAATCTTCAATGGACGGAATTTCCAATACCTTCTCCATTGTTCCGAAGGCACTTGGTAAAGATGAAGATGCACGTAATCATAATTTAGTCTCTATCCTTGACGGATACGCTACGAAAAAAGGTCATCACTTAAATATTAACGTATTCAATCGTGACACATTATTAGATGCAATGGAACATCCGGAAAACTATCCACAATTAACAATTCGCGTTTCCGGTTATGCGGTCAATTTCATTAAATTAACAAAAGAACAACAACTTGATGTTATTAACCGTACATTCCACGAAAGCATGTAATATGAAGTACTGGGGAAGGCAGCAGCTAAAGCTGCTTTTCCTTCTTTAAAAATATCGCCGTTTTGCCTATGACGACGATTCAATTTGGAAGGGAGATATATTCATTATGAATGGTAATATACATTCCATCGAAACCTTTGGTACTGTTGATGGACCCGGCATACGATTTGTCATTTTCACACAAGGATGTCTTCTTCGCTGCCAATTTTGCCACAATGCGGATACTTGGGAGCTTGGTAAAGGAAAATCAATGTCTGTCGATGAAATTATGCAGGACTTACTTACTTACCTCCCTTTTATTGAAGCGTCTGGCGGCGGCATTACTGTAAGCGGTGGAGAGCCTCTATTACAACTGCCCTTTTTACTGGAGCTTTTCAAAGAATGTAAGAAAGCTGGAATTCATACAACCATTGATTCCTCCGGTGGCTGTTTTTCTACAGCACCCTTATTCCAGGAGCAATTAAAGGAAGTATTGAAATATACTGACTTAATCTTACTTGATTTAAAACACTTTAATCGGCAAAAACATATCCGCTTAACAGGTATGGCCAATGACCATATTTTGGAATTTGCCCGATACCTATCAAATATTCAACTCCCTGTTTGGATTCGTCATGTCCTTGTCCCTACCGTGACAGATGATCCTGCAGATTTACATCAGCTCGGAGACTTTATCGGAACTTTAAGAAATATCAAAAAGGTTGAAATACTGCCTTACCATAAACTTGGAGTATACAAATGGGAAGCACTTGGACATGAATATCCTCTTCAAGGTATTGAACCTCCTAGTGATGAACAGGTGGCGGAAGCATATAAAATTTTAACCAAAAGCGTTACTTTTATGGAAGATGAAAAGCGTGCAGTCAAAATCTGACAGCACGCTTTTTTCTGCATGTATAATCTTACTTCCACCACTCGTCAAACATTGTGGCCGGCATTTGACGTTTATGCTCTGTTGTGGCATATCTCCGTTCGATTTTCTCTGCGATTTCCGGAGATACCCTTTTACCCTCTAAATAATCATCTAGTTCTTCATAAGAAATTCCTAGCTCCGTTTCATCCGCTTGTCCCGGCTTCTGATCCAATAAATCAGCTGTAGGAATCTTTAAATAAAGGCTTTCGTCAGCGCCCAATTCCTGCAATAATTGTTTTCCCTGACGTTTTGTAAGACCTGATAACGGGAGAATATCGGCTCCCCCATCTCCATATTTAGTATAAAAACCCGAGACTGCTTCTGCAGCATGGTCTGTTCCTATCACAAGAAGATTGTCCTGCCCTCCAATTGCATACTGGGCTATCATCCTCATCCTTGCCTTAACATTCCCTTTATGGTAATCCCTTAAAGGAGCATCCTTCATCTGTTTATCGTATTCTTCTTTTACAGAATCAACAGCTTTAGCGATATTAAATGTATATTCATAATCAGCTCGAATAAACGATAACGCTATTTGGGCATCTGCTTCATCCGTTTGAATTCCGTATGGCAGCCTGACAGCAACAAATTTAGCTTCATACCCTTCAGCCCTCAGCTCTTCTACCGATAATTGAGCCAACCTGCCTGCGAGTGATGAATCCTGACCGCCGCTGATTCCCAATACATAGCCGGCACCCTTTGTCATTAATAAATATTCCTTTAAAAAATTGATTCGCTTTCTAACTTCTTCTTTCGCATTTATGATAGGCTGGATATGTAAATCCTTCATAATTTTCTCTTGCAGCTTCACATAGATCCTTCCTTCTTTTTAAAATTTGACATTGATTGTTTTTAATTGCTGTTTAACCTGTTGCTGTACCAATTCAATGTTTCTCCGTTTATTTTCCCAACATTTCGGACTTAAATCCACTGGATATTCAGCCGGATTTAATGATCGCTTATACTCATCCCACAAATAATTGAGATTTTTCCGGCAGAAGGATTGAATATCCGGGAGTGACGGTAAATGATATACTAATTTACCATTAGTAAAGATGTCCCGATGAAGTTCCTTTGCTTCAAAATTCGTTACCGTTTTACTAATATAAGTATGAACCGGATGAAACATATGCAGTTGTTCTTCTTCATTCGGATTCTCATCATGAAGTGTGATATAATCACCCTCCATTTTCTGATTTGCCGGATTAATGATTCGGTAGACGTTCTTTAAACCCGGAGTTGAAACCTTTTCAGGATTGCCGCTGATTTTAATCGTGTCTATCATGTTTCCTTGCTCATCTTCAATAGAGACCAGTTTGTAAACTGCCCCCAATGCCGGCTGATCGTATCCGGTAATAAGCTTTGTCCCGATTCCCCATGTATCAATTTTGGCCCCTTGAGACTTTAAATTTAAAATGGTCTCTTCATCAAGGTCATTTGATGCAACAATTTTGGCATGAGGAAATCCTGCTTCATCAAGCATTATCCGAGCCTCTTTTGATAAATAGGCGAGGTCGCCGCTGTCAAGCCGTATACCGATAAAATTAATCGAATCTCCTAATTCTCTTGCCACTCGAATCGCATTCGGCACTCCTGAACGAAGGGTATCATATGTATCGACTAAAAAGACACAATCCTTGTGGCGACGGGCATATTTATGAAAGGCAGTATACTCGTCGCGATATGCTTGAATAAGCGAATGTGCATGGGTCCCGGACACCGGAATTCCAAATAGTTTACCTGCTCTGACATTTGAAGTAGCGCTGAACCCGCCAATATACGCAGCTCTTGTTCCCCATATTGCAGCATCCATTTCCTGCGCTCTTCTACTGCCGAATTCCATTGCCGTTTCATTCCCGATAATATACTTAATTCTTGCTGCTTTCGTTGCTATCAGTGTTTGGTAATTAACAATATTTAGGATTGCCGTTTCAACTAATTGTGCTTCAGCTAATGTAGATTCGATCCTCAGTAAGGGTTCATTTCCAAAGACAATCTCACCCTCTTCCACTGAACGCAGTGACCCGGTAAAACGTATTGTTTTTAAATATTGAATAAAATCATCCTGATAACCTAAGTCATTATGTAAATAAGCTAAGTCCTGATCTGTAAATTTTAAATTTTTTAAATAATCAATCACCTTTTCTAAGCCTGCAAACACGGCAAATCCATTTCCAAACGGCATTTTTCGAAAATACACCTCAAAAACCGCTTTACGATCATGAATCCCGTCTTCCCAATACGTTTCCATCATATTTAGCTGATAAAGATCTGTGTGAAGTGTTAAACTATCATCCACATATTTTTCCATTGTCAAACCTCCCTGAAAGGCTTTTATGCTGCACTTTTATGTAAAAAAGAGCCTAAGACAGCGCCTATAGGCGTTGCTCTTGGTTATTATTATAGCTTTATTTTGCTGCTTGTCTAATTTGCAGACCGACTGCTTGGTAAAATGAACCATAGTTGTTTTATTTAATTAATTGCTTATTCCTTCTATTTCATATATACTTTCATCAATTGTATGTTTACATACAATGAAAAGAATTACTAAATTGCTTCGCATCAGTTTTTTGAGGTGAAAATCATTGGTAGAATTTATCCTAGATGCTGCAAATATTCAACCTGATTATTCTTTGTATATCCCGCTTATGATTAGTCTTTCCCTGAGGTTGCTCTGGATTTGGAAGTTTGAGTATTTGTTATTTGATACTTTACAAACATCATCCGAATGCCATATAAAGGCTAAAAATTTATCCATTCAAATGAAGAAAAGAGTGAATATTTGTCCACATTTATTATGGATTGTTAAATTTATTAGAAGAAAAGAAAATCCCGGAGATGACCCGGTACATCTATTTCCTCACTTCACTTAAACCTAATTTTTGAGCATTTTGGAGGAAATATAACAGATGATTAATAAAAAATTCTTTTTAACAGCCTTTTTATTCTTAATGACCATCCTCTTATCGGCCTGTTCAGCCGATGGTGGGAAAAGCGGGGGATTTTTCGATACTTATTTCGTAGAGCCCTTTACTTCTCTTCTGATTTGGACATCTCATCTTTTCAATAATAATTATGGGTTAGGCATCATTTTCGTCACATTGCTTGTCCGTCTTATACTGCTGCCGCTTATGCTGAAGCAATATAAAAGTCAGGCAGAGATGAAGGAAAAAATGGATCTTCTAAAACCGGATATGGATGAACTACAGAAGAAAATAAAAGCGGAGAAAGACAAAAAAGAGCAACAAAAATTGCAAATGGAAATGATGGGCCTTTATTCAAAACATGGTGTTAACCCTATGAATATGGGATGCTTGCCTTTAATTATTCAAATGCCGATTTTACTTGCCTTTTATCATGCGATTCGCGATTCAGCGGAAATCGCTAGCCATTCCTTCCTTTGGTTCAGTCTTGGAGAATCAGATATATGGATTACAGCACTTGCTGGAATCGTTTATTATTTTCAATTTCAGGTTTCCATGCATACGATGCCAGAACAGCAAAAACAGCAAATGAAATACATGGGTCTTCTTTCCCCTATTATGATTGTCATGTTTTCGCTCAATGCACCTGCAGCACTGCCTCTCTACTGGGTAGTCGGTGGAACTTTCCTGATATTTCAAACCTATTTAGGTCGTAAGTTATATCCGTCTAAAAACACAGCTTCAAAGCCCAACTTACAAAAAAATTAACATCAAAGCTGCTCCTTTGAGAGCAGCTTTGATGTTAATAGAAAGTTTACATAATATTATTATGGTTTATCTTTATTCCTCTATAAAATAATCTTTATAAAATCCCCCAACTTTTCCTGAGTTGTCAATAATAAAATAAAATTCTTCTGTTTCATTTTTTACATCATACAACTTTCCCGGTGTTAAAACATTATTGACAATGTACTTTTTTGCTTGAGTATGTACGCATTTTACTTGTTTGATCGTTTTTCTTTCATGCCAGTCTATATGTATCATGAATATAACTCCCTTTTTCTATTTATTCTTTAGTATATATAATTTCACCTGTCAAGAGCAACCATCAATTTCATTTGATTTATTGACAATTTTGAAAAAAAATTAAATTTTCCTTCACAAAAAATTCTTAAACCTTTACAATTGAAAGTATATTCTATCCTTTACCTTGGAGGTTATGCACAATGAAGATTATGAGTAATGAACAATTAGTCGTCTCCTATCGTGATGCATTGAAGTCGGGTTCAGGTGTTGATAAAGAATGGATTAGACTGCTGCAAGGTGAATTAAAAAAACGAGGATTGAAACCAATTAAAGAGTAACCGGGAGGAGCAGAGGCGTTTACATTCGCCTCTATGCTCCTCTTATTTATTGAGCTAAAAAATAATCGGGCTAATCCCGATTCATTTATAATATTTCATTATATTGAATATATGGCTGTGTTTTTCCTTCCAAAACAGAATTCTCACTCATCATATTTGGCTCAAACGGATAGTCGATATGACCGTTAACAGACCACTTTTGAAAAACTCCCCTATTCACAAGAACCGCAATTACATCTTCCTTTGTATCGGCAAAATTTTCTTCAGAGCTGATATAACGGTGATGACGATGACGACTATGTTCTTGCATGTACGCTATTCCTCCTTGGGTTTTCTATAAATAAATTATAAAGTAAATGTTCTGATAATACGATGGGAATGTTCTGAATTAATTCCAACATTTTTTGACTTATTCTGCGAAGAAAAGAGAAAGTCCAACGAGTTTTTATCGAAGGTAGCGCTTACATCCCTTTTTGACAAAAAATATGACCCATTTATAAAAAAACGATTGAAACTTTTACTTTATTGTAGTAAAGTTTAATCAATAATTATTCATTTCTTATCCAGAGAGGTTGAGGGAATGGCCCTTTGACACCTCAGCAACCATCAATGTCTTGTACATTGAAAAGGTGCTAATTCCATCAAGTTTTGAGACTTGAAAGATAAGAAGAAGAACGTTCATTTGTTTAACGAAAAGTCTTCTTCTTGTGAGAAGACTTTTTTTTATGACGAAATTAAAATCCTATTTAGGTTTTTAACGGTCCTATTATTTATCGTTGTTTAAAATAGCCTTTTCAAAACTGGCAGAAATGAGAAATATTTATTGTAGATTATTCTTTTTTCCAAGTATACAACTGTGAAAGATAAGTTAACTTCAGTTAAATCAAACGATTGACGTGGAACCATGCAGAATTTAGCCTGCACTCGTTCCTTAATACCGTTTTCTAAAAGGAGTGTTGAATATGTTGAAAATGAATACTAAATTAGCCCAAATCGGTAATCGAAGTGAAGAACTAACCGGCACTGTCAATGTCCCTATTTACTTATCTACCGCATATCGGCATAAAGGCATCGGGCAATCCACCGGATATGATTACACACGTACCAGCAACCCAACGCGAAAAATATTAGAAGATACGATTGCAGATTTAGAAGGCGGAGATCAAGGCTTTGCCTTTAGTTCTGGAATGGCCGCAATATTTACGATCGTATCTTTATTCCAATCCGGTGATGAATGGATCGTTTCAAAGGATTTGTATGGCGGAACGTACCGTTTATTGGAAGAAGGTTATCAACAATGGGGACTTCGATGTCGTTACACCAATACAAGGAATTCAGCAAATGTCGAACAAAAGATTACCCCGCAAACGAAGGCAATTTTTATTGAAACACCTACAAATCCGCTGATGGAGGAAACGGATATAGCGGAAATATCCCGCATTGCCAAGAAACATAACTTATTACTGATTGTTGATAATACTTTCTATACACCCATTCTGCAGCAACCGATTAGACTTGGAGCAGACATTGTTGTACACAGTGCAACAAAGTATTTAGGAGGTCATAATGATGTTCTGGCAGGTTTGATTGCCGCAAAAGGCGAAAAGCTCTGTGAAAGACTAGCCCGATTACAAAATTCCGCTGGAGCCGTTTTGAGCCCGTTTGATTCATGGCTTTTAATACGCGGCATGAAAACCTTATCCTTAAGAATGGAACGTCATGAGCGAAATGCAAAGGAAATTGTTCCATTTCTGCAAAATCATGCTGGAATCACCGATGTATTATATCCCGGCAGAGGCGGGATGATTTCATTTCGCATTTTAGATGAAACCTGGATAAACCCATTCTTACAGCATTTACAATTAATCACGTTTGCTGAAAGTCTAGGCGGAGTCGAAAGCTTTATTACGTATCCTGCCACCCAAACACATGCCGATATTCCAGAGGAAGTGCGAAATGAAACAGGTGTAGATAATAGGTTACTGCGTTTCTCTGTTGGAATTGAAGATGTGGAAGATTTAATTAGTGATCTAGCACAAGCACTAGAAAAAACACAAAAAGGGGCTGTTATTCATGAGTAATTCTTTTACTTTTCAAACACATTTGCTTCATAATCAACATAAATTAGATCCAACAACAGGTGCAGTGAGTGTACCAATTCAACATGCATCTACTTTTCATCAATCTAATATTGACACTTTTGGAAGATACGATTACGCTCGAAGTGGTAATCCAACAAGAGAAGCGTTGGAGGATCTAATTGCAGAATTAGAGGAAGGCACAAGGGGCTTTGCTTTTTCTTCTGGAATGGCAGCCATTTCTACCGCATTCCTGCTTCTTTCGCAAAACGATCATGTGGTCATTACTGAAGATGTATACGGAGGCACCTTCCGAATGGTGTCGCAGATTTTGACACGCTTTGGAATTAGCCATACATTTGTTGATATGACGGATATTGAAGCGGTAAAGGCTGCAATTCGTCCAAATACAAAACTGTTCTATGTTGAGACCCCATCTAACCCTTTACTAAAGGTAACCGACATTAAGGAAATTTGCGAACTTGCAAAAGAACACAATGCTTTGACGTTTGTCGATAATACATTTCTAACCCCTGCTCATCAGAAGCCATTAACACTCGGTGCAGATATTGTATTGCATAGTGCTACCAAGTTCTTATCCGGCCACAGCGATGTTGTAGCAGGGCTAGCGGTTGTAAAAGATCCAGAATTGGCGCAAAGATTGTACTATTTGCAGAATTCCTTTGGCGCTGTTTTAGGGCCTCAGGATGCATGGCTTGTGATGCGAGGAATTAAAACCCTTCATGTCCGGCTCGAACAGTCTATACAATCGGCTACGAAACTTGCAAACTTCTTCCGGAAGCATCCTCTGGTCAATGAAGTGTACTATCCTGGCCTGGAAGATCATCCGCAATATCAGATCCAAAAGGTACAAGCCAAATCGGGCGGCGCTGTTCTTTCATTTGATTTGTTCAATGAAGAGATCATGCGTTCATTTGTAAAAAACGTTAAAATCCCTGTATTTGCCGTAAGTCTGGGAGCAGTTGAATCGATTCTCTCCTATCCTGCAAAAATGTCTCATGCTGCAATGCCAGAAAACGAACGGAAACAAAGGGGAATTACAAACAGTCTCTTGCGTCTGTCTGTAGGGCTCGAAAATTCAGAAGATTTAATCCAGGATTTTTCTAATGCCCTTGATGAGGCCAAGCGATCAAACTTAATTTATGATCGAGGTCGATAGAATGAATTTTTTAGAACGAATGAAAAACGAAATCCTCATTGCTGATGGAGCAATGGGTACCCTTTTATATTCTTACGGTAAGGATACATGCTATGAGCAGTTAAATCTTACCCATCCTGAGCAAATAGCAGGTATTCATAAAGCATACTTATATGCCGGTGCCGACATCATTCAGACAAATACTTATGCGGCCAACTATTTAAAGCTTTCACGCTATGGATTGGAAGACTCTGTTAAAGAGATCAATACCGCTGCAGTCAAGCTCGCAAAACAAGCTACTAAAATATCCGGCTATGTCCTAGGGAGCATGGGCGGAAACCGCGGAGTTAAACCGCAATCTATTTCCCTAGAAGAAATTAAACGAAGTTTTCGAGAGCAATTATATTGTCTGTTATTAGAAAATGTAGATGGATTACTGCTTGAGACCTACTACGATTTAGAAGAGTTAGAAACTGTACTAGCCATTGCCCGAAAAGAAACAAATCTTCCAATTATTGCGCAAGTATCCCTTCAGGAAACAGGTTTTCTTCAGGATCAGACTCCGGTTGCCGAGGCTTTAAATCGTCTTGAAGATATCGGGGCTGATGTCGTTGGGTTAAACTGCCGTCTGGGTCCGCACCACATGCTGTTAGCCTTAGAACAAATACCCATTCCAAAGAAGGCCTATTTGTCAGCCTATCCAAATGCCGGTCTGCCTGCATATATGGACGGGATTATCCAGTATGAAGGAGACGCGGAGTATTTTCGGAAATCAGCTCAGGCATTTCGTCAGCAGGGTGTTCGGCTGCTTGGTGGGTGTTGTGGTACTACGCCAGAACATATTCGTGCCTTTGCCTCAGAATTAAAGGGTGCCGTACCTGTACAAGATAAAACAATTACTGTCAAAGAACAAAAAACGATAGTGGAAATCAAAGAATTCAAACGGGAGTATCCCCCGCTTCAAGAAATTGTGAAAGAGCACCCTTCCGTTATTGTTGAATTAGATCCACCAAAAAAATTAGATACTACCAAATTTTTTGAAGGGGTTAAGGCATTAAAATCTACAGGAATAGATGCTGTAACAATGGCTGACAATTCTCTTGCCTCTCCAAGAGTTTCGAATTCCGCTTTAGGATATTTGGTAAAAGCAAAGATGAAGATGCGTCCTTTAATACATCTTACCTGCCGGGACCACAATATCATTGGCCTTCAATCCCATCTTTTGGGACTTCATACGCTAGGATTGAACGATTTATTGGCCATTACTGGTGATCCCGCACGTGTCGGTGATTTCCCTGGTGCATCCTCGGTATATGATATTTCATCCTTTGAACTGATTCAAATGATCAAAATGCTCAATAACGGTCAATCATACTCTGGGAAGGATCTAGGTCAAAAAACGGCCTTTTCTGTTGCGGCCGCATTCAATCCAAATGTCAGACAAATTGACAAAGCTGTTAAACGAATGGAGAAAAAAATAGCTTATGGAGCTGACTATTTTATTACACAACCGGTCTATTCCGAGGAAAAGATTAGAAGCATCTATGAAGAAACTAAACATCTGGATACCCCGGTATATATCGGTCTCATGCCGCTCACAAGCAGCAAAAATGCTGAGTTCCTGCATAATGAAGTACCAGGCATTAAGATAGAAGATTCTATCCGCGAATCACTTGCAGCCTTAAAAGATGACCCTATGAAAGCTGCCCGTGAAGGGATGAACATTACAAAATCATTAATAGATACAGCAGCCGAATTATTTAATGGTATCTATTTAATCACCCCTTTCATGCGATATGAAATGAGCGTGGAATTATCCATTTATGCACAAGAGAAAACAGCAGAGAGAGTTAGGAGGACCCATCGTGTCAACAGCAGCAATAGCAGAGCAAATCAATAAAAAAATTCTCATCATGGATGGTGCCATGGGTACGATGCTTCAAAGAGCCAATCTCTCAGCAGATGATTTTGGCGGAGAAGAGTTTGAAGGTTGTAATGAAATTTTAAATATTACTCGTCCTGATGTCATCGAATCCATTCATGAACAATACTTAGAAGCCGGAGCAGATATTATTGAAACCAATACCTTCGGAGCTACAAAAATCGTACTTGACGAATATGATCTTGGATATAAAGCATATGAAATAAATAAGCTTGCCAGCGAAATCGCTAAAAAAGCAGCCAAACGGTATTCCACTTCTTCTTGGCCACGTTTCGTCGCAGGCTCAATGGGACCGACTACAAAAACATTAAGTGTGACTGGTGGAACAACGTTTGAAGAACTCATCAATTCATATGAAGAGCAAGCCCGAGGCCTGATCAACGGCGGTGTTGATCTCCTTTTATTAGAGACAAGCCAGGACTTATTAAATGTGAAGGCAGGATATGCTGGCATTCGCCAGGCATTTGAAAAAACCGGAGTTACCCTCCCGTTAATGATATCCGGAACCATTGAACCAATGGGAACAACATTAGCCGGTCAATCAATTGAAGCTTTCTATATTTCTGTCGAACATATGCATCCAATCGCCGTTGGGTTAAATTGTGCAACCGGACCTGAATTTATGCAGGATCATATTCGTTCCCTGTCTGACCTTGCTGGAACCGCAGTCAGTTGCTATCCCAATGCTGGACTTCCAGATGAAGAAGGGAACTATCATGAAACTCCTGATTCATTGGCGCAAAAACTTGCAGGATTTGCCCAAGAAGGATGGCTGAACATAGTCGGCGGCTGTTGCGGGACAACTCCTGATCATATTCAGGCTATTGCCGAATCAATGAAAAACTTTCATCCAAGACAAAAAAGCACCATACATCATCATATGGTTTCAGGAATTGAACCATTTATTTACGACGACCCTCAACTTCGTCCGATTATGGTTGGAGAAAGGACAAATGTCATCGGTTCCCGTAAATTTAAACGACTGATTGCAGAAGGCAAGTTCGAAGAGGCAGCTGAAATTGCCAGAGCTCAAGTGAGAAAAGGTGCCCATGTCATCGATATTTGTCTAGCCGATCCGGATCGAGATGAAATGACAGATATGGAGAATTTCATCAGGGAAGTCGTGAAGAAAATAAAAGTTCCATTGGTTATCGATTCTACGGATGATAAAGTCATCGAAAAGGCTCTTTCCTATTCACAAGGAAAGGCCATTATCAATTCGATTAATCTTGAAGATGGAGAAGAACGCTTTCGAACCATAAGCCTTCTAATTCAGAAATTTGGTGCTGCTGTTGTGGTTGGTACAATCGATGAACAGGGAATGGGAGTTACGGCTGAGAAGAAACTCGAGATTGCCGAAAGATCTTATGAACTGCTTGTGAATCAATACGGAATTCAGCCGCAGGATATCATTTTCGACCCTCTTGTCTTTCCTGTCGGAACAGGTGACGAACAATATATCGGTTCAGCTAAAGCCACAGTTGAAGGAATTCGATTAATCAAGGAAAAATTCCCTCAAGTACAAACCATACTAGGTGTAAGTAATGTATCATTCGGACTCCCTCCTGTCGGTCGTGAAATATTAAATTCTGTATTTTTATATCATTGCACACTGGCCGGACTTGACTATGCGATTGTAAATACAGAAAAACTCGAACGTTTTGCTTCCATCACAGAGGAAGAGGTAGCCATGGCTGAAAAATTGCTTTTTGAAACCACTGATGAAGCATTGGCTGTTTTCACTGATTTTTATCGTGATAAGAAAAAAGAAACAAAAAGCAATATCCCTGAAATGTCACTTGAGGAGCGTCTTGCCTACTATGTAGTGGAGGGCACGAAAGAGGGATTGATTCAAGACTTGGATGCCGCTCTGCAAAAATTCCCTGCACCACTTGATATTATCAACGGACCATTAATGAATGGGATGAAGGAAGTCGGACGCCTATTTAATGATAACCAGTTGATTGTTGCTGAAGTTCTGCAAAGCGCTGAAGTCATGAAGGCTGCTGTTGCGCATTTAGAGCCATTTATGGAAAAAGGCGATTCATCTGCAGCAAAGGGAAGAATTGTCCTCGCAACAGTAAAAGGTGATGTGCATGATATAGGGAAAAATCTTGTTGATATCATCTTGAGCAACAATGGATACGATGTCATTGATCTTGGTATTAAAGTAGCCCCTGCTGAATTAGTTGAAACCGTCAAAAGAGAGAAACCTGACATGGTCGGCTTATCGGGCTTACTTGTTAAATCAGCACAGCAAATGGTGGTAACAGCACATGATATGAAGCAAGCAGGCATTAATATCCCAATACTGGTCGGCGGTGCTGCCCTTTCACGTAAATTCACCGACACGAAAATTGCCAAGGAATACGATGGAATAGTCTTATATGCAAAAGATGCAATGAATGGTTTATCACTGGCTAATCAAGTACAGGATCCTGCCGAGTTTGAAAAATTATGGCAAGAGAAAAAAGCAAAAGAAATGGCCGCACCTCTGCCTCTCTTTGAAAGAAAGAATCATTTTGCCCAAATTGCCGAACGAAAAAAGGCCGTATCGAATGCTCCTGTTTGTGTTCCGCAGGATACGAAACGACATTTAATTAAATCCTATTCCTTTTCACATGTCGAGCCTTACATTAATAAACAAACATTAATCGGGCATCATCTCGGATTGAAGGGCAAACTGGAAAAGCTTTTATTAGAAGGCGATGAAAAAGCGATCAAGTTAAATGACATGGTCAATAACTTAATTCAGGGATCAAAAAGAAATGGATGGATCAATCCGGCAGCTGTTTATCAATTCTTCCCTGCGCAAGCGGATGGCAACCGCATATACATTTATGACCCAGACCATACAGGAAAAATTATTGAAACATTTGAATTTCCAAGACAAGAATCAGAGCCATATCTTTGTTTAGCCGATTATTTAAAAACAGTGGACAGCAAAGAAATGGATTATGTTGCCCTTTTTGCCGTCACCGCAGGAAGAGGTATAAGAGAAATTGCCACTCAATTAAAAGAGGAAGGCAGTTTCTTAGAAAATCATGCATTACAAGCACTCGCACTGGAAACCGCTGAGGGATTAGCAGAATTAATCCATCGTCAAGTCCGTGATCGCTGGGGCTTCCCTGATCCCGTAAACTTTACGATGAAGGACCGCTTTGCAGCAAAGTATCAAGGACAGCGTTATTCTTTCGGTTACCCTGCATGTCCTGACCTGGAAGATCAAACGAAATTGTTTAGACTGATGAAGCCAGAGGAAATCGGTATTGAATTAACAGAAGGATTTATGATGGAGCCTGAGGCAAGCGTAACCGCTATTGTATTTGCCCATCCTGAAGCAAGATATTTTAATGTATTAAAATGACGGAAACCCGTTATGACAAGGAAAAGTAGCCCGAATTACATCGGGCTACTTTTTTTATTGTGAAGACTGGATGCTTTGAATAAGCCTTTTTTCTGCAAAAATCCTTCAATTTCCTTAGCGGCTTGCTCAAGATGATTCGCATCGATAGTAACAAATTCATTCTTGTATTCAAGCTGTTTAAACGTGTATCGTGGATCATAATAGTATTCAAGCAATATCCGAATCACCTGTTCATACTGTTTTTGTCCGGCGAATTCCATCATTTGATCATGAAGTACATTGTTTTTAAATCGTTTCCTTAACAATTGAAGTTTCTCTGAGATAACATTGTGAAACCAATCAAAATGAAAATTGGGACAAACATACTCATTATATAAGCGCATTACCCGTGTCTCGAGTGAAGCCTCAAGTAAGAGATTGTATCCTTCCAACTTTCTTTGATACAGTTCGTCGGGCTGGCCTGCTTTTCCTATCCGCTGGCTTTCCGCCTCAACGATAAAATAATGGGAATCCTTTATCTTCCTTAATCCTTCAAACAAAAGGCTATCAAATGTTTTTTGATTATGCCCGTCTTTCGCAAATCCGATAGAACCAAATAACGAGCCTCGATGTGCGGCCATTTCCTCCAGATCTAAGACCGGATACCCTTTGGCCTCGAGTATTTTTAATAGTTCCGTTTTTCCGGTTCCAGTCAAACCATGCAATACAACTGCCTGTTTGGGGATATGCAATGGGATCTGCTCAAGAATATAATTGCGATAAGCGCGGTACCCCCCGATTAATCGCACGGATTCTACTCCGGAAAATTCAAGGAAGATAGCCACGGAACCGCTTCGCATTCCTCCTCTCCAACAATAAACAACCGGCTGTTTTCCATTATTTCGTAAATCCCTGATCGCACTTAATAAGACAGGCAATTTAGGTGAAACAATCTCCATCGCCTTCCATTTGGCTTCAGCTGAACCTTTTTGCTTATATAGTGTACCTACTTCTTTTCTTTCCTCATTTGAGAAAAGCGGAATATTTACTGCTCCCGGTATACAGCTTTCTTCAAATTCACCAGGTGATCTTACGTCAACCGGTACCGCTTTATCCAATTGTAATAATTGTTCAACCGTTATTTCCTTCAAGGTAAATCCTCCAAAATGTCTACGACGAAAATAAAAGAGATATTAGCTTTGTCTAATATCCCTCTGCATGAATAGTGAATCATCTATTAAATCAATTTTTTGCCGATATACATGCTGAGCGAGTGGCAAAATCTAAACCAATTTTTTGGAAAACATTGATATCCTTCACTCTTATATACTGCAGCCTTTGTTTCTAAACGAAGAGACCAATTAACTCCATCTAATATGATACCGCTTTGTTCATAGTTGGAATTCCAGTTCCAGATCTTTAAGCGATACAACTCTTGTTTAAAATCATCGATGTTTCCCGTCTCTATTATATCATACATCTTAGGATTGGAAGCAATAGAAGTTTTTGCAGTTCTTTCAGACTCAAAATTTAACTCGAAATAAGTAAATACCTTTTTGATAAAGTCTACCTTTACTTGAACCCACGGTCCCCTGCAGACTGCCATATTAAACGTCAGTGATAGTAATTCTTTATTAGGGAGCAGTGATACAATCTCATTTTCCAGCAAAAAAAGATCTCGTTTTCTGTTGATCACCGATTTTATTTGTGATGGTTGCACCGGCTTTTTCCTTTTCTGTATAAACTCAGGATTTTGGTTGATTTCAATACAGATGCTAGGAATGGTAACAGGACCATGTTTGTCGATCATATTTAGAATGATTTCATACATATTCATGATAGAATTCCCCCGGATTATTGAACCAAACTTTCAGCTATCTCTTATGGTTAGTATAGCTAAAGGTGTAACGACTTTCTGTAACAATTAGCACTCTTTTAGGAAAGGTTTCAGCAAATTGTGTCCAAATTTCTCATTTTTCTTTATATCTGAAAATTGTAGTTCAATCAGGATGAACATTTTCCAAAAATCTCTACACATAGAACATGTAAAGGAACGATAAATTAAATATGAAACCCTTGTAACAAAAGGGTATTCATTCGTTTCATGTATCCTAATTCAGAGGTGATTCGATGAGTTACAAAGATCATTTAGATCCGCATTCTGAGCTCTTTCACTATCCAAATACTCGTAGAAAACGGACAAAGAATCAGGTGAACGGAGAAACACAGGTCACTCAAAATGTTATCCTTTTGAGAAGTAACGCAAAGGCACATCGTTGGTAAGGATACAAGATTGAAACGAAGGAGCTGTCCCAAAAGAAAGGGTGTCAGCACCACAACACTATATATCAATAGGTTATGGAGGCTGATACCCTATGGAACAGCTCCTTCCATTCTTAATAATGAGCAAAAAAAGAAATAACATGTAACCTCTCAACTATTTATTCGTTCATGCTCAGGACTGTATCCAGTCCTGCAGCCTTTGCTTGTTTCGCCAATTCCTCAGCATGTTTTCGCTCTTTAAAAGCACCTATTTGCACCTTATATAGATTATTTTCCTCACTTATATAAACCTGAAATCCTTTTTCTTTTGCCTGCTGAGCCTTTTGTTCAGCATGATCGCAGGCCTTGAATGCACCTATTTGCACCTTAATCAGCCGTGCTGCTGAGCGATTTAACTGATATGGCTGCGATAGCCCTTTCCTGCCTTTAAATTGAAAAGCTGCTGCTATTCCTAATGCATGACCTCTCGCCAATTGTCTGATGAATTTAATATCCTTTAATTTGGCTGAATCAGCAACATGGTCAATAAATCCATTTTCTGTTAAAATCGCAGCCATCCTGCTTTCTTTTAACACATGAAAAGCAGCCTGCTTCATACCGCGATTAACGAAAGAAATTTGTTCCATAATCTTTTGATGAACCAGTTCCTGACAGGCAGCCGTCCTTCTTCCTGTGCCAGGATATACATAACTTTCAAATCCATTGCCGCCGCCCGAGTTGATATGGACTGATACATAATAATCTGCCCCCCAACTGTTTGCTGCATTCGTCCGGTCGTCTAAGCTTACCGTCTGATCCCCCGTCCGACTCATTAAGACAGAAACATCTTCATATTCTACCAATAAAATATCACGAATAATGGAGCAAATCTGTAAAGTGAGATGTTTCTCTTGAATCCCATTTGCCTCTGCGCCCGGATCATGACCTCCATGACCCGGATCAATAAATATTTTCACCATTATTAATCACCTCATCTTTTGTATATACTTTTTTCTATGCCTTTGACTATATAATTCATTCTGTACATTCCTCTTCTTTTAAAGATGAATGTACAGAATGAAAAAAAGCACAGAAGCTTACTGTGCTTTTTTCGCTTATCTTATTTATTACATTTAAGCAGAGTCCCTACTCAACACCATAGGAACGGCTATTCATAGCGCAGCGATTCAATCGGATCGAGTTTGGAAGCTTTATTGGCCGGCAGTAAACCAAAAATAATACCGATTATCATAGAGAAAAGAACACCAATTATGACGATCTGCCAGGAAATCAACGGCGGCCACCCGGCAAATGCCGCTACGATAGCGGACACTCCCCAGCCCATGATGATTCCTAGGATGCCTCCAATCAGGGTTAAAATCATAGACTCGATTAAAAACTGGGTCAGTACTTGTTTCCTTGTTGCCCCGAGGGCCATTCGAATCCCAATTTCTCTTGTTCTTTCCGTTACTGAAACCAGCATAATATTCATCACACCGATACCGCCGACAAGCAGTGAGATTCCGGCGATGCTCCCTATTATTAAAGTCATAATTCTCGTCACTTGACTAATTCCCTGAGCTATTTCTTCCATATTCACTACCTTATAGGACTCTTCTGTATTATGAAGGGCATTCAACTGCTGCACAGCCCTATTTCCGGCAACTTCCATATCATCTGCCGTTATGGCCTGAAGTGTTATCTGAGTAATATTCGCTTTACCAAATATGTTTTTCCATGTGCTAAAGGGAAGATATACTTCATTAGAACTAAAGGCCAACAAGCCGGATGGTTTTTCCAGGACGCCAATAATTTCAACTGGCTGACTACCTATGCGAATGATTTTGCCTACTGCAGATTCTTCTTTAAAAAGTTCCTCTGCAAGAGAGGCACTAATGACAATTGAACGCCTCCCCCCCAAAAAGTCGGAGGAGGAAAAGCTTTTTCCCGATTGGATCTTTAAATCATTTACCTGAAGATAGGCTTCATTAATCCCTGTAATCGAGCTATCTAGTACAGTATCCTGAAAACGTACTGTCGCAAATTCTGAACTGGATGTGACAATCTGCTTAATTTCAGGAATCTGTTCCAAGACACGAACATCCTCCTGCGTAAAGAATACTTCACTATAAATATTAGGATTTGCCTGTAATTCCTCTTCACTCGGTTCGTAATATAATTGGATGGTATTCCCGGAACCAATAATTTGTGATTTAAGCATTGCTTCGCCGCCTTGCCCTATTGCGACGACAATGATGACCGCACCTACCCCGATAATAATCCCAAGCATCGTCAGCACCGAACGCATTTTATGAGATTTGAGCGAGTCTATTGCCATGATGATGTTTTCCATCAAACTCAAGGTTCCAGCCCCCTTTTTTCCCAATCATGCGAAATAATGATGCCGTCACGCACAAAAATGATCCGATCGGCATACCGGGCAATGTCAAGTTCATGAGTGACAATGACGACGGTTGTTCCTTCTTTATTCAAACGACTGAATTCTTCCATAATGGAAATGCTCGTCTTTGTATCCAATGCACCGGTCGGTTCATCAGCAAGAATTAATTTAGGACGATTGACAACGGCTCTGGCAATGGCTACACGCTGTTTTTGTCCTCCGGAAAGTTCACTTGGCAGATGTTCGATCCGATCTGCCAGTCCTACCTTAGCCAACATCTCTTTTGCTCTAAAGAATCTGTCCTTTTTTCCAATACCGCTGTAGATCATCGGTAATTCAACATTTCGAATCGCATTTAACTTTGGCAGCAATTGGAACTGCTGAAATACAAAGCCAATGGACTCATTGCGGACCTTTGCAAGGTCTGCCTCACTGTAGTGAGATACATCTTCACCATCAAGATAATAGGCGCCCGAGGTCGGCTTATCTAGGCATCCAATAATATTCATTATGGTTGATTTGCCTGAGCCTGAAGGACCCATTATCGCGGTAAACTCACCTTTTTCAATTGTTAAGTCGATGGATTTTAAAACATCAATTTTATCCTTGCCGATTGGATAAGATTTCGTTACACTCTCCAAACGGATCATTTCTTTCTCACTTCCATGCCGTCATGAATCTCCTCAATAGGCTCCACTATCACTTCATCATTCACTTTCAAGCCTTTCGTGATTTCAATATTTTTCCCTGATGCGGTCCCAGTTTGGACTTCCTTCCGCTTGGCCTTCCCTTCTTTGACTATATATACAAAAGACCGACTCCCTTCACTGGAAACAGCTTGAACCGGTATCACCAGTCCCTTCTTTTTCTCTGTTTCAATTTCCATAATCAGTTGAAAGCCTGGTTTTAATTGTATATTACTGCTCGTCACATTGACTATTACGGGATACTGGACGGCCTGATTTTCCCCCTGAGCAGCTAAGGTATTATCTTTTGGAATTAAACCAATTTTTGCTACTTTTCCTTCCCATTTTTCTCCTGGTACAGCATCAGAGGTTAATATAACCTTCTGGTCTGCCGCAACCTTCAATGTATCATATTCAGATAATGTGCCGGACGCAATCATCGTTCCCAGATTACCGAGGGTAATTACTGGTTCCTGACCGCCTCCCTCCAATACGGTTCCGGATGTGGCTTGTGAATTCACCGAAAATACGGTTCCATCTATTAAACTAACAATCTGCAATTGCTGTTGCTTTTTGGCTAATGATTCTTTTTGCAGTTGTACCTGTCTCAAATCTAGATCTGCCATTTTCTTTTCCATATTCAATTGATCAGATTCTGAGGCAAGCTCCTCTTTTGCTGCCTTTTCCCCCACTTGCTTCGCAAGCTCATTTTTCTTCTTCGTTAAATCATCAAGCTGTTTATTGATTTGGTTCACCTTTAGATACCCCGATTCAACAGCCAGCTTATTTTGTTCCAATTCTAAATCCAACTGATCATTTTCTAATTTAAGCAATACATCCCCTTTTTTTACTTGTTGGCCCTCTGCCACAAGAATTTCTTTTATTTCCCCCATATCTGGAGATATGTATACCTTTTGCTCATCCTGAAGACTTAAAGTTCCAGGGAGCATAAGCGTCGCGGAAATTTCCTTTTGTTTCACCTTTTCTGTTTGAACAACGGATCCATTGGCAAATACCTGACGGTACACACTTACCCCGGCCATCGTACAAATCAGTATAACCACACCAATGGCAATCCAGATTTTCTTTTTCATTGAATACCCGCCGCCAATCCCGATAATGCAACTGAAATCAGCGATATACCAATGCCTATGCCGAAGAATACCACTGCAATTATGATCACGGCTGTTTTCGATAATTGACCGACCTTATGTAGTCCGATTGCGGTTAAAATCAATTGCCAAATACTGAACAATTCGAAGCTATCCAGGACCGGTGAGTCACTGTTCAACACAGTTGCCAAACTGGTAACATATTTATAATCGCCTATTCCTGAAGATGAGCCAATCATTAGTGAGATTAGACTGTTGAGCAAAAAACCAATTGTTGATATAAAAAATATAAACGTGGTCATTGACAATAATTGCATAAACGTTGTATCTTTCCGGGCAATTTTAATAAAAATAAAATAAATTGCAGCAGAAATAAAAATGATAAAAATAGGTGAAATAAACCCCTGAACAATCCCCATTACTTTCGAAAACCCAAGTATCATCTCTGCTTGGTCAACCGGTGTCCCCACCGCTGTCAAATCATCCGTTGTCATGGATAAAGCATTTATTGCAGATACGGCCGCATAGAGAATCACAACAATCAAGAGAGGGATCCACACCTTTGGCTTTTGCCGGATTCTTTCAAACTGTTTTACAGGGGACCACAACATTGCAAACAAGTTCGGCTTTGCCTGTTCTTCATTTACTACATGTTCCATACAAACACTCCTATTCTAAAACTTAATTCTATTGCTAATACGAATGAAGCAGGCCAAAGTTTCAAATTTTTTACCAAATGCTTTGTTGATAAAGAAGACACGACCATTCTGAGAATACTGAAAGCGGGTAAAATGAATCTTGATTTTTAGTAAAACTTTTTTATTCACGCTAATCATAGAAACGTAATCGAATCCTACTATAATAGTTTAGAATAAACATTTTAATGGTTTAGCATATTGACGGCAGACTTATCTTCTAAATCTATATTTATGAGATCTTCAAAGGATCAAAATAAATAAAAAAACATCTGTCAGCCTGTTATGCTTTAAGTTCTTTCACAAAAAGCACAGAGGTTAGACAGATGCCTTTTCTGTACAGTATTTATTCTTGCAAGCAAGAAAGATATCCTGACTCTTCTATTTTTCCGATCATAACAGACGCTTAGCCAAAAAGTAGCACTTCCTCTCTCTCCAATCTATATTCCGAGGATTTCTTTATGGTCAAACAGATTAACCCTCAAACATTTTTATCTGAGATAACCATAGGAGTTTACTTTGCTTAAAAAGTTAAAAAACGCCTTTTATGACTTTTTCTTCATAGCATCTTCAAACGGTGCAAAAAATCTGCCTTTTGGCGCAATGATATCGGAATCAGAGAAACGATTTTCTCCGCTTACTTGATATTCACCTTCCGGGAAAAAATCAAATAATCCGCTTTCTTTATGCAATTCAATAAAGAAATCATGGAGTTCGCACATAAGCCTGCGATATTCGTCTTGATCCTCTATTTCCCCAAATTTGTCCAATACGAAATTCTCCTTAATGGCCTCTTGAAATTCAAAATGATTCGATGTAGCAATGCTTAAATCAACATCGCAGCATTCTAGACAAAGAAGCACGTCCTCTTCTTTAATTTCATCGTATGAATGCGCGACAATGTCTTTTAAAATATTGGTAATGGTTGCTTCATTTATTAATTGTTTTGTTGTATGCAACATCTTTTCTCCTCCACAAGCTATTCCTACTCACGGAGAGGTATCCAACTCTCCAAATAGAAAGAATTTCATCGTCCAAACATTGATAAAAGGTTCAATTCCAATAAAATCTTTGATAATCACTAAAAACGAAGCCACAAACCATAGCTGCACTGCCCTAATCATTTCCCATTCTCCTTAAAAATTAACGAAATGACTATTGACTTTCATCATAACCCCTTATCCAAGGTTCCTCAATAAAAATGCTTCATGTTGTACCCATTTTCAATCCTTATCTAGTCACAATCAAAAATTTGTGATAAAATTATAAATTATCGGAATATTTATTTTAATTCCAAGAAAAAAGCTCTTGTAAATCCCTTAGTCTCTATCTTTTTTTGATTTATTAGGCTCTCAGACCCTTTTCATCTGACAATACTATTTTAAAATGATAAAAACTAACAGAATACGACATACCGACTCCGGAATATGTCTAATTCTGCGCTTTCCCGAGAAATAATGAAATGAAAAACGCCATTCTCTTATCATCGATAAAGAACGGCGTTTTACAGGGTTCTATGGTGCTATATTTATCGGTTTTCTCCTGTTTTCAATTTTTTTGCTGGTTCAGACTTTTGTGATTTCTTTTGTTTATTCATAAAATGAATGATAAATGTCACAGCAAACGCGGCAATAATGACAATAAAGAAAATCGTGTGATCTAACTCAAATCCAAAGATACTAGCAAACATTTTTACAGCGATCAGGGCAATGAGGATATAGGCTGTATTTTCTAATTCTGGTATTTTTTCAATCAATATAACAAATAGCTTGGCCACCGTCCTCATCATGAGGATTCCAAGCATTCCACCTAATAATAAGATCCAAACCTTATCTGATATTGCCAATGCGGCCAGAATACTATCGACTGAAAAGGCCAAATCGAGTAGTTCAACAGAAATGACTGTCGCCCAAAAAGCACCAAATGTTCGGATGAGCCAGCTGTCTTTTTTAACTGTGTGTTCCTCAGTTTTTTCATCATTTTTGCAAAAATGCTTGTAAACCAGATAAGCCAAATAAAGAGTACCGATCACTTTAATCCACCAAAATTTGATCAATAATACTCCCATTCCAATAAATAAAAAGCGAAAAAAATAAGCACCGATTAATCCATAGGTCAATGCCTTTCGCTGCTGTTTTTTAGGCAGAGGTTTGACCATAATGGCTAATACAAGTGCATTATCTGCTGACAGCAATCCTTCCATTATAACGAGTGTTCCAATAAATCCCCACGAAACTGGATCAGATAATACCTCAATCCACATTTTCCATTCAAAAAATGAGGCGTAAGTTGCTAAAATTTGTTCAAGAGTTTCCACCGATCTTTCCTCCCAAAATTACATCAAGTATGTTCCAAACTTAATGTTGCTCTTCGAACATTGACCCATTGGAATTACCAATAGGAGACATTCCTTCTTTATTTTATTCCTCTCTCCTTATAAATTCAAATCCTACATCGTAAACCTGATTTCCCTGCATCGGAAAAAGGACAGCTGATTAGGCTGCCCCTTTGCACTTCGCGCGCCGGTCCGTGACTATCCTCTAATCTGTCCGTCACCATGAATAATATATTTACTTGAAGTCAGTGCCTTGAGACCCATAGGCCCTCGCGCATGCATTTTTTGTGTACTTATCCCTATTTCTGCACCAAAACCAAATTCAAATCCATCGGTAAATCGGGTCGACGCATTGTGATAAACAGCTGCTGCATCCACATATGTCAAAAAAGCAGATACATGGTCTGGATCTTCTGTAATAATGGCTTCAGAATGCTTTGTTCCATACTGATTAATATGAGCAATTGCCTCCTGCACATTCTCTACTACTTTTACACTGACTATTAAATCAAGATACTCTGTGTACCAGTCTTCTTCCTTAGCCAGCACAGAATCTGGAAATAATTCACAAATACTTTCATCACCGATAACAGTTACATCTTTTGCCCTTAAGGCCTCCAATAGCTGAACTCCATATTTGGCAGCCCAGTTTCTGTGAATCAAAATGCTTTCAACCGCATTACATACAGACGGGCGCTGCGTTTTTCCATTAATTGCGATACGAATGGCCATGTCTGGCTGAGCTGTTTCATCAATAAAGATATGACAATTACCTGCACCTGTTTCAAGAACCGGTACACTCGCTTCCTTCACAACCGTATCAATTAAGTTCTTACCGCCCCGCGGTATCAGTACATCTAAATATTCATTAAGATGGAACAACTCTTTCGCAGTTTCTCTGCTCGTGTCATCAAGCAACTGAACAGCGTCATTTGGAATGGATGTTTTTTCTAGAGCACGATAAATAGAATCCACCAACACTTTATTTGAATAGTAAGCGGAAGAACTGCCCCTTAAAATGACGGCATTTCCTGTCTTTAATGCAAGGGTTGCAGCATCAATTGTCACATTCGGACGGGCTTCATATATCATCCCTATGACTCCAATCGGTACACGCTTGCTTTCAATTAACAATCCATTCTCTTTATGAATTGTTTCGATGGTCTCGCCAATCGGATCATCCAGTTGAATGACCTGACCTATTGCCTCTGACATATCATCAATTCTTTTTTCATTCAGCTTAATCCGATCGAGAATCGAGTCGGACAGTCCCTTTTCTTTTCCGGCAAGCAGATCTTTTTTATTTTCTGCCAGAATGGCAGCTTGATCTATCAATAGCTGTTCGGCAATAGCCGCAAGTGCTTTGTTTTTTTCTTCCGTTGTTTTCCCGATTAATTCAAAACTTGCTTTTTTGGCAAGTTTCCCTTTTTCTCTTACCTCACTCATCAATCGTTCCCCCTATTTTTTTGCTTTTACCCAGTTATCGCGATGGATGACTTCAATTGCTGCAACAATCGTTTCCTTTTCGACCTCATCCGTTCGCTTCCCCATTACTTTACGTAATTCCTGTGCGGAGTAATAGACTTCACCTTTACCAATTAATCCTTCTGCACCAAAAACTTCCACGACATCCCCTTTGCTGAAGGACCCTTTAATTTCATATATGCCGGCAGGAAGCAGACTACTGCCTTGAGAAGTCAAGGCCATTTCCGCTCCACGGTCAATATAAATCTGTCCCGCAACCTGCGAATGGAGGGCAATCCATTGTTTTGGAGTATTGACAGTTGTTAAGGAGTCATTTCCAATATAAGTACCGTCTCCTTTACCTGCGAGAATATCAAGGAGTTTTTGGTCACCTTGCCCACGACCAATAAATACTTTAACTCCAAGTGATAATGCCGTTTTAGCTGCCGCAAGCTTTGACTTCATCCCGCCGGTACCCACCTTTGAACCAGATCCCTCTGCCGCATTCATCATTTCATCTGTTATTTCGTCAATCTGATCCCATTTCTTCGCAGCAGGATTTACAGCCGGATTTGCATCATATAAACCATTGATGTCTGTTAGGATAATCAGTTCATGAGCATGAACCAAACCGCTAACTAAAGCAGAAAGCATATCATTATCACCAAAAGTTAATTCTCTTACCGACACCGTATCATTTTCATTGATAATAGGCAAAATACCTCTTTCTAGTAGTTCCGTAATAGTCGCAAAGGCATTTCGATACCGATCTTTTTTTGAAAAGTCATTTCTTGTTAATAAGATTTGCGCTGGAAGAATGTCGAATCGGCCAAATTGTTCCATATAATTTTGAATGAGGATGCTTTGTCCTACTGCTGCCGCAGCTTGCTTACCTTTAAGCGTAACGGGCCTTGAAGGATAACCAAGCCGGGCAAATCCTGCAGCAACTGCCCCTGAAGACACCAACAAAACTTCATGTCCCTGCTTTCGTATTGCAGAAACAGCTTCAACATGGTCGTTGAATTTTTCCTGATCAATTTCTCCTTTAGAATTCGTTAATGAACTGCTGCCAATCTTCACTACAATTCTCTTTTTTTCCATCCTTGTGCACTCCAACCTGTATTTTAACAAAATTATGCTTCATTAAATCTTAATCATTCATTTCTTCCAATTAAAAAAGCCCTTTTCGTCCTATAGATAAAGGACGAAAAGGGCTTAAAGCACATTTCCGTGGTACCACCTTCATTGGATGCAATCCGCATCCCACTCGGTATGATAACGCTATTAAAGCGCCTGTGGTTTTTCACAGGACTCAGATGGCAGGTTCTGAGGCTTTCCTATGATGAGGTCTTCCAGCTACAAACCTCACTCTCTGGCACAAAAAGATTCTCTTACTAATCCATCGTTATCGTTCATTATTTTTTATCTATTATCCGTATGAAGCACTGTTCTGTCAAGAGGCTAAGGCCGGTATTCATTACTTTCCGCACTCCGCTCAGCCTTCAGCGCAATTTTTAAAATATTTAAATTGGCCCTTTCATTTTTTTGGATAATCTGCTTTATTTCCTCATTATAATATTCGATAGCTGAGCGCGGATACTCCCCGCATACATCTTCACCGATTATTTTTTTCGCAGAGGTTATATAAAAAAGTAAAGCATCCAGCTTCTCAAGGGTTAATTTTCCCTGATCCCAGTCTGTCATAACCTCAGATTCACTAAGAACATCCTTATCAACACTGATATAAACAGCATTGGTATCAATTTCAGCAATAATCTTCCCCGGGAGATTCTCATCTCCGCCTACCATTTGCATTGGAAAAATGGCCAGCTTCTTTTTAAAAAATTTTCGTATCGCTGCAGAAGACTCCTCTTCGACACCAATCATGATCACTTTTTTAAGTAATGGCAAATGCTCTAAAGCAGCTAATACCCAGGAACCACATGTTATTATGGACTCGCTCGGGCTGTGCAGCATATCTGTGTGATGATCAAATAGAACAAGGGTGAACGGCTCTTTTATTTCTGATAAAAGCAACAAGGATACATAATGATAATTTCCGCTCCCAATAAAAGTAAATCCTCTATTTCGCCGTTTTTGTAATCTACTATAAATTTTTTCAAAGGAATTCTTATCGCAATATCTGTTTGCGGAATCAATATCCGATAGATCAATCCATTCAAAGCCATGATTATGAAATGCCTTTTGCGGAATATATGTATGATCGAAATCTAATACAGTTACCCCATAGCGCTGTAGCACTCCTTTTTCCTGTGAAATTAAAATAGCTCTTAAGAAGATTATAACAAACTTCCGGGAAAATAATCATTTCTGATATAATTGATGATTATTCAAGAAATTAATGTTGACCTTTCTGCAAATCATTGATATGATTTTTATTATTTTAAAATATAATAGCTTGCGATGAATGATATGGGTGGAACTATAGCAGGAGCAGCTTCTGGAGAGACCGGGTAAATACGGCGCCGAAGGATTCACAATCTCAGGCAAAAGGACAGAAGAGTAACGAATATTCATTTTGTTATTCCTGCCTGTTGAGATTGGAAGTAGAGCCAATCTCTTTTTATTTGTCTAGACATCATTCCGCTTCTTGATCATTTAGTTCAACAGACAATTTCT
Organism: uncultured Bacillus sp.; assembly: GCF_946478885.1. The sequence continues at coordinate 14,304 of NZ_CAMLDX010000010.1, read as the reverse complement.
TACGAGGTGAAAAAACATGAATCAAAGACGAGCAATTGTAAGTGTAATCGGAAAAGACCAGGTAGGAATCATTGCAAAGGTAACCAATGTCTTGGCAGATAATAAGATTAATATTTTAGACATCAGCCAGACTATTTTACAGGACTTTTTCACCATGATGATGCTCGTAGATGTTACAGGGGCAAAGGATCTTGAATCTCTGCAAAACCAATTAGCAGAGATCGGAAAATCAATAAACTTAAATATTAATGTTCAACTAGAAGAGATATTCCAATCCATGCACCGTGTATAAAGAGAGGGTGAAGAAACATGAGTTTTTCATTAAATGAAATGATGGAGACCATCCGTATGGTCCAAGTTGAAAATCTAGATATCCGTACGATCACGATGGGAATTAATCTTCGTAATTGTGCCGATTCCAATTTCGATAAAATGAAAGAACGAGTTTATGAGAAAATAACGACTTTAGCCAAGGATTTGAAGGAAACTGTTGAAAAAGCAGAAAAGGAATTCGGTATTCCGATCATTAACAAACGTATTTCCATTACACCTGCTGCTGAAATTCTTGGAAATGCGACAAAGGAACAGGCTGTTGAACTGGCAAAAACCCTTGACAAAGCAGCCGTTTCACTCGGGGTGGATTTTATCGGCGGCTTTTCTGCTCTTGTACATAAAGGAATATCAAAGGGGGATCAGACCCTGCTTGATGCTCTGCCAGAGGCTTTAAGCGTAACCAACAGAGTCTGTGCTTCTGTTTCAGTTGGTTCAACCCGTTCCGGCATCAACATGGATGCTGTCAAACAAATGGGAATCATCATGAAGGAAGCGGCTGAATTAACAAAGAATGATAATGGCATGGCATGCGCTAAATTAGTTGTGTTCTGCAATCCGGTTGAGGATAATCCGTTCATGGCCGGTGCCTTTCATGGAGCGGGCGAAGGGGAAGTAGTCATCAACGTTGGGGTCAGCGGTCCCGGAGTTGTGTTAAATTCTTTAAAAAGATATCCGGATGCCGATCTCGGTGAAGTGGCTGATATTATCAAAAAGACAGCATTTAAAATTACCCGTGCCGGCGAATTAATTGGACGTGTCGTTGCCGAAAGATTAAACGTTCCTTTTGGTATCATGGATTTATCACTTGCTCCTACTAATGCAATTAATGACAGCGTCGCCGAGATCCTTGAAGAAATCGGTTTGGAAAGAGTCGGTACACACGGCACGATCGCTGCACTCGCGTTAATGAATGATGCTGTAAAAAAAGGAGGAGCCATGGCAAGTTCCTATGTTGGAGGATTGAGCGGTGCATTCATTCCAGTCAGCGAAGACAATGGCATGATTAGAGGAATTATCGACCACTCTCTGACACTTTCAAAATTAGAAGCAATGACTTGTGTATGTTCCGTCGGTCTGGATATGATTGCCCTAACAGGAGATGTTTCTCCTGCCACACTTTCAGCCATCATAGCTGACGAAGCTGCCATCGGTATGATCAACAAGAAAACAACCGCTGTCAGAATCATCCCCGTTATTGGAAAAAAAGAGGGAGAAATGGTTGAATTCGGAGGTCTGCTCGGTCGTGCACCTGTAATGGGTGTAAACCCATTCAGTTCAGAAAAATTGATTTGGCGCGGAGGAAGAATACCTGCACCGCTTCAATCGTTAATTAACTAATCTTTCCCTTAAAAAAGGGCTGTCCCATAAGATGTCAGGCATCCACCATTGATCGATATTCCTTGCAGATTGATGCAAAGGGATAATAGATACTGTTTGGTGGTGCCTGACACCTTTATTTTTGGGACAACTTCTTTTAAACTTTAGCAATCATTCGGATTTAGAAGTAAGCATTTAACAGGCTACGCAACATTTGTGTTCGCAGTTTTTCTGTAAATAACTAACAACTTGCCCATATAACGATTAACCAGGTACACTCGAGCGCTGGAAAAATAATATTAGCAATAGAATGTCTGAAGATAAAAATGAATGATTATGAATTCCTAGTAGTTATTTGCTATAATATTCCTATCATTTATGAAAAAGGTGAAGGCTTTTGGCAAAAAAGAAATTTCAATATTGGCTCCTACAAATTCTTATTATTGTCAGCATTATTTATATTTCAACGAAAATATCATTTTTATTTGAACCGATTGGGATTTTTGTGACCACTCTGTTTTTTCCCATCATCATTTCAGGCTTTTTATATTTTCTATTAAATCCATTTGTCAGCTATCTACAACGCCTGAAATTGCCAAGAACATTGGCCATCATTATTATATATGTGGTAATCATCGGTTTGATTGGTCTCGTAATCGGAAATTTAATCCCGGTGATATCAAAACAGGTAACAGCATTTGTGAATGATGTTCCTGATTATTATAATAAAACAATGAAGTTTCTTGATACATTATCAAAGACAGAGCAATTTAAATGGATTATGACACAGGATTATATCTCCATTAGCAATATTGTCAATGAATTAAAGGACTTTGCCTCAACTCTTCCAACAAGAATAACGGAAAGTGTCTCCGGTCTTTTTGGAGTTGTGGCAAATATCGCCGTTACAATCGTAACTGTACCATTTTTATTGTTCTATATGTTTAAAGATGGAAATAAGTTCCCAGGAATGGTGGCTAAATTTTTCCCCGCTTCTTATCGAAATGAGGGCTTGAAAACATTAAAGGAAACTGGTGATACACTTGCCGCTTATATTCACGGACAGGTAACAGTTGCCCTATTCGTAGGGACTTTGTCTTTTATCGGCTATTTGATTATCGGTCTCCCCTATGCGTTAGTGATGTCTTTGATCGTTGCAGTTACCAATATTATTCCATATGTCGGACCTTTTCTAGGCGGTGCCCCAGCTGTTATTATCGCCTTATTCGATTCCCCAACTAAGGCTATCTTGGTTGTTGTTGTGATCACAATCGCTCAACAGATAGAAGGGAATGTCCTGTCACCGCTTATTTTAGGAAAAAAACTAGACACACATCCGGCCACGATCATTATTCTGCTCCTTGTCGCAGGAAATCTTGCCGGAATTTTAGGAATGATCTTAGCCATTCCATTCTATGCAGTATCTAAAACCATCATCTTAAATACCGTACGATTTCTTCGTTCCAAAAAATCCATCCATCAAACGGAGGAAACTTAAGAAAGCTGTCCCGTAAGGTGTCAGGATCCACCATTGATCGATATCCCGTGCAGATTGATGCAAAGGGATATGAGATACTGTTTGGGGGTGCCTGACACCTTTACTTTTGGGACAGCTCTTTTTTACAGCACTGATGTTAGTATTCTTCAAATAAAGCAGTCTAGATTCGAATATTCTTCTGATTGACTGCCTTTACATTGGCTAGAAAGTCCTTAATCTTCATCAGATCCTTCTGCCCATCCGTTTCCACTCCGCTGCTGACATCAACCATATAAGGATTAGCCTCCAAAATAGCCTGTGCCACATTTTGCGGATTCAGTCCTCCAGCAAAGATCACCTTTTTATCCTTGAAATCAAAACCGGACAGCATTTTCCAATCAAAAGACAGTCCATTTCCCCCATGATAGTTTTTCCCTTTCGGACCATCCAGCAGGACATAATCACAAGAATACTCATGTATGTTTGCCAAATCAGACGGGGATGAAATACTGAACGCTTTAATGACCGGATATTGGATTGATGCACAAAATTCCGGAGATTCCTCCCCATGAAGCTGAATCACATTAATTCCAGCAACTGATACGGCTTCTTCAATTCTTTCCTTGGTCGGATTGACAAAGACTCCTACCTTCAGTATTTCAACTGGCAGACCTTCTATGATTCTCTTGGCAGATTCCAGTGAAATTTCCCGTTTGCTCTTCGCAAAAACAAAGCCTGTTGCATCCGCCCCCTGCCGAACGGCACACAAGGCAGCTTCCCTGCTCATTAATCCACATATCTTTACCTTCATAGAGCCTTCTCCCTCAAAGAAAGCTTCATTTGTTGAATTGTATCTGCAAGACTTTCAGATTTCATAAAGGTTTCCCCTACCAAAATGCCGTTTGCCCCTGCGTCAACAACTCTTTTGACATCCTCCAATGTTCTAATTCCGCTTTCACTGATCAGGAATGCGCCGCTTTCTTTTACTTTTGATGCCAGTCTTTCGGTTACACTTAAATCTACTTCAAAGGTTTTTAAATCCCGATTATTGACTCCTATCAATCGACCACCTGTCTTTAAGGCCCTTTCTAGCTCCGTCTCATTATGAACTTCAATCAATACTTCCAATCCCTGGTCAATGGCATATTGATAAAGTGATAGCATTTTTTCTGTGCTCATAGCAGCGGTAATGAGCAAAATGATATCAGCTCCTGCTCGTTTTGCCATATCAATTTGCACCGAATCAATGATAAAATCCTTACAGAGAATTGGCGCATCAATTGTTTTCCGTACATCTTCCAAATCTTCAATACAACCTTTAAAAAAGACTTTATCAGTTAAGACAGAAACCGCATTTGCTCCGAATTGAATATATTTGCTTGCTTGTTCAGCTGGAATTAAACCGGCATTGATATCTCCCTTTGACGGGCTTGCCCGTTTAAATTCTGCAATAATCGATAATTCTGATGCATTTTTCAGAACTGAGATAAAGGAATGATGTTTATGTTCAGCCGTAGTCTTTTGCATCTTTAGCATTTTTAGCCTTTCAATCTCAATACTTTTTTGTGATAAAATTAAGTCTAAGATCGTTGCCATTTAAATCACCTCTTTCTGTGCATTACTTGCTTCAATTAAACGATGCAGACGCTCATATGCCGCACCCGAATCAATACTTTCCTTTGCTACTGCAATCCCTTCCTGAAGCGAATCGGCTTTGCCTCCAATATAAATGCCGATTCCGGCATTCAGCAAGACCGTATCGCGATATGCTCCTTTTTCTCCTTTTAAGACATTTCGTAAGATTTCGGCATTTTCTGCTGCATCCCCACCTACGATCGCTTCATTCGGGTATACCGGCAGCCCGACGTCTTCAGGATGAAGCGTCACTTCCTTCAATATACCATTTTCTAAGATCACAAGATGATTATTCCCTTGAAGCGATGCCTCATCCATTGAACCTGCACCATTTAAGACAACAGCTCTTTTTCTGCCTAACGCCTGTAATACTTCAGCAAACATGTAAATCAAATCACGGCGATACACCCCAAGAAATTGTGTCTCTAAATCTACCGGGTTCATTAAAGGTCCTAGCAGGTTAAAAACAGTCGGAATTCCCAAATCCTTACGAACCTTCTGAATTCTCTTGATCTTCGGATGGACATTCGGAGCATATAAAAAGGCAATACCCACTTCATCAATGATCTCCTGTAACCTCTCCTCTGTCAGATTTAGTTGGATTCCCAATTCTTCTAAGACATCAGCACTTCCGGTTTTACTTGAAACACTGCGGTTCCCATGTTTTGCTACCGGAATTCCTGCAGCCGCAATAACAAAAGCGGAAGTCGTACTAATATTAAATGTTCTTAACCCATCTCCCCCGGTCCCGCAATTATCCAGGCTACCGGGTATTTTTTTAAATGGCAATGCATTTGCGCGGATTCCCTTAACCAATCCAGCAATTTCTTCAATGGTTTCCCCTTTCATTTTTAATCCGATTAAAAAAGCAGAAATTTCACTATCCGTCACATTTTCCGAAAACAATCGTTTCATAGCTATGCCAATTTCACGTTCTGTTAATGATTTTTTCAGCGCTAATCGTTCTAAAACTTCCTTCATATGAGCACTTCCTTTCTCATTTCATTCAAGAAATTATTTAACAGCTGTTTTCCGTAAGTGGTGCCAATAGATTCCGGGTGGAATTGCATTCCATATAACGGATACTGGCAATGTTTAAGCGCCATAATTTCACCATCATCTTCCGAAGTTGCCAATACATCAAAATAAGATGGCAATGTCCCTCTTTTAATCACTAACGAGTGATACCGCATGACATCCATTTGTTGTGGCATAGAGGAAAATATTCCTTTTTCTGCATGGCGGATCTTTGAAACTTTTCCGTGCATAATTTTTCCGGCCTTTTCTATCACCGCTCCAAACGAAAAGCCGATAGCCTGATGTCCAAGACAAATCCCTAAGATAGGAACCTTTTTATAAAATTGCTTAATAATATCTACTGTATTCCCGGCGTTTTCCGGTCTTCCCGGACCGGGAGATATGATAATTGCTTCCGGCTTTAACTTTTCAATTTCTTCTATCGTGATATTGTCATTTCTTTTGACAATAATCTTTTCACCAAGTTCTCCAATATATTGATAAAGGTTATACGTAAAGGAGTCATAATTATCAACTAATAAAATCATCAAATTCACCTTCCAAAAACATTTTTAATTTGTGAAGTGTTTCCTCGTACTCCTTTTCCGGAATTGAGTCATAGACAATTCCTGCCCCGGCTTGGATATATGCTTGCTCATCTTTAATCACCATTGTGCGTATCGTTAAAGCAAAATCCATATTTCCATTTGCGGAAAGATATCCGATTGCACCTGAATAAATTCCTCTTTTTGTTTTTTCTAATTCATTGATAATTTTCATCGCACGAATTTTAGGTGCTCCAGATACTGTTCCAGCCGGCAAACAGGATGTAAGGGCATCGATCGCAGTGAAACGCTCCTTTAGCGTACCCTCAACTTCTGAAACAAGATGGATCACATGTTTATATTTTTCAACCGAAAGTAATTTATCCAGCTTTACAGAGCCGAATTTACACACACGACCTAAATCATTCCTTCCCAGATCCACCAGCATCTTATGTTCTGCTAATTCTTTTTCATCAGTAAGCAGCCCTGCCACAATCACAGAATCCTCTTCTGTACTTTTCCCTCTTGGTCTTGTTCCTGCAATTGGATTCGTAATGACCTGTCTGCCTGTCACTTTTATCAAGCTTTCAGGTGAAACACCTGCAATCGAATATCCATCAAAATCAAAATAATACATATAAGGGGATGGATTTTTCACACGGAGCTTGCGATAGAGCGAGAACGGCTCCCCATGAATATTTGCTTTTAAGCGTTGCGACAAGACTACTTGAAATATATCGCCATCTTCAATATATGATTTAGCCCTTTGTACATTATTTGTAAATTCCATCTTTGACATAGAGGCCTGAAAAGAAGTCAGCTTTACTTCAGCTGGTTCATTCTGATAAGAAGAGTTCATAATTTCCTGTCCTATTTCTTTTAACCGATGTAGCAGCATGTCTTTCGTTGATTCAGGTCTAAGCGGGAGTGCCACTAAATAGACCTGCTGTTCAAGATGATCAAATACAATCAATTCCTCAAAAAACAAAAAATGCACATCCGGAAAGCCAAGCTCATCTTCAGGCTCCTTGCCAATATCTTCGTATTGGCGAACTGCATCATACCCGGCATAGCCAACTGCCCCCCCGACAAACGGGAATAAAGGACCTGCTTCTATTTCCTGCTGCGGTAATAAAGTTTTCAACAGTTCTAATGGCTTTTCTGCAATCACCTCTGTTATTCCATCTTTAATCACTCGACTCATATTGCCATACCCCTTTAATTCCATAAACGGTTCTGCTCCGATAAAGGAAAATCTCCCCGAATTTTCGTGCTTTAAAGAGCTTTCTAACAGAAATTTCTTCTTTCCCTTTAAGCTTTGATAGATCGAGATAGGCGTTAATGTATCGCCTGCAATTTCTCTCACAATTAACTTAGCCTGGTTCATCAACGGTTGCATAATAAAACTCCCTTTCCCGAAAAATAAAAAATCCTCTATTCACATTGAAATAATGCGAATAGAGGACGATTTATGTTACCGCGGTGCCACCTCCATTAGAGCTATACTGCTCTCTCTTTTCGGTTACAGCATTGACTGTATACCTTATCCTTATAACGGAGGAATACCGTGCAGCTCTACTACCGGTTCAAGCCGCCTCTCGTAAGTCCATTCCAACGCTGGTTTTGTGCCGGTTCACAGCTTCTCCGGCTCTCTGTGACAAATACCAATCGTGTACTACTCTTACTCAACAATTTTTTTCATGTATTTTTCAATCTATTTCTATTTCGGAATTGTTCAAATTATGAATCATGTATCAATACAAAAAGGGTCTCTCGTCATTAAAGGACGAGAAACCCGTGGTGCCACCTTCATTAGCTGATAAATCAGCTCACTTTACAGATATCTAAACAAAAAATCATTTAAACATCGGTCTCTTGTAACGATGAGACGTTCGCCAAAGCCTACTGCTTAAAAAAGGTTCGGTTTGGAGGCTCCGAAGTCCATTCACATTTTCTCCCACACTGATTTTACACCAATCATCAGCTCTCTGTAGTGTTGAAAAATGCTACTACTCTTCATCACAGCCGTACGCTTTATTTGTTATATATGTTAATATGTTTTTGAATCTTCGTCAACTATATTTTCATAATTTTAACAATCTGGGTTTTAAATGGAAATATGTTCTTCTCCATTTCGTGCTTCATCCTTTGCTGATGTGACTTTTTTAAAGATCTCGAATTTGATTATAGATAAAGCCTAGTATGGATTGGTTGATAATCTTTCCTTTTTTGATTGGCAATTGATGGGACACACCTGGAATCATGATAGCTTGATATCCTGTCTGTTTTTTATACTCCCTGATATGCTGATTGGCAAAGTCTTTCACACCATATATCAGGAGGATAGGATGTTTCATTTTCCAAAGCCTGTCTTTGCAGTTGTAATGTAAGGACAGTTCATACCAACGAAACCAGACTTCACGATTTGCTTTTTTCATATGGCGTACCAATTCAGTCTGGAGCATGCGATCATCAGTATGACTGGATGCTATTAGTTTTGTCAATAAGCCCGGGAAATGCTTAACTAAATACATCCCTATCAGATGCTCGTATTTAAATCCCAGTGAATGAACCTCTGGATAACCACTAATTAATATTAACCCTAATGTCCTGTCAGGAAAACTCAAAGCAAATTCTTGGGCAATACTTCCCCCTGCTGAATAACCGCAAATCACTGCTTTACCAATATGAAGAAAGTTCAACAATGCTCTGATTTCTTCGGCATAGCGATAAAAAGAAATGTCATGATCTGGGCTTTCACTGTCTCCATTTCCGCTTAAATCCGGAAATATAACAGTAAAATAACGGCTAAGCTCCTCCTGAGCACGGAAAACCATTCGCCCCATCGCAGGCGGATGAATGAATACGACCGGTATGCCTTTTCCACTTAATTCATAATAAATCCTTTTTTTATTATGTTGAAATTCTGCCATACAATATATATTGTCCCCTTCTATGTTAGATTTCCGGTTAATATGAACGAAATGTTATTTTTATCATTCCTAACATTGCCGGAATCATACATCTGCTTTGTTATGTACATAAAATGTTACATTTTTGGGAAAGTAGAAAGGATTTAAAAGGAAATGTTTCAGTGGTTGCGAATTAATATTATAGATACTTTAAATATGGAGAGGATGAATGAAATGGCTAAAAAGGTGTTAATCTTAGCTGGCGATGCAGTGGAGGCATTAGAAATCTATTATCCATATTTTCGCTGTTTAGAAGAAGGGTTCGAGGTGACCATTGCATCTCCTACTGTAAAAAAACTGCACACGGTTGTACATGATTTTATCGGTTGGGATACGTATACCGAAAGTAAAGGATATTTAATTGAATCGCATGTAGCATTTGAAGATGTAAGTCCGGAAGAGTTTGACGGTTTAATGATTCCGGGCGGCCGCGCTCCTGAATATATACGTTTAAATGAACATGTACCACGAATTGTAGCCCATTTCTTCAATCATGATAAACCCGTTGCAGCAGTATGTCACGCAGCACAGGTTTTAACGACGATCAGAGATTTATTGAAGGAACGGGCAATGACAGGGTATATTGCCTGCAAACCGGAAATTGAGGCACTTGGAGCTGAATATATCACAGCGCCGCTCCATGTAGAAAATAATCTTATCTCCGGTCATGCATGGCCTGACCTCCCCGGTTTAATGAGGGAATTTATCAAGCAGTTAAACCAATAAATTTTATTCTATGCCGTACGACCAAAAATACTTTTCCAAGGCGTACGGCTTGTTCTATTGATAAAAGTAACTACATCACATGATGAATGTGACAGCACTTAGTTTACCATAATAATATTTTGTTTACTATAATGTTTTCTAATCAACATGAAAAGAATCACTGTCTAATCCAAACAATGTTCGCAATGTCGCTTTAAAAATACACTCAGACTATAGCTGAACAATTTTGCTTTACGGCTTTGCCATATTCTGCAGTCAGATTGTCAATAATTTGCTGAACCGGCAGAATATCCTGCACCTCATGCACCCTTTCACCAGCAAAAACAACACCATTCTCGACGTCCGCGGCAATCGTTTTATTAAGTGCCTCCAATAAACAAAAGCGATGAGAACAGCTTTTCAGACAGTTTTGGCAATGACTGATTTTCACTTTATCCTGCGTTTGCAGTACTTCAGTAAATGCATTGCCGATCATTCTTCCCGGCAACCCCACCGTTGTTTTGATCAGGAGGGTATCCTTCTTCTTTGCATGAACATATTTTTGTTTAAATGCCTCAGGTGCATCACACTCCAAACTTGCGACAAATCTGGTTCCCATTTGTACGCCGGAGGCACCCATTTGTAAGGCCTTCGCGATATCCCCACCATTCATTATCCCTCCTGCAGCAATTACAGGGATGTTGACAGCTTCGATCACTTCCGGGAGGATTTCGAACATTGGTCTATCCGTACCAAGATGTCCACCTGCTTCAAACCCTTCGACAACAATTGCGGCTGCGCCCAGCCTTTCTGATATTTTTGCTAATTTTGCTGAGGAAACAATGGAAAGGACTGGAATTCCCGCTTCTCTGCCCCAAGTATACATGTCTCTGGAAATACCAGCACCTGAAATAATAAAATCAACCTGCTCCTCGAGAGCCGCTTTCATTTTTTCCGCAAAATCATTCATGGCAAAAAGAACATTAACCCCAATATAACCAAATCCAGCGGCTTCTTTCGCCCGTCTAATGTGATCACGCATTTCCTGAACACTAATGCCAGTACCGGAAATAATGCCAATTCCCCCGGCGTTTGCAACGGCAGCTGCCAATCTGCTTAAAGAAATCCCAACACCCATCCCGCCTTGGATAATTGGAACCTTTGGCTTCATATGTCCTATTTGTAATTGTGGAAAACACATTATTTATTCCCCGTTTCATTTATTATTTCAACATAATCAGTTCGAAGTTTAACATGTTCCTTTTCCCGCTCATAGTGACGTTTGTCATTTTGGAATAAAGAAATTCATATCTGATTGTACTCACTGAGTTTATATTGTGAAATTTACTTCATAAAGAGGCTGTCCTCCATCGCGGGAATGAATAGGGAATTTGCACTTTTCGGACAGCTCCTTCCTATAACCATGCACAACAAGATGTTTAAATCGTTTTCTCCCGGTAAACTTCTTACCTGATTATAGTGGATTTCTCTTTATTTCATCACAAAAAGGAGGAATTAAATAACGTCTTCTTATTGATTCTCGATTCGTTCATAAAACTCATTTAATGCCGTGTACCCCTGTTGCTCCAGACGCCAATTTTTCGCCGCAACTTCGATTAGGCTGGCGATATCTCGACCTGGACGGATCGGGATTTCAATATGGGGAACCGAAACATCTAAATAGTCCACTATCTCCTTGGAAGTTTCCATTCCGTCATAGTATTTTTTTACATCCCAAGCACATAATATGATATCTAAATTAATGGTTGTTTCTTCCTGAAAGGCTCCAGAGCCATAAAGCCTCGGAACATTAATCATTCCGATTCCCCTTAATGATAAAAAGTCACGGTTCGTCTGATTATGCGTGCCAATCAAGGTATCTAGGTCAATGCGTTTTAAGATAACTAAATCATCTGCAATCAACCGGTGGCCCTTTTCGATTAGTGACAATGCCGTTTCGCTTTTCCCAATCCCGCTCTCCCCTCTGATTAATAAGCCTACCCCAAAAACATTCATACATACTGCATGAATTCCGATGCTTTTTGCCAGTTCCTTTTCTAAATAATTATTCAATTTGCTTATTACACGGGTTGTTTTTTCCTTTGCCCGCAAGAGCGCTACTCCCTCTTCATTACAGTGCTTTATCAAGTAAGAAAGCCCTGCCTGGTTGCGGGTGATAATAATACAAGGCGGGTGTTCTTTTATAAGGTTTCCGATCCTTTCATCACGCTGTGCCTTTGTCAATGAGTGCAAATAAGTGATTTCCTGCCTGCCCAATAATTGAATTCTTTCCTTTGGGAAAAATTTAAAGTAACCAGTTAATTCCAAGCCAGGGCGATGAATATCATCATTGTCAATAAGCTGATCTAGCCCATTCTCACCAGCCACAATTTCTAATTTTAATTTATCAACCAATTTTCGTACGGTTATCGTATTCATAGTTACTCCCTATCTATCCTTTTTCAATCTCTATATTTAGTTCTGTTACTAACTAAATATTATCATTTTTCCCTCCGAACATACATCAATTCCGATAAAGAACAGGGGTCAGATAGTTTGATCATGAATTTTTCTATTGGAAAGCCGTCATGAACCAAAGGACAACATGCTTGATTAAAACAAACTATGATCCTTTATGCCACGGGCTGTATAATCGCACAATCAACAGCGCTAAAGCATACATTAGTAATAAAAACAACTTGAAAGAGGAGGATAAAATGAATAATCCTAAAAAAGAGGATGACAACCTGCCTATCGGTAGTTTAATGAAGTCGATGAATCACTTTTTTCATGAAGAACCCGTAAGAGGCTTTTTACAAACCATTGACGATTTTTTTAAAAATCCCTTTCCATTTTCCTATTTTCGAGTGGAACTGGTTGAAACAGATACAGAGTACATGGTTAAGGCAGAATTGCCCGGTATCAAAAAAGAACAAATTCAATTAGATATTTTCCACCGTTCCATTATCATTACCGTTCATGATGAAGAAGAATGGACAAAGGAAAATAGCAAACAAAACAAAGTAAAAAAGCAACATTCTGTGCAAAAAACAAGCCGGACAATTCCATTTCCTCATCCAATTAATGAAAAAATGATTAATGCAGCATATGAAAACGGGTTATTGCAGATCAGAGTGGCAAAGCCAAAGGGAAAAAGAATTCTGTTGGACTGATCGTAAAATCACCAAAGGTATTACTCCAAAAACAAAGGTGCCAGGCATCACAATTCATTATCTAGTACCACTTTGCATACATCTGCACTGAGCATAGATAAATGGTAGATGCCTGACACCTATGGGACAGATCCTCATCCTTATTGACTTTTTATCCCATAAAGGATACAGGCTACTCCGCCAAAAATCCATAGCAATTTAGTGAAGGAAATCTTTTCGGCCATTCCGAAAAGCCCGATCGTTGTCGTTGTAATTAAAATGAGAGGTCCGACCAATGCAAGGGAACTGTTCAATACGAGGGCTTTTTCAAGATTATTATGTTTTAAGATCATAAGTGCCACCAGAATTTCTATACAGCCTGATAAGATCCTTAAAAATGCCATTCCTAGAATGGCCTTTTCAAATATGTGAAACAACTCGCCACCTCCAGATTGTACCTATCTTCAATATATGCACCATCCTATTGATGCAGGACGAGTTATTCCAATAAACCGCACAAACAGAGTAGCTAAAAAACAGTATAAATAGATAAATCATATGTATGTGGAGATTAGATTTCTATTTTTTGTTGGAAATTCTCTTCCGATACAACCAAAATGCCATTTCTTTTCAGCAGGGCAGCCGTAACCCCCTCTCCAATGATTTTTTCCCCATTAAAATTCCCATTATAAATCATACTGCTCCCGCAGGACGGGCTTCTTTCCTTCAAAATGATGATATTCGCTCCCGCTTCCTTAACAAATTTTAATGTTTCTTCTGCCCCGGCAATAAATTGCTTGGTTACGTCGTTTCCCATTTTCGTCATAACCCTAGCCTTTCCATCAAGCACATCCTCTCCATTGCCCCCGACGATTTCTGCCGGTTCCCTGGGAATAGACAATCCCCCTAGCACTTCTGGACAAACAGGTAGCGCCTTTTTCTCTTTAAACCATTTCTTTAACTGATCATTCAGATTATGTGATCCGTTATACTTTACTTCAAAACCCACTAAACATGCGCTCACAACAATCAATCCGCCAACCCCTTCCAATGTTTATCTTATAACTGTTCGTAGATTCGGTATATCCTTATTATAAATAAAAACCCTGTCATTAAATATATTAATTGACAGGGTTAATCTGCAGGTTTTC
>NZ_CAMLDX010000009.1 GCF_946478885.1 uncultured Bacillus sp. | reverse complement strand
GTCCTGCATCAGTAAAGGCGCGGCGGTACCATTGTCCGTCCCAGCCATGCTCATTCAGAGACGCGATAAATGCTTCACGCGCCTGCAGATACTGTTGTTCTTTTTCCTCATCCTTGCGGTTACGGCAAATCTCAGTAAAGCGCTGGAGCACATCGCAAAGGAACCAGCCAAGCCAGATGCTTTCCCCGCGGCCTTCAGCACCGACAAGATTCATCCCATCATTCCAGTCGCCGACTCCGATTAACGGAAGGCCGTGCTCTCCGATGCGGGAGAGGGACTTATCAATGGCCCTTAGGCAGTGCTCGTATATTGTTCCTGTTTCCGAAGAAAGCACAGTAGCTTCATAACGCTCATGCTCGTCTGCCCGAAGCGGCTCACTGGTGATATATGGCTCCATTTCATCGAGCACTGTCCAATCCCCAGTATGTTCAATATAACGGGATACCGTATATGGCAGCCATAATAAATCATCGGAAAAAAGAGTCCTAATGCCGCGCTCCGTATCTTCATGCCACCAATGCTGAACATCGCCTTCGAGATATTGATGGGAGGCATGGAGCAGGATCTGCTTTCTTGTCATCTCAGGCAGTGTATGAAGAAGAACAAGGGAATCCTGCAGTTGATCGCGGAAACCGTATGCCCCTCCGGCCTGATAAAAGGCTGATCTGGCCCACATGCGGCAGGCAAGCGACTGGTATAGGAGCCAGCCGTTTAATAGGATATCTGTTTCCGGGGAAGGAGTCTCCACTTGGATTTGATCCAAATGGCTGTTCCAGAAATCATGGACTTCCTTTAATGCCTGCTCGCATCGTTCAGGCTGCTTGTATTTTTCCACCAGGCTTAAAACAGCTTCGGCTGATTCTTCGCATCCGAGGAAAATGTACACTTCCTGTTCTTCCTCTGGCTTAAGAGTAAGCTTGGTTTGAATGGCACCGCATGGTTCATAGAATGTGCCTGTACGGCCTGATAAGCCTGTACGGTTCAGGGCGGCAGGATGCTCCAAGGTACCGTTTCTGCCGATAAATTCATTCCGGTCGCTTGTCCAAGACAGGCTTTCCTTTATTGGATCACTCTGATTCTCAGACGGTTTTTGATACATCCCTAAAAAGGCTGTTGCCTTCTGAAAGGTTTCCTGATAGCTGTTTCGTGCTGTCATGACGGAAGCCGGATCCACCCACTCTGTGACAATATGGGGGGCATTTGACTGGCGCTGTACTCCAAGTACCCATTCAGCATAGTAGGTAATAGAAATTTCCTTTTGGACAGCTGTATGGTTTTTCAGCTTTAATTTCATAATTTTAATCGGGTCATCGAGCGGAACATACATCATCATTTCATGCGTTATGCCGTTCCGTTCATGGTCGAAGCGGGTATAGCCCCGGCCATGGGTTATTTTATACGGCAGTTCGGAAAATCCGGCAGCCGGTGCGGCTGTCCATACCTCGCCGCTTGCTTCATCACGCAGATAGGCGGTTTCTGTCGGCGGATCGAGAACGGGATCATTTGACCATGGTGTCAGCTTGCATTCCCTGCTGTTCTGCCACCACGTATAGCCCGTTCCAAGCTCCGAAATCAGAAAGCCAAATTTCGGATTAGCGATGACGTTTACCCATGGGGCCGGAAGGTGATTACCGTTTTTGATCAAGATCCAATATTCTTTTCCATCCGGTGCAAAGCCTCCCCAACCGTTAAAAAACTGCCAATCCTTTGTATCCATTAAGTGTCCCAGCTTTAATGGAGCATTCTCCGTCCGAGAATCCGGCTTTGGCGCCAGTGTCTCTGGAAATCTCTCCTCATTCTCTGTCTTTGGCGGTCGTAATTGCGCTGTTAAGCTTGATCTTCCGGCATTCAATACGACCCGGGCTGCAGCCATCAGCAAGGTTCTGTCCTCTTCAGCCAATTGATTTGCTGGAATGGGATAGACACCGGAGGAGGAGGCGCCGAAACGATCTACACCATGCTCGGCAGCTTTCTGTATGGCCTCCTGCAGCTCTTGCTGGTAGCCGCCAAGGGAATCATTTAAGATGACAAGGTCAAATAATAGACCTAAGCGGCGAAGGTATTCATGCCCTGTCAGGATTTTTTGAATAAAGGGCATATGGCTGCTGTCGGCAATCCGGATTAAAACGATCGGCCGATCACCGGACATACCGAAGGACCAGAGGCTGGATTGCCCCTTCGCGTTCATCCGAATGCTGTCCCCTTGCTCCTTTCTCAATGGGGAGCGGTACAGAATATGCTCGGCAAGCTCTTGGAATTCAACGCCTTCCTTGCTGCTTAGCTGCAGATTGTGCAGCTCAATTTGAACCCGATTCCAGGCCATTTGGAACGTGCGGTCAACAGACTGTTCAACTTTAAAAGTCCGCACTATATCTATCGCCTCATCACAGGTATCCGCTGCAGTGGTTATAGCTATTAATTGCACCTGCTCTCCTGGGTCGATGCTGATACGGCGTCTCATGATAAAGGCAGGGTCGGCGACAGAACCGGTTTGACCCCGAAGGCGGCTGCGGATTCCTTGCGGCTCAGCCAGGGAATATCCGCGTCCGATAAAGCTGGACCGATCAGTTTCAAATTCAATTGAACCGAGGGTATCTCCATTGATTATAAGGGAGTGGGCGGACCAAAGGGTACGTCCTTTCACCTCACGCGGTCTGCGGCTCGCGATTAGGCACTCTGACTCCGGATCGAAATCAGTCCGAATAAAAAGCTTGCTGAATGCAGTATGAGCTGCATCAGCAATCGGTTGCGATAACGCCAGCTCAACAAAGGTCGTTACCTCGAGTACCTTTGTTTCCCCGCTGTTATTCAGCAGAGAAATCCGGCGGACCTCTGCATTCCATTCAGGGGAAACGCTGATTTCCATAGTTGTTTTAATTTCTCCATCATTTCGTATAAAAACAGCCCGGTCTAATCCAAATTGAACCCGCTGTTCTTGCGAATCGATATGACCTGGCTGATAGGATGGAGACCATACCGCATTTTTGGAAATATCCCTGATATAAATAAAGCTGCCCCATGGATCCATCACCGGATCCTCGCGCCATCTTGATACAAGGACGTCCTTGTACTGGCTGTATCCACTTCCGGAATTGGATACGACAGTCGTAAAGGTTCCGTTTGATAGGATGTTGACAGCCGGAATTTTTGAATGCGGCGAGACAAATTCTCTTATTGGTGTGACATTCTGTGACATTTTTTCAAAGGATTTATGAGCCCGATTCATCGCAGGGTGCTGAATGAGTTTCGGTTGCTTTGGCATCCGTTCCTGCAGCAATAATTCGGCTGCCTGGATTTGTTTATCTCGATGAAACCGTTCATAGATTTTTTTTGGCAGCAGTACGTTAGCTAACGTTAACAGGCTCATGCCCTGATGATGCGCCATGAAACTGCGGATAACCATGAACTCTTTATGCTTTGGCAATCTCCTTTTGGTGAAATCCATCGCCTCATAAAATCCATATTTTCCGCGTACCTTCAGCTGTTCAAATCTTTTTAGTGTATGGAGGGCCGGTTTTTTCGCAAAAGGGAGAGCCAGAATGGTCGCATAGGGTGCCACAACTAAATCATGCTCCAATCCCCGTTTAAATCCGAGTCCGGGTACACCGAATGCCCGGTATTGGTAGTTCATTTGATAATCAAATGCGTAATAACCAGATTCTGAAATCCCAAATGGTACATCTCTTTGTCCGGCATATTCTATTTGCCGTTCGACCACCGCTTTATAGGTACTGTCCCATAAGGTATTCCGGTATGTACGCATAAAGATCCAAGGCATTAAATACTCAAACATCGTACCGGACCAAGAGAGCAATAACGGTTTATTGGCACTCTTTGCCATCGTTCTCCCGAGGGCATTCCAGTGGGCAACAGATACTTGTCCAAGGGCAATGGCAATAAAGCTTGCTGACCTTGCCTCAGAAGCCATTAAGTCATAAAGAACCTCATCTCTTTCGTGGCGCTCAATGTGATAGCCTAAAGAGAACAGCCGTGCTTTATGATCATAAAGCGGCTGGAAATTAGTATCTTTAATGAACCTTTCCATTTTCTCCAGCAGATTTAGACCGCGGTCAAGCCAGTATGAATCAGGCTTTTGTGAGAAGCTGCCAGCAATGACGGGTGTCAGTTCCTCTGAAAAGGCGATGTGCATGGATTGAGCTGTACCTGTATGCTCCTGTGGTCTTTTATCCAGTCCCAGATCATGTCGGAGCCATTCCAGCAGGCCTTCCTTCACAGTAATCAAGCAACAGATTAAATTGCCTGAATCTACGGTGGATACATATTTGGGCGGAAGAGGCGCAAGTGTTGTTGTATCGTACCAATTGTAAAGATGGCCTTTCCATTTTTCCATTTTTTCCAGCGTATTCATGGTCCGCTCTGCCCGTTCGATTAATCCGGGCGTGTCAATGAATTCAAAGTCCCTTGCTGCCAGTGTACACGAGAGATATAGTCCGATATTGGTCGGCGATGTTCGATGTGCGACTCCCTTGTACGGTTCCATTTGTACATTATCAGGAGGCAGCCAATGATCCCCTTCTGTGACATAATCCTCATAAAAGTCCCAAATTTGCCTTGCTAAGGCATGCAAATCCTTTTTATCCTCCGCCGAAAAGGAAATCTTCTCCTGAAGAAAGGGTTGGTTCAGCCATTTGATGATGAATGGAGCGCATGCCCACAAAACAGCCAGTATGATGCCTGTTATTTGAACGGCAGGATTTCTATTGAAAATGGCGACCGTCAAAAATAACAGAATAAGGATATAGCCGCTTGTCATTCCCAAGAGGACAGGTGCTTCATTTCTTTGGCTGTTCCTTTCAGCATCGGCAGAAGTAACCCATTCCAGTAGTTTCCGTTTGGAGATCAATAAGCGGTAAAGGGTTCGGCCAATAGCATCGAGCAGTAGAATGCTTTGAAAGGGCAAAGTGATCAGACCGACTAAAACCTGCCCCAGCGTGAACAGCAGACCTGTTGTATGCTTGAAAACCGTTTTCACAGACAGCAATTGACGAAGCACAGGCAGAAACCAGGTAACGAGCACGATTGCAAACCAACGTCCGGGAGAACCGGGTAGTATCGTCATGGCTAATAAAAGAATCAAGATCAAAGACGGAGACAGCAGGCTGCGTCTTAAATTGTCTGTGATCTGCCAGCGAGTTAAAATCGATAAGTCAACAGGTAATAATTTACCTCTCCGATTTGAGACCTTCGGCGAAAGCCAGGATAATAACTGCCAATCTCCGCGAGCCCACCGATGAAGCCGCCTTTGAAAGGTATGAAAGCTGGCGGGGTGATCATCGATTAAATCAATATCGGAAAGCAAGCCTGTACGAAGGAATCCTCCTTCAAGCAAATCATGACTCAATACCCGATTATCCGGAATTCTGTCACAAAGCACCTGATAAAAAACATCTACATCAAAGATTCCTTTGCCAGTAAAAATGCCCTGTCCAAGTGCGTCCTGATAGGCATCGGAAATTGCAAAGGCATATGGATCCACACCTGAATCACCTGACCAGAGTGCTGCAAATCTGGATTTTGAAGCTGCTTCATGACTCATTCCAATTCGAGGCTGAAGAATGCCGTAGCCCTCAACAACTCTTGTTTGCGTTTTGTTTAGACGAGGCCGGTTAAAGGGAAGATGCATCGTTCCGACCATACGATGAGCGCTTTCAAGCGGTAGCTTTGTATCGGCATCCAGTGTAATGATATAGCGGATATTCTTTAGCTGTGCCGCTTCTCCGCCTTCTATTACAGTAAAGCTGGTATCCTTTTTCCCTTTTAAAAGCTCAACAAATTCAACTAATTTACCGCGTTTCCGCTCCCATCCCATCCAAATATTTTCAGTTGGATTCCATTGCCTTTTTCGCTGAAATAAATAAAAGGAATTTTCAGGATAGCTTCGATTCAGCCGCTTGATTTCCATAATCGCTGCCTGTACCACGGTATGATCCTGTTCGAGCTCTTCCGATAAGGCATCCTTAAAGTCGCTTAAAATGGCAAAGTGGAGGTTTTTGTCCCGGTTTGCTAAATAGTGCAGTTCCAGTTGCTCTGCTGTTTCCTCTACTTCCTCCTGTGAGGACCAAATGACAGGAATGGCCACCATCGTGGCTGCCTCCTTTGGGATCCCTTTCGAAAAATCATATCGCAGGAGTGGTATGGGACGTTTCACTCGTTCAATAAACCAGTGCACGGCAGTGACGGCCCACTCCATCGCCGGTATCGCAAGAGCAATCAGGACAAACAGCCATTGGAGCGGTGACAGGATACGATCCCAGCAAATCCATAATGAAAAAACGACCAGGGTAGCCGCAAAACAAAGTATTAACATATTAAAATATGTTTCTGTCGAGCGGCGCATAATACCCGTTTCCGGCATCATTCTCGGCTTGCCTTCGCCACATTTTTTTAAGCCTTGTCTTAGGAACTTTAATCCAACAGGTTCCAATAAATAATAGGCAACAGATGCTTGACGTCCAAGCTGTTCAGTGGATTCCTCCGGAAACTGTTTGACATATTCATCGACTAATTCCACAGCCTGGCTGGCAATCAGATTTTCCGGCAAATTTAAGCGGAGACTCAGCTGTTCAATCCGCTTCCGTAGCGTACTGCGGCTTGAAACATCCAATTGGGGATATACCCCTGTACATTCGTTTCTCAATGTTTGCTCGACAAGACTGATGTTCTCAAATAACTCATGCCAATCGACCCGCGAAAGCTTGCGCAGGCTCCCGATTAAATTTCCGGTAGACATTTGATAGGAAGACTGAAGCTGATATTCATAGGACAGAATCTGCTCCAAGCTTTCCGTACCATTTTCTAATTTGCAGCTGAGCCATTCGCTGACTGTTGCCGTATAATCAGCACGCTCCTGTAGATGCCGTACCAAATGCACAATCATGGAACCGGCAAGCGGCATTTCCAATCCGGCTTCTTCCAGTGCCCGGTTCAGGTACTCTGGATTTAAATCCGTCGATTGGATGCCTGAAAGCAAATCATCCACCTTCTTACAAACGTCGAGGCGTACCTTTAGTTCGTCTGTCATTTCAGCCAGATGGTGAATCAGAGCAATCCGTAAAATGATTGGGATCGACCACACCTCGGCAATTTTCAGTACAGATACTTCCTGATAGGCATGGATATAGGAGAGAAAAGTATCGATATTTATATGACCATCCGTATAGTTGATATAATCCTTGCAAATGGCAAAAATTCTAGGTTCCCCAGTCTTGCTTAAATGGGGACAAGAACCTATCAGCGGTTTAGTCAACTCGTGTTTAATGGTAAGAGCTTGTTCTTCTAAGAACTCTGCGTTATCTAGAAGCCATTCCTCAGCAGGCTGCGAACATGAAGAATGCTTTTCCCGCAGCTGGTTCACAAACGTACGTATTTTTTCCATATCGGCCACATGATCGTTCCAGAAACGGCCAAATGGCTTACGTTTAATAAAAGGGTCATGGCTTAATGCACACTTGTGCGCTTCCACACTGAGTTGTTCTTTATTTAAAATCACACTAGTTTCCCCCCAAAAAAATGCTGTACTATCAAATAATCTCCAAATCGGAGGAAAAGTATGCATTCTTTCTGGAAAAGAAGGAATAAGTTCTCATACCTGACTCGTATCGGGCAAGAAACAATAGATGTCCCTGTTTTTGATGTTTGTTTTGTGTAATTACTGGTATAATGAAGATACATTTGCTTATTTCAAAAGCGAAATGGTGAACCTAGATTAGTGTCTGGCTGAGGTGCCTGTTTCAGGTGCTTTCGCTTTTCAGAGGTGAGTGATTAATTTGTCTAGAACGTGGGAAGAGCTTGAAGAGATTCAGCCTGTTGCACTGAAAATGATTAAAAACAGCCTGCAAAAGAACAGGCTGGCACATGCCTATTTATTTGAAGGGATGAGGGGAACGGGAAAAAAGGCAGCGGGAATGCTGCTGGCAAAAAGCCTCTTTTGTCTGTCACCTGTTTCCGGATACAAACCATGTGAACAATGTACAAACTGCAGGAGGATTAATCATGGGAATCATCCGGACATTCATTTGCTCGAGCCTGACGGACTTTCAATCAAAAAGCAGCAAATTCAAATGCTGCAGGAGGAATTCGCAAAGACCGGGGTTGAATCGCGGCAGAAGCTGTATATGATTATACATGCTGATCGCATGACAGTAAATGCAGCGAACAGTCTGCTTAAATTCTTGGAAGAGCCCTTTCAGCAGACATTTGCCATTCTAGTCACAGAGCAAATTCAAAAGATACTGCCTACTATCGTATCACGTTGCCAGACTCTTTCATTTCAGCCGCTGACCGGCAAGAATTTAATGCGCAAACTTATCGAAGCGGGAGTGTCTGACCAAAAGGCGCCTATCCTTTCCTGTCTCACCAATAATTTAGATGAGGCCGTTGCACTGAATGAAGATGATTGGTTTGCACAAGCACAAAAGATAGTGGTAAAATTATTCTCAGTTCTTAAGAAAAACCATCTCGAAGCTCTTGTATCACTGCAGGAGGAATGGTTTTTACATTTTAAGGATAAAGAACAGGTAGACAAAGGTTTAGATTTATTACTTCTTATATTTAAGGATTTATTATATATACAGATCGGGAAACCTGATCAGGTTGTCTTTGTGAGTGAAATTTCATTGCTTGAGCAATCTGCTTTACAAACGTCAGGTGGGAAATTAGCAGAACAAATGACAGCGATATTAGAGGCAAAGGGGAAGCTTGCAGCTAACATGAATCCACAATTGTTAATGGAGCAGCTTGTTCTAAGATTGCAGGAGGGATCTTAAGTGTATAATGTAGTAGGTGTACGCTTTAAAAAAGCGGGTAAGATATATTACTTTGATCCCGGAGATCTGCCAATTCAAAAAAATGAACACGTGATTGTCGAAACAGTCAGAGGGGTAGAATACGGCAGAGTGGTAATCGGACCGAAGCTGGTAGATGAAAACGATGTGGTTCTTCCTTTAAAAAAGGTGTTGCGAATTGCAGATCAAAAGGATCGGCTGATGGTTGAGGAAAATAAAGCTGCTGCCAAGGAAGCATATGATGTGTGCTGTGAAAAGGTTAGTACGCATCAGCTTGAAATGAAGCTGGTAGATGTTGAGTATACATTTGATCGCAATAAAGTGATTTTTTACTTTACGGCGGATGGAAGGGTTGATTTCCGTGAGCTGGTGAAAGATTTAGCCGCGATTTTCCGAACAAGAATCGAGCTTAGACAAATCGGTGTTCGGGATGAAGCCAAAATGCTCGGCGGGATCGGTCCATGCGGCAGAATGCTATGCTGTTCAACGTTTTTGGGAGACTTTGAACCGGTTTCTATTAAGATGGCAAAGGATCAAAATTTGTCATTGAATCCTACAAAGATATCCGGGTTATGCGGTCGCTTAATGTGCTGTTTGAAATATGAAAATGATGAGTATGAATCATCGAAGGAATTATTACCTGATCTGGGCCAGTGGATAGAAACTCCTCTTGGTAATGGAAAAGTAGTCGGGCTGAATATTCTTGAACGTGTGCTCCAGGTTGAAATTCCACAGCATGAACGTGTACTAGAATATACGTTGGATGAAATTTTAAAAGAGGGTGCGGTTTCTGTTCAATCCACAGAGTAATTGAGGTGGAATCAGTGGATAAAAGAGGAATCTTTGAGTCAGTAAGTAACTTGGAAAGTCAAATCGGGCAGTTGTATCAGCAGCTTGGGGAGCTAAGGCAGCATGTGGCGGAACTTTTGGAGGAGAATAATTCTCTGAAGCTGGAAAATGAACATCTAAGGCGTCATTTAGGAGAAAGAACAGAAAATACAGAGGCAAAAAAAGCGAATAAAAAGGGTACGGCTAAGGCCCATTCATCTGATCAAATCTTGGCTGAAATTGGAGAAGGATATGATAACCTGGCTCGTCTTTACCAAGAAGGGTTTCATATATGTAATCTTCAATTTGGCAGCCCGCGTACGGATGGGGATTGTATTTTTTGTCTATCGTTTTTAAATAAAAAGTAGCTTCAGGCCTTCTCGTATTTTGGAAGGTCTGTTTTTTCATGACTGCTGAACAAGAGAGTTGTGGCCATTACAGCATTCATATACAATAATGAACAGAATGCAGTTAAAGCATATTAGAGGAAGGGAGAAAAAATGTCTTGGTGGAGTTAAAAGGGGATGAAAGGCTTGATTATTTGTTGGCAGAGGATATGAGAATTATACAAAGCCCCTCTGTTTTTTCATTTTCCCTTGATGCTGTTCTTTTGGCAAAATTTGTTTATGTCCCGATTCAAAAAGGGAAATTAATTGATCTGTGCAGCGGCAACGGGGTCATTCCTTTGTTCTTAAGCCAGAGAACGAAGGGAACGATAACAGGCGTGGAAATTCAGCAGCGGCTTTATGATATGGCTGTGCGCAGTATTATGTATAATAACCTCTCCTCCCGTCTGCAAATGATCCATGGAGATATAAAGGAAATGCCTGTGCAGCTGGGGCATGATCAATTTGATGTTGTTACCTGTAATCCGCCGTATTTTACGACGCCTGCCAAGGGAGAAATCAATGAAAACGCGCATTTAGCGATTGCTCGTCATGAAATTCTTTGTACATTGGAAGATGCCGTCAGTTCGGCAAGCAGGCTATTAAAGCAGGGAGGCAAAGCCGCGTTTGTTCATCGTTCAGGTAGGCTGATCGATATGATTACATTAATGCGGAAATACAAGCTGGAGCCAAAGAGGGTTCAATTTGTCTATCCGAAGGCAGGGAAAGAAGCTAACACACTGTTAATTGAAGCAACCAAAAATGGTAGTGCGGATCTGAAAATTCTCCCGCCTCTGACCGTTTATCAGGATAATAATGAATATACTGAGGAAATGAGGTCTATTTTATATGGGGAAGGATGAGCATTATTTTTATGTGGTCTCCTGCAGGGATGACAGTTTATATGCCGGTTATACAAATGATTTAGAGCGGAGAGTTAGACTTCATAATGAAGGAAAAGGGGCAAAATATACCCGCGGAAGAGGTCCGGTGAAGCTTGTTTTTTCAAAAAAATATTCGACAAAGAGTGAAGCCTTAAAGGCAGAGTATGCGTTTAAGCAGTTGGATCGCAATAAGAAACAGCAATATATTAAAGGGCAGGGTTTGTATGTGGCAGCAGAAAAGCTTTGAGAACGAAGAAATAAAGGGAATTTTGTATCTGGTTCCGACGCCAATTGGCAATTTAGAAGATATGAGTTTCCGGGCAATCAGAACTTTGAAAGAGGCAGATTATATCGCTGCGGAAGATACGAGAAATTCCAAAAAACTTTGTCATTATTTTGAGATTGATACCCCATTGATGAGCTATCATGAACATAATAAGGAGACGAGTGGTAGAAAAATTATCCAATTAATAAAGGACGGGGCAAAAGTCGCCCTGATCAGTGATGCAGGTCTTCCGACCATATCGGATCCCGGTCTTGAATTAGTTACGGCAGCTATTGCGGAACAATTGACAGTGGTTCCGCTTCCAGGGGCAAATGCGGCTTTGACTGCGCTTATTGCTTCGGGGATTGCGACACAGCCTTTTTATTTTTTTGGTTTTCTTAACCGACAGAAAAAGGAAAAGCGAAAGCAGCTGAAAGAACTCTCCACGATTCCGGCAACGATCATTATATATGAGGCGCCGCATCGCTTAAAAGAAACCTTGGTTCTGATCGAAGAGGTATTGGGTGACAGAAAAATCGCATTGTGCCGGGAATTAACAAAGAAATATGAGGAATTTCTCCGCGGGACGGTGAAGGAGTTTATTCAGTGGGCCATAGAACAGGAGATCAGAGGGGAGTTCTGTTTGATTATTGAACAGGGAGAAGCATCGACAAGGGATGAGGAACAATGGTGGAAGGATTTATCAGTTACGGAACATGTTGATTATTACATCCATGAAAAAGGGATGAGCTCGAAGGAAGCGATTAAGCTGACTGCAAAGGAGCGAAATGAGAATAAGCGTGATGTCTATCATCTGTATCATGTGGAATAATGCCAAGGTTCAATCAGCCTTGTGCGGCTTTTATGCGATACTTGAGGATCGTCACCACTCTGTTCTTAAAGCCGTTTCTCTATAAAAAAAATAGTGCCTTATCTCATAATGGGAGGGGCACTTTTTTCACCAGTTAGTTATTTTGAAAGATCAAAATTTTCCTTAATTTCTTTCATTAATAGTTCAGCGCCTTCGCGGCTGAGAATTAATCTTCCGCCTGCTAATGCAAGGTTATCATCAGAAACTTCTCCGGTAACTTGGCAAGTCATGTTAGGCTTATACTTTTTCAAGATAATACGGTCATCATCCACATAAATTTCCAATGAGTCTTTCTCAGCAATACCAAGCGTTCTCCTTAATTCAATAGGAATAACTACCCGTCCTAATTCATCAACCTTACGGACAATTCCAGTAGATTTCATTGTTTTTCTCCTCTCTTATCTGCAAATTCTCTCTCTATCTATTAATAATTATTCGTCATTATTCGACAATAATTTTTTTATGATTATAATAATAACAATTTTTCCAATAAACGTCAATTATTTTGTTTCCAAGAATGATCGGTAACTTTTTCCAATTGGAGCATAGTGAATTTGATAATCTTCAATATAATCCCTCAAAAGTCTTCGCGTCCTTTTATTATATTAATAAAGTGAATTGGAAAGTGAAATGCTTTGGCAATGTTATCCGAATGACAAAATTCGACAATATCATACGGGTCTTATTTTATCTTACAAAAGCTAATTGGAAATCATCATTCATTCAATGACAAGGAAATGGAGGATTCCTCGCATTATATTGCATTAGTTGGGTTTTTTAGGTATATTTTGGTAGTATGTGAGGTTATATTGACGTTATCAACCTTTCGGTCGAAAATATTTTTTATAAAAAATTTGCCAGTCCTTTTGAAAGATATATAATGAAGTATGGTGTATAACGAGAGATCGGTGATGATGAAAAGGAGGAAGTCATAATGGGAGAAGATAAGAAAAAAACATTTTATTTAACCACTCCTATCTATTATCCAAGTGGAAATTTACATATAGGACATGCCTATACAACGGTTGCCGGTGATGCGATGGCCAGGTATAAACGCCTCCGCGGTTACGATGTTATGTATTTAACAGGAACGGATGAACATGGACAGAAGATACAGCAAAAGGCAGAGGAAAAAGGAATCACTCCACAGCAGTATGTTGACGAAATTGTTGCTGGAATTCAAGATTTATGGAAAAAATTGGATATTACTTATGATGATTTTATTCGGACGACAGAAGAACGCCATACAAAGGTAGTGGCAAAGATTTTTGAGCAGCTGCTGGCGCAGGGGGATATTTATCTTGGTGAATATGAAGGATGGTACTGTACACCGTGCGAATCTTATTTTACCGAGCTGCAGCTAAATGAGGAAGGAAATTGTCCTGACTGTGGCAGACCGGTTGGTAGAGTGAAAGAGGAGTCCTATTTCTTTAAAGTAAGTAAGTATGCAGATCGTTTGCTGCAATATTATGAAGAAAATCCGCAGTTTATTCAGCCGGAATCACGAAAAAATGAAATGATTAATAACTTTATCAAACCAGGTCTTGAAGATCTGGCAGTATCTCGGACAACCTTTGACTGGGGAATTAAAATTCCAAGCAATCCAAAGCATGTTATTTATGTATGGATTGATGCATTAACGAACTATATTACGGCTCTTGGCTATGGTACAGCTAATGATTCAAAATACAAAAAGTATTGGCCGGCAGACGTTCATCTAGTTGGTAAGGAAATTGTCCGCTTCCATACCATCTATTGGCCGATTATGCTGATGGCTTTGAATCTCCCATTACCGAAGAAAGTATTTGCACATGGCTGGCTTTTGATGAAGGATGGAAAAATGTCTAAATCAAAGGGAAATGTAGTCGATCCGGTGACCTTAATTGATCGATACGGCCTAGATGCGCTTCGCTATTATTTATTAAGAGAGGTTCCGTTTGGTGCTGATGGCATTTTTACGCCGGAAGGGTTTGTTGAACGTTTGAACTTTGATCTGGCAAATGATTTAGGAAATCTCCTGAATCGAACGATTGCGATGATCAATAAGTACTTCTCCGGTGTGATCCCTGTTTATAAAGGATCAACAGGAGAATTTGAAAAATCATTGCTTGAAGTAAATGAAGCAACTGTTGGTAAATATGAGGAAGCCATGGAAAAAATGGAATTCTCTGTGGCACTAACTGCGATTTGGCAGTTGGTTAGTCGGACAAATAAATATATTGATGAAACACAACCATGGCAGCTGGCGAAGGACGAAGATAATCAATCAAAGCTTGCGGATGTTATGACACATTTAGCAGAAACATTACGAAGAATTGCAATTATGTTACAGCCGTTTTTAACTCAAGCACCAAAACAAATTTTTCAGCAGCTTGGGATTCAGGAAGAGGAACTTACTTCTTGGGATAGCATGAAAAAGTTCGGAATGATTACTGAGGGAACAAAAGTTAAAAAGGGTGAGCCTATTTTTCCACGCCTGGACATTGAGGAAGAGGTTACTTATATTAAGGAAAAAATGCAGGGAACTCAGCCTAAGACAGAAGAAAAGACGGGAAAAGCAGAGGCAGTGGAGGCTGTTCCTGAAGTAGATGAAATTACGATTGATGATTTTATGAAGGTCGATCTCCGTGTGGCGGAAGTAACAGCCGCAGAACCAGTTAAAAAGGCTGACAAACTATTAAAACTGCAATTAAATCTAGGTTATGAATCCCGTCAAGTTGTTTCGGGGATTGCCCAATATTACAAGCCTGAAGAGTTAGTTGGGAAAAGAGTCATTTGTGTGACAAACTTAAAGCCGGTTAAGTTGCGAGGGGAATTATCTCAAGGAATGATTTTGGCAGGTAGCAAGGATGGTGCATTAGCATTAGCCACTGTGCCGGATTCGCTTCCTTTAGGAGCCAAAGTAAAATAAGTTCTATCGGGTTTTGCTTATACGAGAATTGATAAATAATGTAGAAAAATGTTTCACGTGAAACATTTTTCGTGAACTATTTTTGTATTATTTGTCACATAAAATGAGTTTCTTCTATTATATAGTTACATCAATGAAAGAAACGTAATATAAATATAATATTTGTTAAAGAAGGGGGTTTCGTGATGTTGTTTGATACGCATGCCCACTTAAATGCTGAACAATATCAGGAGGATCTCTCTGAAGTCATTGATAGGGCACTTGAAGCTGGTGTAAAGCAGATGATGGTGGTTGGATTTGACCGCCCAACGATCCGAAAAGCAATGGAACTGGTAGAATTATATGATTTTCTTTATGCAAGTGTCGGATGGCACCCAGTGGATGCGATTGATATGACAGAAGAAGATTTACAATGGATCGAGGAATTATCCGCTCACCCGAAGGTACGGGCCATTGGGGAAATTGGGCTTGACTATTATTGGGATAAATCACCTAAGGACATTCAGCAGGAGGTCTTTCGGAAACAGATCCGTCTTGCTAAAAAGGTTCAACTACCGATCATCATTCATAATCGTGAAGCCACTCATGATATTATTGAAATTCTTCGAGAAGAAGGAGCCTCTGAGGTAGGAGGAATCATGCATTGCTTTAGCGGAAGTGTAGAAACGGCAATGGAGTGCCTTGACATGAATTTCTATATTTCCCTTGGAGGACCGGTCACATTTAAAAATGCAAAAAAGCCAAAAGAGGTGGCCAAGAAGGTTCCGCTGGATAAATTGCTGATTGAAACGGACTGCCCGTATTTAACTCCGCATCCTTTTAGAGGAACAAGAAATGAACCTGCTTACGTGAAACTTGTGGCAGAGCAAATTGCAGAACTAAAAAGTCTGACATTGGATGAAGTGGCAAAAGTTACAACGGAAAATGCAAAAAGATTATTCGCCATAAATTGATAAAAAAAGGTGTCGAATGATGTAATTTTCAGCCTTAATCCGATTAAATTCTAATAAAATCAACACGCGTTCTTCCTCTTGTGTGATTAATTTGTCGATAAGTCTTCCTTTACACGCAAAACATTCCTTTAGCATAATTAGGACTATGCTCGGGGAGTAAAAAAAGTGCATGGGTTGACAAATCGGCAGATTAGTTTATATAATCACCGAGAGAGAAGGAGGCGTTTTTCATTTGGTATAAAAATATGAAAAACCTGTTTTTCAAATCTTTGAGTATAAAAAAGTGGGCTATAATCGCAAGTAGTATCGCAGCCATCATTGTCTTAAGCTTTGTGGTCTACGAAGCTACTAACAAAAGAGTAGCTCTTATATTAAACGGCCAGGAACAGGTCATTAAAACACATACATCAACAGTTCAAGAATTATTTGATGAATTAGAAATTACAGTTCATTCAAAAGATTATATACAACCCTCATTAAACTCAAAGGTTAAGGACAATAGTAAAATTGTTTGGAGTCCAGCAAAACAGGTGCAATTAGAAAGTGATAACCAAAAAAGATTTGTATGGACAACAGCAGTAACAGTTGAGGATTTATTAGAAGAGCAAAATGTTGCTTTGAATGAGTACGACCGAGTATATCCAGAATCCAGAACTACTTTGGAAAAAGGTATGGATGTTATGGTGAATAGGGCCTTCCCTGTAACCCTTTTTGATGGCGGGACTGAGAAGAAAGTGTGGTCAACTTCGACTACGGTCGCTGGCTTTTTAACACAACAGGGAGTTACTTTAACAGAATTGGACCGGGTTGAGCCAATGTTAGAGGAAAAAGTGATGGAAAATAACGTGATAAACGTTGTTCGGGTAGAAAAGGTCATCGATGTAGTGGAAGAACCAATCGGGTACGCAATTGTCGCGCAACGAGATGAAAATTTACCAAGCGGAATAGAAAAGATTATTACAGACGGTAAAGAAGGGCTCGTTTCAAGGGAATATGAGATTATAAAAGAAAATGGGATCGAAATAGGACGAAACCTGAAAAGCGAGCAAATGATTAGAGATAAACAAGATAAAGTTGTGGCTGTCGGTACGAAAGCGCAGCCGATTCAGGTCGCTTCCCGCGGCGAAAATGAGCCGGGAAGAGAAATGTACGTGGTTGCCACTGCCTATACAGCAAGCTGTAGCGGATGCTCAGGCATTACCAAAACAGGAATTAATCTCCATGTAAACTCAACTGCAAAGGTAGTAGCAGTCGATCCGAATGTTATTCCTCTAGGCAGTAAGGTTTATGTAGATGGATACGGCTATGCGCTTGCTGCAGATACAGGCGGAGCCATTAAAGGAAATAAGATTGATGTCTTTATTGCCTCGAAAGCAGAGGCATACCGCTGGGGGCGCAGAACCGTTAAAATTAAAGTTCTTGAATAAATCAGTTTAGGGGGCTGTCCCATAAGGTGTCAAGCATCCACAAGGGATCTATATTCCGTGCAAATTAAATGCAGAGGGATACTAGATACTGTTTTGTGGTGCTTGACACCTTTGTTTTTGGAATAGCTCTTTTTTTCTTTTTTTCTGGATTGCGCTATAATAATAGAGCTGTTAGTTTTTAGGGAAAGAATGCCAGCTTTTTTTTTAACCGTTAAAGCCGCAACATCGGCTGACAATCTAAATCCAGGCTGGTAGCAAAGCATTCCATCGGCGGCTGTAAATAAAAATAGTACAGCGGGATAAATAAATTTTCTTAGGTAGGAAATATCTGCTGTCTAAGCGAACACACTGTTCTTCCCTGCGCTAAAAAACTGCAGCGTCCAGGGCAGCTTTACCGCTAGACAAGGTATTTTTGCTTTTATATGATATAGACGTTTCAAAGGACAAAAAGGTTTCGTTTTTATGAAAAAAATTTGGAGGCTTTAATGAAAATCAAGGAAATTATTGTCGTTGAGGGCAAGGATGATACGACGGCTATCAATCATGCGGTTACGGCTGATACGATTGAAACAAACGGCTCGGCCATCAATGGGGAGACGATCGAAAAAATTAGACTTGCACAGCAAACGAGGGGAGTCATTATTTTAACGGATCCGGATTATCCCGGTCAAAAAATCCGCCATACGATTGCACAGCAGGTACCAGGTTGCAAGCATGCCTTTATTCCAAAGGCAGAGGCCTTACATAAGCATGGAAGAGGAGTAGGAGTGGAGCACGCTTCAGCTGAAACGATCAGAAGGGCATTAAAGAATGCACAGTTAATGCAGGAGAATACCCCTGAAATAATCACAAACGAGGATTTAATAGATGCCGGATTAATCGGCGGCGACGGGGCAAAGTGGCGCAGGGAACAATTGGGAAGAATTCTGAAAATTGGTTATACAAATGGAAAACAGCTTCACAAAAGACTAATGGTTTTCCAAATCAAGCGGGAGGATTTTGCCCATGCTGTTCAATTGATTCGTGAGGAGGAGCAGGAAGGTAATGTATAAGGATATTGCGACACCGATCAGGACAAGGGCTATTTTAGATAAATACGGATTTTCCTTCAAAAAGAGCCTTGGACAGAATTTTCTTATTGACACTAATATTCTGCGCAACATTGTGGACTATGCCCAATTGACAGAGGAATCGGCTGCAATTGAAATAGGTCCAGGAATCGGGGCATTAACTGAGCAGCTGGCGAAGAGGTGCAAAAAGGTTGTTGCATTTGAAATTGATCAAAGGCTGCTTCCGATCTTAGAAGACACGCTGTCTCCCTATCCCAACACGCGTATTATCCATCAGGATGTACTGAAGGCGGATGTTCTTAAGGTGATACAGGAGGAGCTATCTGGAATCGATGATATTATGATCGTTGCTAATCTGCCGTATTATGTAACGACGCCAATCATTTTAAAGCTGCTAGAGAAAAAACTTCCGCTCCGTGGATTTGTTGTCATGCTACAAAAAGAGGTGGCTGATCGAATTTCAGCGAAGCCTGGTACAAAGGATTATGGATCTCTTTCGATTGCCATTCAATACTATACGGAGGCGGAGACGGTCATGATTGTACCGAAGACAGTCTTTATGCCGCAGCCTAACGTGGATTCGGCTGTGATTCGCCTAACAAAAAGGAAGGAGCCGCCTTGTTCGGTTATCAGCGAAGCTTTCTTATTTACGGTTACTAGAGCGAGCTTTGCTCAAAGGAGAAAAACGATCCTGAATAATCTAACAAGTCAGTTGCCGGAGGGAAAGGAAAGGAAGGCAGCCATTCTGCAGGCATTGGCGCAAGCGGAGATTGACCCGGGAAGAAGGGGAGAATCCCTGTCCATTGCAGAATTTGCCCGCTTGAGTGATGCGCTTTATCCTGTTTTCCATTAGCACCCGTTTTCGGGTGTTTTTTTTGCGTTGCGCCTTAAATTGATTCTCCGCACAGATTAATGGACTTCTGCATACTTTATGACAGAGACTTAGACTTGAACTTGAAGATTTAATTGCAGGAGTGACGCCGATGGGCATAAATAAAATGGATATTGTTGGGAGACTCTCTTATAATTGTGATATCTTATTTAGGGTCATTGATATAAAAGAGGGCAGAAATGGCAAAGAGGCGATCCTGTACGGGGAGGATTTCCGTTTGGTTGCTGATGCTCCTTATGAGGATCTGGTTCGCATTGATCAAACAGAGCGTAAGAAAAAATCGCAGCAGTTTCGCTCTTTAGAAGAGCAGTCCTTTGAATTATTCCGGCAGGATATTCATTTACTGCAGGAAAAGCATGAATTCGAATCAACGGGAGGATATGCAAAATCCTATAATTATTTCCAAATCCCGGGAAAGGTACTTCATTTAGATGGCGACCCGGTTTATTTAAATAAATGTTTAGCTCTCTACGAAAGAATCGGCATTCCGGTAACCGGGATTCATTGCAATGAGAAGGAAATGCCAAGCAGAATCGGACAGCTGATTGATTATTATCGTCCAGATATATTAGTCATCACCGGACATGATGCTTACACTAAATCAAAAGGAGAGATACATGATTTAAATGCATATCGCCATTCCAAGCACTTCGGTTTAACGGTAAGGGAGGCAAGGAGAAAAATTCCCAGCCTTGATCAATTGGTGATTTTTGCAGGAGCTTGCCAGTCTCATTTTGAGTCGCTGATTTATGCAGGAGCAAACTTTGCTAGTTCTCCTTCCCGTGTCAATATTCATGCTCTGGATCCGGTATATATTGTTGCAAAGATCAGCTTCACCCCATTTATGGAAAGAATCAATGTATGGGATGTCCTAAGGAATACATTGACCGGTGAAAAAGGATTGGGCGGAATTGAGACCCGTGGAATTCTTAGAACAGGAATGCCAAAAAACAGCGGGAGCAATAGTGAACTGCCATAAGTCGTTTTGCTATAAAACGGCTTATTTTCTTTTATTGAAGATCATTCCCATTTTATGGAGACCATTTTAGAGCATCTCTTCGCACGAAGCGGCAGGGGGTGTTTTAAAGTTGGTAAAGCCATACATAATTATTACAAAATAGGGCATCATAAAATTGTAGAAAAAAAGGATAAATTGTAGAAGAAAATATGTTGACTTTATTTTTTAAAAACTGTTATAATTTATACTTTTAATTGACTTTTTTTTAACATTGTTATATACTTAACATAGTGAGGTGGATCGTTGTGGCAAAAACTTTATTGGATATTAAGAAAGCACTTGATTCAAATTTGGGAAAAAGGCTTTTGCTCAAGGCCAATGGTGGAAGACGGAAAACGATTGAACGTTCAGGGGTTCTGGCAGAGACTTATCCATCTGTATTTGTAATTGAATTGGATCAAGAGGAGAATGCATTTGAACGTGTTTCATATAGTTATGCGGATGTGCTTACTGAAACAGTGCAAATTACCTTCTATGAAGATACATCAGGACAGGTTGCTTTAAGTTAATAAAGGTTCTAAACGGTGAGCACTGGTTCGCCGTTTTATTTTTTGTTACGATGAAGTCATCGTAAAGCAAGTTGCGTTCCTGTTTGGTATTTGCCTTAATTTCCCCGTCATAAACAGTATAAATCTTTCAATACTAACTAATGCCATGGTGATGAAAGGGGCTGTTAAGGATGGGCAGAAAAAGAGGTATTATGTCTGAAGGATTAAAAGAGGAGCTTGCAAAAGAACTGGGGTTTTATGATGTCGTTCAGAAAGAAGGCTGGGGAGGAATTAAGGCCCGCGATGCAGGCAATATGGTGAAAAGAGCTATTGAGATAGCTGAACAAAATCTCTTGGATAATCGCAGATAACTCTTGCGTGCCACTTTGTTACCCTAATTTGTAACAAAACCGATTAACAATAAATGAATTCACTATGGCAGAGGCTGTCCTGAAAGGAATAAAACCTTTTCGGACAGCCTTGTTTTTCTAAAAGATGTCTTTCCTTGGAAAAGGCTGTCCCTCCAGATAGCTTTTTGGGATTTTTTCCTTCATAAAATCCGCCTTTTATCTACCCCTTTTATAATAAATTAATGAATGTAGAAAGATTATCATGGATGAGACGTCTTACTTTCGCTATTTTGTGGTAAAATAGGTCAAAAAATGGAGTCGTTGAATTTTTAAAAGTAGGTGGAGTTTTTGAGGCTTTTAGTTAAGGCACCGGCAAAAATCAATTTGTCTTTAGATGTTTTGTATAAACGGCCTGATGGATATCATGAAGTGGAAATGATTATGACAACGATTGATCTAGCAGATCGTTTAGAACTAACCTTATTGAACAAAAAGGAGATTCACATCCTTTCACATAACCGTTTTGTGCCCGATGATCAGCGGAATTTAGCTTATCAGGCAGCCAAGCTGCTTCAGGAACGGTTTTCCGTTGACAAAGGAGTTGCCATCACGATTGAAAAAAATATCCCTGTTGCGGCCGGATTAGCTGGTGGGAGCAGTGATGCTGCAGCTACTCTGAGGGGGCTAAATAAGCTGTGGAACCTTGGACTGAACCTTGACGAATTAGCTGAACTGGGAGCGGAGATTGGCTCGGATGTATCCTTTTGTGTGTACGGAGGCACTGCACTGGCGAAAGGAAGAGGGGAAATCATTTCGCCGCTATCCCCGCCGCCAACCTGCTGGGTTGTTTTGGCAAAACCCTTCATCGGTGTTTCGACAGCAGATGTTTATCGTCGATTAAGCTTAAATGGGATCCGGCACCCTGATACAAAGAAAATGATTGAAGCGATCGAAAAGAACGACTTTGCAGGGGTATGCTCAAATCTTGGAAATGTACTGGAGGATGTTACTTTTAAGCTACATCCAGAGGTTTCCTTAATCAAGGAACAGATAAAACGTTTTGGTGCCGATGCCGTATTAATGAGCGGAAGCGGTCCGACGGTTTTCGGGCTGATTCAGCATGATTCGAGAATGCAGAGGGTGTATAATGGGCTGAGAGGATTTTGTGATCAGGTATTTGCTGTAAGGATACTGGGAGAGCAAGAGACTCTTGATTAAAACCGTATATTGGTGTTATATTAACCTTAAATTATTCGGTTTTAAGGGAGGGTGAACAGTGAAATTTCGCAGAAGTGAACGGCTGATAGATATGACAGATTATTTATTAAAACATCCTAGAAAACTAGTCCCCCTTACGTTTTTTGCAGAGCGGTACAGTTCCGCTAAATCCTCTATCAGTGAGGATTTAGCCATCATTAAGGAAGTTTTTGAAGCAAGGGGAATTGGGACTCTGCAAACGGTTTCGGGTGCGGCAGGCGGAGTAAAGTATCAGGTTCAGGAAAATATTGAAGAAGCAAGGCAGTTTATTCATCAACTTTGTGAAAAAATGACAAGCCCCGCCAGACTTCTTCCTGGAGGATACTTGTATATGACAGATATTTTAGGTGACCCGTCCATTGTGCAGAAAGTTGGGCGGATGATTGCCTCTAAATACTGCACTACACCGGTTGATGTTGTCATGACGATAGCGACAAAAGGGATTCCTCTAGCCTATTCTGTTGCAAATTATTTAAATGTTCCTGTTGTGATTGTCCGCCGCGATAGCATCGTCACGGAGGGACCGACAGTCAGCATCAATTATGTTTCTGGCTCGACGAATCGAATCCAAACAATGTCTCTGTCTAAAAGAAGCTTAGATGCGGATTTGAACGTGCTTATTGTGGATGATTTTATGAAGGCGGGCGGTACGGTAAACGGCATGGTCAATATGCTTGAAGAGTTCCGGACCAATGTTGTGGGGATTGCGGTATTAGTCGAGGCAGAACAGGCTGAAGGACGTCTGGTTGATGAGTACCTTTCGTTAATCAGGCTGAAAGACGTGGATTTAAAGCAAAAACAAATCAAAATGTGTGAGGGAAATTACTTTTCAGAAAAGTGATGCTTATCTTATAATTAAACACATGATCTCACACATCGAATGATGGTGAGAGATAAATAAGGAGAGCGGAGGGTATTACATAATGCGAGTAGTAAGTACAAAAGAGGCTCCTGCAGCGATTGGACCATATTCACAAGGACTGACCGTTAATAATTTGTTTTTCAGTTCCGGCCAGATTCCATTAACGGCTGAAGGTGTTATGGTCAATGGAAGTGTAAAAGAACAGACACACCAAGTATTTAAAAATCTTCAGGCTGTTTTAAAAGAAGCAGGAGCATCGCTTGAAACAGTAGTAAAAGCAACGGTATTTATTAAGGATATGAACGATTTCGGAACAGTCAATGAGGTTTACGGGGAATATTTCAGCTCACATAAACCAGCAAGATCATGTGTAGAGGTAGCTCGTCTGCCTAAAGATGCTTTAGTGGAAATTGAAGTAATTGCGCTCGTTAAATAATAACGGGCGTTTTTTTCATGTTAATTACCTTATAAAGCTTTTAAATGATATTTATTTTCAGAATTCATTGTTTTGTCTATTTTTTTCCAAAAATTTTAATTATTAAGCAGGAGAAAGGAAAATTCCGTTGAATTAATTAAACTAGAAAAAGTAAAATTACGTAAAGGTGGTGAACAAAAAATGGAAGTAACTGACGTAAGATTACGCCGTGTGAATACGGATGGACGCATGAGAGCCATCGCATCTATTACGTTAGATAACGAGTTTGTCGTTCATGATATTCGCGTTATTGATGGGAACAATGGCTTGTTTGTTGCCATGCCTAGTAAACGTACACCAGATGGTGAATTTCGCGATATCGCCCACCCAATTAACTCCGGAACACGTGGTAAAATTCAAGAAGCAGTGTTGACAGAGTACCACCGTTTAGGTGAAGTAGAAGTGGAATTTGAAGAAGCTGGGGCTTCGTAGGCATAAAAGAATAACATCAAGAGCCTTCTTCAATAAGCAAGGCTCTTTTTTATGTCAGGAAACAAAGAATGGACCTATTTCTCCTGCCTGAAAAATATTAACGATTATCCTTCTCTCCCAATGTTTACAGGCCTTTATCCTCTTTTCTTCTTTTTTAAAAAAAATTCCCTCTTTTTCTTACCTTGAAATAGCAAGGTATTTAAGATAATATTTTATTGGATAAAAAGGTAATTGGAGGCCAATTCATGCTTACTCGTTATGCAGTGGTTTTAGCAGCAGGCCAGGGGACGAGAATGAAGTCAAAGCTTTATAAAGTTCTTCACCCTGTTTGCGGAAAACCGATGGTACAACATGTGATGGATCAAATCACAAAGCTTAATATCGAACAAATTGTCACTGTTATTGGTCATGGTGCGGAGAAAGTAAAGGCAGAGCTTGGCGAGCAATGCCAATATGTACTTCAGGAAAAGCAGCTTGGTACAGGTCATGCAGTATTGCAGGCTAAGGAACTATTAAGCAATAAACAAGGGACTGTGCTTGTTGTTTGCGGGGATACACCGCTTATGAAAGCTGAAACGATGGAGGCTCTTTTCAAGCATCATGAAGAACAAGGTGCTAAGGTAACGGTATTAACTGCACAGGCTCTTGACCCAACAGGATATGGCCGCATTGTAAGAAATGAAACAGGCCTAGTTGAAAAAATAGTTGAACACAAAGATGCGTCACAGGAAGAGCGATTAATTTGTGAAATAAATACAGGTACGTATTGCTTTGATAATCAAGCTTTATTTGAAGCGTTAAATGAAGTGACCAATGATAATGTACAGGGCGAGTATTATTTGCCGGATGTTATCGAAATTCTGAAAAACAAAGGTAATGTCGTTTCGGCCTTCCAAACAGGCGATTTTGAGGAAACACTGGGGGTCAATGACAGAATGGCTCTTGCTGAAGCGGAAAGAATCATGAGACAGCGAATTAACCGGCAACATATGCAGAATGGGGTAACCATTATGGATCCGCTGACTACCTATATCGGTTCAGAGGTTGAAATTGGGGCTGATACTGTCGTCATGCCGGGAACTGTGATTGGCGGAAAATCAATCATCGGTTCGGACTGCCAAATCGGACCAAACAGTGAAATCATGGATTGCCTGATAGGTGATGCAACCGTTATCCGCCAATCGGCTGCATTCAATAGTCAAATCGGATTGAATGTTCATATTGGTCCTTTTGCCCATATTCGTCCGCAATCCAAAATTTTGGATGATGTGAAGATCGGCAACTTTGTTGAAATTAAAAAGGCTGTCTTTGGAAAAGGAAGCAAGGCATCGCATTTAAGCTATATTGGAGATGCTGAGGTTGGAAGCAATGTAAATATCGGCTGCGGTTCTATCACGGTGAATTACGATGGAAAAAATAAATATTTAACGAAAATCGAGGATGGAGTATTCATCGGCTGCAATTCTAATTTGATTGCCCCTGTTACAGTCGGAGAAGGCGCCTATGTAGCAGCAGGTTCAACGATCACGGAGAATGTCCCTGGGGACGCTCTCGCGCTTGCCCGCGCGCGGCAGGTAAATAAAGAGAATTATGTACAAAAACTAAATATCAATAAATAAGCAACTGGAGGTCAACATGTCTAATCAGTACTTAGATCCAAATTTAAAGGTGTTCTCACTAAATTCCAACAGAGCACTTGCTGCAGAAATAGCTCAAAATATCGGTGTAGAACTGGGAAAATGTTCTGTTAGTCGTTTTAGTGACGGGGAGATTCAAATCAATATTGAAGAAAGCATCCGCGGCTGTGATGTATTTGTGATTCAGTCAACCAACACTCCGATCAATGAACATTTAATGGAGCTATTAATTATGCTTGATGCCCTGAAAAGAGCATCTGCGAAGACAATTTGTGTCGTTATGCCTTATTATGGATATGCACGCCAGGACAGAAAAGCACGTGCGCGCGAGCCGATTACGGCAAAATTAGTAGCGAATCTGCTTGAAACTGCTGGTGCGACCCGCATGATTACACTGGATCTGCATGCACCGCAAATACAGGGATTCTTTGATATTCCTATCGATCACTTAATGGCTGTGACCATTCTGTCAGAGCACTTTAAGAATCGTGATTTTGGTGGCGATATTTGTGTCGTTTCACCTGACCACGGCGGTGTAACAAGAGCGAGAAAATTAGCTGAAAGATTAAAGGCTCCAATTGCGATCATTGATAAACGCCGTCCAAGACCGAATGTTGCGGAAGTCATGAATATCGTAGGGAATGTCGACGGAAAGGTGTGTATCATCATCGACGATATTATTGATACCGCGGGAACCATCACATTGGCAGCCAGCGCATTGGTGGAAAATGGTGCCAAAGAGGTGTATGCTTGTTGTACACACCCGGTACTGTCCGGACCGGCGATTGAACGGATTGAGAATTCTAAGATTAAAGAACTGGTTGTGACGAATTCCATTGCGTTACCTGATGAAAAACAAATAAGCAAAATTAAAAATCTGTCGATTGCATCACTTATCGCAGAAGCCATCATTCGTGTTCATGAAGAACAATCCGTCAGCATTTTGTTTGATTAATCTATGATTCTAATAAGGCTTGCTACTACAGCAAGCCTTACATGCATAGGCTTTTACAGGGAAACTTTCATGTTTAATTCTTCCTGTTTAAGGGTACTTATAAATAGAGGGCTACAGGTTTTCTTTGGAAAATCTTTACGAGTATTGGAAGGAGAAATCGGTTTTGCGCCGGTTTTTCATACCTGTCCGGCCAGCCTCTATCTTATGCTGACACGCAGCAATAAGACTTTAAGCAAAAATGGAAGGGGACAAAAACATGAATGCAGTTTTACAGGCAAAGGAACGAAAGGAATTCCGTCGTTCAGAGCTGAGAAAATTACGTAAAGAAGGTCATATTCCTGCGGTTGTTTACGGGTCTCAGTCCGAAAATAAACCGATTTATTTGAATGAGTCTGATTTGCTAAAGACCATAAAGGATGTTGGTCGAAATGGTGTTATTTCACTTGATGTTGAAGGGCAGAAGAGAAATGTTATCTTAACTGACTATCAAGCCGATCCGCTGAAAAGAGAATTGGTGCATATTGATTTTCTTGCGGTGGATCTGTCAAAGGAAGTCAATGCAACTGTAAGGGTTGTATTAACGGGAGAGGCTGCCGGAGTAAAAGACGGTGGTGTCATGCAGCAATCACTGCATGAGATGCTGATTACAGCGACACCGAATAATATTCCTTCTTCCATTGAGGTGGATGTCACCCATTTACAGGTGGCGGAAACAATAACTGTTAAGGATATTAGCGGAAATCAGCCATATCATATTGATCATGATGAAGATGAGGTTATTTGTTCTATTCTTCCGCCACGCCAGGAAGTGGAAATCAGTACAGGAGAAACACAAAGTAAGGCCTCTCCTGAAAACCTTGAGGGAAGAGAGACACAAGAAGGCGAAGCATAAAAAAACTGCCATCAGAAAAAATTTGAAGCCCGGCTGAGCAAGGGGGGTAGATAGGAAGGGAAAAAAACCCCATCTGCTGATATAATATCGCATCCCCCTGCGGGCTAACCTTTGCAAACGCTTTAAGGGTGGGAGAGAATGAAACTAATCGTTGGCCTGGGTAACCCCGGGAAACAGTATGAAAAAACAAGACATAATATTGGTTTTATTGTCGTTGATAAGATAGCGGAAAAATTGAATATACAATTGGATCAGGCAAAGTTTAAAGGATTATTTGGAATGGGGCATATTGAAGGGGAGAA
Organism: uncultured Bacillus sp.; assembly: GCF_946478885.1. Next base: position 28,316 of record NZ_CAMLDX010000009.1, on the reverse strand, counting down.
AGTTCTCTTATTGAAGCCTTTAACGTATATGAATCTATCTGGGGAGTCAATCCGAGCTATTATAGATTTCTATCAAATCGATACAGAGGACCTGCTGGTGATTTATGACGATTTGGATTTGCCGGCCGGCAGAATCCGGCTACGACAAAAAGGAAGTGCTGGAGGACATAACGGCATCAAATCAACCATTGCTCATTTAGGAACACAGGCATTCAATCGCATCCGTGTCGGTATTAACCGTCCTTCGAATGGGATGGAGATTACCGATTATGTACTTGGCCGTTTTTCGCAGGAAGAATTGGCTGAAATCGAGGAAGCTGTTGAACGAAGTGCAGATGCTTGCATAGAATGGATTCATAAGCCTTTTTTACAAGTAATGAATAAGTATAATTAATCGAATGATTTCCACAATTTCAGGTAATAATAACATTATTAAATAAGCATCAGTACCTGTTTCGGGCTGTAAATCATGACGAAGTATGGAGAGAGTATGTCTATTGCTGTTTTCGCGCATTCGTTTCAGGTGCTATGCTGGATTCGTGTTATTAGGAGGAAATGGCATGGCTATTCATTACCATTGTCGGCATTGTGGAGTGAAATTAGGAACCATTGATCAAGCCTCAATAGAGGCAGAACGTCTCGGTTTTGATAAACTGAACGATGAAGAAAGGCAGGAAATGATCACTTATAATGAGAATGGAGATTTGTATATTAAATCAATATGTGAGGATTGTCAGGAATCACTTCGGAAAAACCCCGAATATTACCAAAATGACTTTTTAATTCATTAAACGCTTTGGAGTCTTGTCCAAAGCATTTTTCTGTTTTCATTTGTTTGCGACACCATTATTTTTGCAAGATAGTTTTTTGAAGAAATAACCATTATAGGTTTTTGTACGTAATCTAAAATGTGGATGTCGGCTAAAACTGCTATCCAAACAAGTGGAACAGTTCAGCTGGTATTTCCATTATCATATAAAGGAATAAATAAAAAGACGAATTTTGGAGGGAGGGACCGCATTGAAAGGATTAAAGCACTTTTTTCATCAACAGGAAGATAGCTTGAGTATCATTGCAGGGATTGAGGGAGGATTAAGAGAACAACTTGTTACAGGGTTATCTGGATCTGCTAGAACACTGTTTCTCTCCTCAATATATGAAAAAACGAAAAAATCAGTTGTCATTATCACACATAATTTATTACAGGCACAAAAGCTTTTTGATGATCTGACCCATATTATTGGGGAAAATAATGTGTTTTTGTATCCGGCCAACGAATTGATCGGTGCTGAAATCAGTATTGCAAGTCCTGAATTGAGAGCGCAGCGTATTGAGGTTTTGAATCGGCTGTGCCTTCAGAAAAAAGGGATTACGATTGTACCGATTGCCGGGATGAGAAGAATGTTTCCATCGCCTGCTGTTTGGAAAAAGTATCAGGTGACCTACAAGCTGGGGAAAGAAATTAATGTAGAAGAGCACTTGAAGCTTCTCATTGAAATGGGGTATGTGCGGACAGAGATGATTACCGCTCCTGGAGAATTCAGTGTAAGAGGCGGAATTCTTGATATTTACCCGCTGACTGAACCAAATCCTGTCAGAATTGAATTATTCGATACCGAAGTAGAATCCATTCGTAGCTTTTTGTTAGAGAACCAGCGTTCGATTGAAAGGCGTAAAGAGCTGTCGATTGGACCGGCGACGGAAATCCCATTCAAGAACGATCAGTTAATGATGTTAGCTGATAAGCTTGAGGAGGGTTTGCAAGCCAGCTTAAAAGTAGTCAAGGATGAAAAAGCAAAGGCACAGCTTCTGCAAAATATTACCCATGAGCTTGAGTTGCTGAGAAATGGGCAAAAGCCTGAGGGGCTATTTAAATATTTATCCCTCAATCCGGAGCATGCTAGTAGTTTACTAGACTATTTTCCGAAGAATACCGTTCTTTTTATCGATGAGATTAGCCGTGTTCAAGAAATGAATGAATCGCTTGAAAGAGAGGAAGCGGAATGGTATACAAATTTACTGGCAGAGGGAAATATCATTCACGAAATTAAGCTGTCTCATAACGTACAAGAATTATTCTCCCAGTCTAAGCTACCGCTCGTATATTTATCTTTATTTTTGCGGCATGTACCTAATACGAATCCACAGAATATTATAAATATTAACTGTAAACAAATGCAGAACTTTCATGGCCAGATGAATGTACTGAAGGGAGAAATTGATCGTTGGAAAAAGGGGCATTATGCTATCCTATTTCTTGGTTCTGATGAAGAACGGATAAAAAAACTCGAACGCGTATTACAGGATTATGATATTGATGCAGATGTAATGAGCGGAGCAGAATTATTACCCGGCAAGGTGCAAATTATTAAGGGCGATCTGCTGACAGGCTTTGAATTGCCTATCCAAAAAATAACAGTTGTAACAGAAGAAGAACTGTTTACAAAGAGAGCAAAAAAGACGCAGCGCAACAGACAAAAGCTGTCAAACGCTGAAAGAATAAAGAGCTATTCTGAGTTAAATGTCGGCGATTATGTTGTACATGTCAATCATGGGATAGGAAAATATCTTGGGATTGAAACGTTAGTCATCAATGGTGTTCATAAAGATTATCTTCATATTCGCTATCAGGGATCGGATAAATTGTATGTCCCGGTAGAACAAATCAATCTTGTGCAAAAGTATGTCGGCTCAGAGGGGAAAGAACCGAAGATTTATAAGCTGGGCGGCAATGATTGGAAAAAAGTGAAGAAAAAAGTCCAATCTTCTGTGGAGGATATTGCAGAGGACTTAATTAAGCTTTATGCAGAACGCGAAGCAGCAGTAGGATACGCCTTCAGTCCAGATGGGGAAATGCAGCGCGATTTTGAAGCGGCCTTTCCTTATGAAGAGACAGAGGATCAGATTCGCTCGATCCATGAAATCAAGAAAGATATGGAAAAAGAACGTCCGATGGACCGTCTATTATGCGGTGACGTGGGCTATGGAAAAACAGAAGTAGCAATCCGTGCAGCCTTTAAGGCAGTTGCGGACGGGAAACAGGTGGCGATTCTTGTTCCGACTACAATCCTGGCACAGCAGCATTATCAAACATTGCAGGAGCGATTCCAAGATTATCCGGTGAAAATTAGCCTGCTCAGTCGTTTTCGGACGAGAAAGCAGCAAACGGAAACGATTAAAGGCTTGAAAAACGGAACGCTTGATATTGTAATTGGTACCCATCGACTGTTGTCCAAAGAGATTGTCTACCATGATCTTGGCTTGCTGATTATTGACGAGGAGCAGCGTTTCGGGGTCAGCCATAAAGAAAAAATAAAAAAATTAAAGACTAATGTCGATGTGCTGACATTAACGGCTACGCCGATTCCGCGTACCTTGCACATGTCCATGCTGGGGGTACGTGATTTGTCGGTTATTGAGACACCGCCGGAAAATCGTTTCCCGGTTCAAACCTATGTCATGGAGTATAATGGTGAGCTCATTAGAGAGGCGATTGAACGTGAGCTGGCAAGAGAAGGGCAGGTATATTTCCTCTATAATCGAATTGAAGATATTGAACGCAAGGCAGAGGAAATCTCTATACTTGTTCCGGATGCAAAGGTAACGTTTGCTCATGGACGGATGAGCGAGAATGAACTTGAATCCTCCATGCTCAGCTTTCTTGAAGGAGAGTACGATGTTCTCGTAAGCACAACGATCATCGAAACAGGGGTGGACATTCCAAACGTTAATACCTTGATTGTCATTGATGCTGATCGAATGGGTCTTTCCCAGCTCTATCAGCTGCGCGGGCGGGTTGGGCGCTCCAATCGGGTGGCATATGCCTATTTTACGTATCGAAAAGACAAGGTTTTGACGGAGGTTGCAGAAAAACGGCTGCAGGCCATTAAAGAGTTTACCGAGCTGGGATCAGGCTTCAAAATTGCCATGCGTGATTTATCCATCCGCGGAGCGGGAAATCTGCTTGGGGCGCAGCAGCATGGATTTATTGATTCTGTCGGATTTGACCTTTATTCACAGATGCTGAAGGAAGCAATTGAGGAAAAAAGAGGAACTCCTGATGAAGCCAAACCGGCTACGATTGAAATTGACCTGGATATCGATGCTTATATTCCTGACCTGTATATTTCGGATGGGCAGCAAAAAATTGAAATGTATAAACGTTTTCGTGGAGTAAAAGATCTTCAGGATATTAAAGAGCTTGAGGAAGAAATGATTGACCGTTTTGGTGAATATCCGGAGGAAGTTGCCTATTTATTTAAAATTGCTGAGATTAAAGTATTTGCGTTACTCGTTGGTGTGGAAAGCATAAAGCAGGTCAAGGATGAAGTAACCATTTTAATGTCTGAGCAAACCAGCGGCAGCATTGACGGTCAGCGAGTCGTTAAATTAAGTAATCAATACGGTCGGATGGTCGGTCTTGGAATGGAAGGCAAAAGGCTGAAAATGGTTCTTCATATTAAGAAGGTCGAGCTCGATATCTGGCTCAAGGCCATCAACGAAATTCTACGGGGTCTCTATGAAACACAAGAAGATGGTGCAACACCGGTATCATAAACCTTCAATAACATTTTTGGAATTTTTATCCTAATATGGAATTAATAATCCCAATAAGAAAAAGTATCAGTATGTGTATAGAAGTTTCCATATGAAAGATACTAAGTTCAAATATGGCGAAGGTTACATATTGAGGAATATGAATCATTGCCACATGAATCAAATCATCAGATGAAAGAGAGGCAACGTTGAATGAAAGCAACTGGAATTGTTCGTCGAATCGATGATTTAGGTCGTGTAGTTATCCCAAAGGAGATCCGCAGAACCTTGCGAATTCGTGAGGGGGACCCTTTGGAGATATTCGTAGACCGTGATGGAGAAGTGATTTTAAAGAAATATTCCCCGATTAGTGAATTAGGTGATTTTGCGAAGGAGTATGCCGAAGCTTTGTATGATAGCCTTGGAAATCCGGTACTTATATGTGACAGAGATTCCTATATCGCCCTTGCAGGTGGCTCCAAGAGAGACTATTTAAACAAAGGAATCAGTGAACTGGTTGAGAAAACAATGGAGGATCGAAATTCGATTCTGATTAATCAGCATGGTGAAACTTCTTTAGCAGAAGGAAACCAAGAAGAGATTTCTTCCTATACAATCGGGCCGATTATTGCTAACGGAGATCCGATTGGTGCCGTTATTATTTATTCTAAGGATGGAACACTAGGCGAGGTTGAGCAAAAGGCTGTTGAGACAGCCGCCGGTTTTCTTGCCCGCCAGATGGAATCTTAAAGGAATCGCTTGAAAGACGTTGTTCAAAGGCTTATTTATCTGAGAAAGAGGCAGCTATCCGCTGTCTCTTTTCCTTTTCGTTAAATTCACTTTCTGGGGTGTAAATATATGCTATAATACTTTGGACTTTAACATTCCGGAAGGGGCTATCGCAATCATGTCCAATGATCAGACAAAGGATTTATTTAAGGGAACACTGATCCTGACAATCGCGGCTCTTTTGACAAAAATTTTAAGTGCTTTTTACCGAATTCCGTTTCAAAATATTGTCGGGGATGTCGGTTTTTACATATATCAGCAAATATATCCTTTTTACGGGATTGCTGTCGCTTTATCCACCTATGGATTTCCGCTTGTTATTTCAAAATTATATGCAGAGGAAGTAGCTCGTGGAAAACAAGGCAATGTGCGGCAATTGCTGAAGGTATCAAGCCTCTTCTTACTGGGTGTCGGTTTAGTGAGCTTTACAGTTCTTTATTACGGTGCAGATTGGATCGCGGGGCATATGAATGATCCACAGCTTGCCCCGCTTTTAAGGATGGCTGCCTGGGTATTTTTATTTATGCCGATTGTTTCACTGCTCAGGGGATTTTTTCAGGGGAACAGCAATATGACGCCTACGGCTATTTCCCAGATTGGTGAGCAATTTATCAGGGTTATGACCATTTTATTTGCTTCCTTCATTTTAATGAAGCACTCCTATTCACTTTATACTGTGGGAAGTGGAGCGGTGTTCGGATCCATTACAGGGGGATTGGTGTCAGTCGCCATTTTACTGCTTTATTGGTTGCGAAGCCGGTGGGATATCCCTCCGGCAGGGACTTCGCAGAAGGGGCAAAGCAAGGCAGTGTTGAAAACACTCTTTATGGACGGACTGCCGATCTGTATCAGCAGTATGCTACTTGTGATTATTCAATTGGCTGACTCTTTAAATCTATATTCACTTTTAGTCCAGTCCGGCATCGGAATGGAAGAAGCCAAAGAATTAAAAGGGGTATATGATCGGGGGCAGCCGCTCATTCAACTTGGAACCGTAGTGGCGACCTCCATGTCCTTATCCTTAGTCCCATTGATTACAAAGGAAAAGCTGCAAAGAAATGTGGTCTTTTTAAAAGAAAAAATCGAATCCGCGCTTAAAGTCAGTATCCTTGTAGGTACAGGAGCGACAATGGGGTTATGGAATATTATGGACCCGACGAATATTCTGCTGTTTGAAAACACAAATGGCTCGAAGGTATTGGCCGTATTTAGTTCGGTCATTCTTCTCGGTTCCGTAGTGATGACGATCACCGCCATTTTGCAGGGCCTTGGCAAAACGGTTTATCCTGCTCTTGTGATTCTCTGTTCATTTGCTGTGAAATATGGAGGCAATATTCTTCTTATCGGCAAATATGGGATTATGGGAGCGGCATTCTCTTCCATCCTGGCTTTTCTGTTTATCTTAATCTTATTAACGATAAAGCTGCGTACCGTTATTGGTATAGCAAGGATCAGCAAACAATTTTATCTGACCGTCAGCCTGTCTGCCATCGTGATGACGGTTGTCTTAAGATTATTTTTGTTATTGACAGATTTTATTTATGAAGCAGGATATTCATTACGTTTAATGGCAGGGTTCCAAGCGCTTTCTGCTGTCTTTCTTGGTGGAGCTGCCTATCTTATCCTTATTTTTAGAGGAAATATATTTAAGGAAGAAGAGCTGTCTCTATTACCGTTCGGCAGTAAGCTCATGATATTTTTACCGAAAAAAAAAGGGAGATGAAGTGTCTATGAAAAAAATCATCATCGTAGGGCTGGGAGCAGGAGACTTGGATCAGCTGCCACTCGGTATCTATAAATTGCTGAAAAGTGGAAGACCTGTTTTTCTGCGGACAAAGGAGCATCCTGTTGTGGCAGAGCTGGAGCAGGAAGGGTTTCAATTTAGTTCTTTTGATGAAATTTATGAAAAGCATGATCAGTTTGAAGCGGTTTATGAAGAAATTTGTCAAATTCTATTAGCGAATCAAGCAGACGAGGAGATCATTTATGGCGTTCCGGGGCATCCGCTTGTTGCTGAGAAAACGGTGCAGCTTCTTCTTGAAAAAGGTCCTGAAACAAGAACGGAGATTGAAATAAAGGCTGGGCAAAGCTTTTTGGATGATCTGTTTGCCTCTCTGAAAATCGATCCGATTGAAGGCTTCCAGTTGCTGGATGCGACGGAATTAAAGGCAGAGGAGATTCAGCTTCGTCAGCATATCGTTATTGGTCAGGTCTATGATGCATTCATAGCCTCCAATGTGAAGCTAATCTTTATGGAGAAGCTGCCTTTTGATTATGGGGTTTATATTGTCACAGCTGCGGGAAGCAAGGATGAGCAGATTCGTAAGGTTTCGTTGTTTGAATTGGATCGTGAGGCTGAATTAAATAATTTAACGTCTGTTTACATTCCGCCTGTCGCGGATGAACAGATATTATATAAGGATTTTGGGAAACTGCGAGAGATCATTGCAACATTAAGGAGTCCTGACGGCTGTCCGTGGGATAGAAAACAGACGCATCAGTCGCTGAAGAAGTATTTGATTGAGGAAACATACGAGGTGATTGAAGCCATTGACGAACAGGATGACGATCATCTTATTGAGGAACTGGGAGATGTGCTGCTCCAGGTGCTACTTCATGCACAGATTGGAGAGGATGATGGGTATTTTAAGATCGAGGACGTCATTGAAGGTCTTTCAGAAAAAATGGTTCGTCGTCATCCGCATGTATTTGGCAGCGGAAGCACAGCAGAAACAGCTGAGGAAGTCGTAAGAAACTGGCAGGAAATTAAGGAAGAGGAAAAGGGAGAGCGGCCAGCCTCGATATTAAATGAGGTAGGTTTATCGCTTCCAAACCTCATTCGTGCCTTTGAGTTGCAAAAAAAAGCGGCGAAGGTAGGATTTGATTGGCCAGATGTTCATGGAGCATGGGAAAAGGTGAAGGAGGAAATCACCGAGTTTGAGACGGAACTTCAGGGTGAGAGATCTGAAGGGGCTGTCAGAGAATTTGGCGATCTTCTATTTGCCCTCGTCAATGTTGCCAGGTATTATAAGATCAATCCCGATGAGGCTTTATTTATGACAAATCAGAAGTTTGTCCGCCGTTTTCATTATATTGAAGCAAAGGTAAAGGAGAGCGGCAGGAGCTTTGCGGAATATACACTGGATGAACTTGACTCTTTTTGGGAGGAAGCCAAAAAAAGCGAAACTTAAATGTGGAGGGGAACGAGAATGAGGTTAGATAAATTTTTAAAGGTATCGAGATTAATCAAACGCCGGACATTGGCCAAAGAAGTTTCGGATCAAGGCCGAATCCTCGTGAATGGTGTCCAAGCGAAGGCAAGCACGAATGTAAAAGTCGGCGACGAGCTGACAGTACGTTTCGGTCAAAGAATCGTCACAGTAAGAATTGACAGCATTAAGGAAACATCAAGAAAAGAAGAGGCAGCTGAAATGTACACTACTCTTAAGGATGAAAGAATTTCGGTAGAGTCCTAGTATACAGCGGGTGTTGAATAAACGCTATCTCCGCCTTTTCGTGTTCTAGATTCCCACAGCTTCTCATAACATGTACAAACAGGTTGTACAATTGATTGCGAGGGGATAAGGATGAGTCAGTATTACGATACAAATTCGACTAAGACTGTCCAAGAGCACGATGTGATCATGAAGGGCAGAAAAACATTGGAGATTACTGGAGTTAAGCAGGTAGAGAGCTTTGATAATGAGGAATTTTTATTGGAAACCGTAATGGGATTTTTAGCGATAAAAGGGGAAAATTTGCAGATGAAGAACCTTGATGTGGACAGGGGGATTGTTTCCATCAAAGGGAAGGTATTTGACCTGGTTTATATTGATGAACAAACAGGAGATAAGGCTAAAGGATTCTTTAGCAAGTTGTTCCGATGACCCTCAGTACACAATTTGCAACCATGCTGGCCATGATCAGCATGGGAGTTTTCTTTGGTGCTGTGCTTGATACGTATAATCGATTTCTGCAGCGAAGAAAGAGGAAAAGCTGGATTGTCTTTTTTAACGATATCCTATTCATGGCAGTACAGGGCTTGCTCGTTTTCTATGCGTTATTTCAAGTCAATCAGGGTGAACTGCGGTTCTATATCTTTATCGCGTTATTCTGCGGGTTTGCCGCCTATCAGGGCTTATTTAAGCAGTGGTATTTAAAATGTCTTGAAAAAATGATAAAATTCTGCATTTTTGTGCTCCGTTCTCTTGTAAGACTTATTAACTTGTTGATTTATAAGCCGATATATATATTGATCACGACCGTGATTGCCATTATCATTAGTCTTGGAAAAGGTCTGTTCGCTGCCGTCATATGGCTGCTTAAATGCGTTTTGTTTATATTGAAAATGATATTGAAACCATTACAATGGCTGCTGTTGCTTTTTTGGAAATTTATCCCGAAAAGTTTTAAAAAAACGGTCGAGAAGTTATATAATAAATTAGCAGGAAAATTAGTCTCACTAAAGAATTATTACCATACCTGGAAGAATAAATGAAAAAATAGACTAGTAAGGGGGACTGCAGATGGGTGCGTTAAAAAAGCAATCAATCGCTAAGCTGAAAACTCAATATGCTATACAGCAGGAAGAAGGGCAACTGCATGCTGCAAGACGAAAAAAGGTTCTTATCAGACGATTGACTGCTTTTTTTGTACTGGCTGCTGTCATTACTTTTTTTATGGTTTCAACCGTGATATCACAGAATAAGGTAGAAGCAAAAAAGCTGGAAGAAAAGGAACAGCTTGAAAAAGAACTGGTTGCCTTGAAAAGTGAAGAAAGTTTATTAAAAGATGAGATTGTGAAGCTAAACGACGACGAGTATATTGCAAAGCTAGCAAGAAAAGAATACTTCTTATCTGAAAAGGGTGAGATTATTTTTACCCTTCCTGAAGAAGAAAAGGAAAAAAAGACGGATTAAAGGTATTATTGCACTCCTTTCTTATATTCTGTATAATAAAGGGTAAGTATGATTTTGCATATTTTTAAGGAGGAAATTTCTTTTTATGTCAATCGAAGTAGGCAGCAAGTTACAAGGAAAGGTAACAGGCATTACTAATTTTGGAGCTTTTGTTGAGCTGCCGGAAGGCTTAACCGGTCTTGTTCACATTAGTGAAGTCGCAGACAATTATGTAAAGGATATTAACGAGCATTTGAAAGTCGGCGACGTTGTAACTGTAAAGATTATTAATGTGGAAAAGGACGGAAAAATAGGTCTTTCTATTAAGAAGGCAATAGACCGCCCGCGCCCGGAAAGATCAGAAAGAACGGCGAGACATGACAGAGGCGAACGTGGTGAATCCAGAGGAGGTTACTCTCAGCGTCCGCGTCATGGAAAATCAAATGATAACCGTGCTCCTAAAGAGACATTTGAAACAAAGATGGCTCGTTTTTTAAAGGACAGTGAAGATCGTTTATCTTCTCTAAAGCGTCATACAGAATCTAAGCGCGGCGGAAGAGGCGCTAGAAGAGGTTAACTTGCTGCTGATTTATTTATAAACATAGCAGGGTTTATCGTTTATATTCCCTTTGCTGAAGACAAATCCTCCGGTGGATTTGTCTTTTTGTCATTAGATAAGACCTGACAGCAAAAAAAGAAGCTGTCCCGAATGCAAAGGTGTTAGGCACCACAATAAGAATCTTGTATCCTTTTGCAGCAATCTGCGCGGGATATTGATCCATTGTGGATGCCTGACACCTTATGGGACAGCTTCTTTTTTTGTTTTGCACGCCTAGCAAACTGTTAATGACTGATTGGTGAAAGTCCAATCTAAGAAAGTGCCAAGGCACTTTCGTTTTTAAGTGATAGCGGCGGAGGGGATCGAACCCCCGACCTTACGGGTATGAACCGTACGCTCTAGCCAGCTGAGCTACACCGCCGTAAGACATTTAACGACACAATATATATATTACAAAGAATTTATGGCGGTGTCAATACACTAAAAAATAACGATGAAAAGCTGAAAGAGAGAAAAATAAATCAGAAGGAAAGAAAATATATTTATCGCGGGATCTAACGATATTTTTGCAATCCTGCCCTGCTTTTTGCTCATAAGATATATAATCCTGTTTCCTTTTTAGTAAATTAGGTGAATAGCGTCGAACAAAAATCAAACGGTGGTCTTAAGTTTTGACAAACTTTTAGAAGGCTTATCCTTATAATGTTCAGCAACAGTATCTTTAACAGGGAGTGAAGCTATGTGGAAAAGGTAGAGCGGAGTTTCATGGAACCTATTCGTCAAGTAGACTTTAGCAAAACGAAGTTGAAGTTTGATAACCCTTTTATAAATATTCAATCCCAACTCGAAATGATTTTTCTAAAAAAAGGCTATATCCTTTTATTAATTGGATTTTTACTGGGACGAGCCTTAATTTTAGCGAAATTAACTCCATTTAGTATTCCTTTCTTTGCTGCTGTTTATTTAATCAGAAGGGACCGTGCCCCTCTTGCGCTGGTCGGATTGATTGCGGGGGCTGCCACGCTATCAATCAGGGATGCCGTTTCAACGTTTGCGTTAACGGTTATCTACTTAATAGTATACCGTGCAACAAAGAGATGGCTGAAAAATGAAGTGAAAATTATCCCGTTCTATGTGTTGTCGATTATCCTGCTTGGAAGTGTGGCAGAGGGATATTTTTACAACCAGACGATCTCCTTGTATGACTTGCTCATGTCTGGCGTTGAAGCCGGATTAGGTTTTATTCTGACCCTGATCTTTCTGCAAAGCCTCCCGCTGCTCTCGATTACAAAAAGGAGGCAATCGTTAAAAACGGAAGAAATCGTCTGTCTCATTATCTTGCTCGCATCCGTTATGACCGGAACGATCGGTTGGTCTATATATGATCTTTCCATTGAACATATCTTTTCCCGTTATCTCGTCATCCTCTTTGCGTTTGTTGCTGGAGCCACTATCGGTTCAACAGTTGGTGTTGTCACTGGCCTGATTTTCAGCTTGGCAAACATTTCGAGTTTTTTTCATATGAGTCTTTTGGCCTTTTCTGGTTTACTCGGAGGCCTCTTAAAGGAGGGACAAAAGATTGGTGTTGCCGTAGGTCTGTTCATTGCAACTTTATTGCTTGGGATGTACGGCGATGGCAGTGCAAATCTTGTGAAAACTATTTCTGAATCTGCTGTGGCAGTGATCCTGTTCTTCCTTACCCCAGTAAGCCTTACTTCCAAGCTAGCAAAATATATTCCCGGGACCGCTGAGCATACACAGGAGCAACAAGTCTATATGAGAAAAATGAGAGATGTTACAGCGCAAAGAGTAGCACAATTTTCTAGTGTCTTTCAGGCGCTGTCTGATAGTTTTTCCAGTCATGATGAAAAAATGGAATTTGAGGATATCGATCGCGAACTGGACTACTTTCTAGGCAATGTTACGGAAAAAACATGCCAGCTTTGTCATCGTAAGGATAAATGCTGGGGAAAGAATTTTAGTACAACCTATGATTATATGAAGCAAATTATGCTTGAAATGGAGCAAAGAGAAGAGGGGATTTCACAAAAATTATACCGTGATTTTGAGTCCCATTGCATTAAACCAAAAAAAGTAATCGAGGTGATGGATCAGGAATTAACTTTTTATCAGGCAAATCAGAAGCTGAAAAAACAGGTAAAGGAATCAAGACGGCTTGTTGCCGATCAATTATTAGGTGTTTCTGAGGTAATGGGGAATTTCGCAAAAGAGATCCAAAGGGAACGAGAAAACCACCACAGGCAGGAAGAATTAATCCTGGAAGCATTACAGGATTTCGGGATTGAGATTGATAATGTAGATGTGTACAGTCTTGAACAGGGAAATGTGGACATCGAGATGACTCTGCCCGATTATGAAGGGCATGGGGAATGTGAAAAAATCATTGCGCCAATGCTTTCAGATATCTTGAGTGAAAATATTCTGGTGAGTAAGGAAGAGTACGCACCGGATTCAAATACAATCTATCATGTTACGTTTCGTTCTGCCAAAACCTACACAATTCAAACCGGTGTTGCCCATGCAGCCAAGGATGGCGGGCTGATTTCCGGTGACAGCTATTCCACGATTGAGCTAGGCGGGGGGAAATATGCCATTGCCATTAGTGACGGTATGGGAAATGGGGAGAGAGCCCATATCGAGAGTCAGGAAACGCTGCAGCTGTTGCAAAAAATCCTGCAGTCAGGGATTGAGGAAAAGGTCGCGATTAAATCAGTCAATTCTGTTCTGTCATTAAGAACGACAGATGAAATATTCTCTACGCTGGATCTTGCAATGATCGACCTGCAGAATGCCTCAACTAAATTTCTGAAGATTGGCTCCATTCCAAGTTTTATTAAAAGAGGAGATCGGGTTATAAAAATACAGGCGAACAATCTTCCAATGGGAATCATTCGTGAACTGGAGGTTGATGTGGTCAGCGAACAATTAAAGGCCGGTGATTTGCTTATCATGATGAGTGATGGTGTTTTTGAAGGACCAAAGCATGTAGAGAATTATGATATATGGATGAAGCGGAAAATAACTGAATTGAAGACCGAGGATCCGCAGGAGGTAGCAGATTTAATTATTGAAGAAGTTATCCGCTCTCGATCCGGTCAAATTGCAGATGACATGACCGTTGTCGTTGCAAAAATAAAACATAATACTCCTAAATGGGCATCTATTCCTGTCCTTAAATATAGACAGAAAGCGAATTAACAAAAACAAAATCCGATGCCGCTTTAATCAGATGAAAGATTAACAACTGACAAATGTATAAATCCCCTCTATACAGTCGAAAATGGTAACAATTCACTTATGGAGGGGAATTCCATTGAAAAAAGGAACTTTAAAGCAAATCCTATTGATAACGGATGGATGTTCAAACCAAGGAGAAGATCCGGTAGCGATGGCAGCGCTCGCGAGGGAACAGGGCATTACTGTTAATGTGATTGGTGTAATGGAGCATGATGTGATAGACGAAAAGGGAATGAAGGAGATTGAGGAGATTGCCATGTCGGGTGGCGGTGTAAGCCAAATGGTATATACCCAAAATCTATCCCAAACGGTGCAGATGGTGACTAGAAAGGGCATGACACAAACATTGCAGGGGCTGGTAAACCAGGAGTTGAAGCAAATCCTCGGACGATCACAAACGATGGAGGACCTCCCTCCTGAAAAAAGGGGAGAAATCATGGAGGTAGTGGACGATCTTGGGGAAACAGTTGAATTGGAGGTTCTTATCCTTGTTGATACAAGTGCAAGTATGAAGGAAAAGCTGCCAACTGTGAAAGAGGCGCTTCTTGATCTCTCCTTAAGCTTAAACGCTCGGTCTGGTGAAAATCGATTTTCTGTCTTTATATTTCCCGGGAAAAACTGTGAAGCGGAAAAGCTGCTTGATTGGACACCGCGTCTTGAATCTTTAACAGGGATCTTCTCGAAGCTGGCTACAGGCGGAATCACACCTACAGGGCCTGCTTTAAGTGAGGCCCTAAGCTACTTCAGAAAAAAACGTTCATTAAGGAGTCTGCTTTCTGATGATGAATTCTATGAGGAATCAGTGTAAGGCCGCACCCGGAACTTTAGTTGAAGGGAAATGGCATAAAAAGCGATACACCCTTATTAAGGAATTGGGATACGGTGCCAATGGAGTGGTTTATCTTGCACAGCGCAACAGGCAGCCTGTTGCGGTAAAAATGAGCAATAGCAGTGCATCCATTACCTCCGAGGTTAACGTACTAAAATCCTTTGCAAAGGTCCAGGCATCTGCCCTTGGACCTTCTTTGCTTGATGTTGATGATTGGGTCACAAAAACGGGAACAGTTCCCTTTTATGTGATGGAGTATATTCAGGGACCGGATTTGCTAAATTTTTTAGAACAAAAGGGACAGGCATGGCTGCCAGTATTGTTTCTGCAACTGTTATCCGACTTGGAGAAGCTACATCAGAGCGGCTGGGTATTTGGGGATCTAAAGCCGGAAAATTTGCTTGTTACAGGTCCTCCGGTTCAGGTCCGCTGTATTGATGTTGGAGGAACTACACTACAAGGTCGGGCAATTAAGGAGTTTACCGAATTTTATGATAGAGGTTACTGGGGCATTGGATCGCGTAAAGCTGACCCTGGCTATGATTTGTTTGCTGTGGCGATGATCATGATTAATACGGTTTATCCGCAACGATTTAGGAAAGACAAGGGTGGGATGGAACAGCTTGCAGCTATGGTTAAGCAAAAGAAATCTCTCAAACAATATGAAGGAGTCATCTTGCATGCCCTGCAGGGACACTATCAATCCGCTGCGGAAATGCGAAGAGATTTATTGGCGGCAGTAAATCAGGAGAAGCAGTCTACGCAACAATCTGCGGTAAGGCAGGCGCAAGCCTCCAAGGCGTTCAGTGCGGCATGTACATCACGCTCACAAAGAAGGGCAGGAAGAAAAAGAGGATTCATGGAGACTGTGATTATCTTTCTCATTGTACTCTCTTTTTATGTGATTTACTTGTTTGGACAGCTTATATAGGAAATCGGACAACTGTTGGGTGTATGTAAGCTAATCAGAAAAAAACAGAAAAATGGTTGTTCTTGTTTGGGATGTTCAGGAGAAACATGATATGCTTATGGAGATACTTAATCACTAGTAGAATATATGAATATAAAGAGCGATTTATGCAATAGTAAGGAAGAGCATACTATGATAGAAGAGAAAGTAGAATGTTTTTTAAAAGAAAAGAAATTCTCATTAGAGGGGAAGCAACTGCTTGCTGGTGTTTCAGGAGGACCGGACTCATTAGCATTGCTGCATTATCTGTGGCGACAGCAGAAAAAATATCGTTTTACCCTGGCTGTTGCCCATGTTGACCATATGTTCAGAGGACAGGAATCCTTTAATGAAGCAAAATTTGTCGAGGCATTTTGCAAGGAGCGTGGCATTGTCTTCCGGATGAAGAGAATCGATGTGCCCGAGTATATGGACAAGACAGGAAAAAGCTCTCAAGTATCCTCTCGGGAATGCCGTTATCAGTTTTTTACAGAGATCATGGAGGAATTACAACTGGATCATTTAGCATTGGCCCATCATGGAGATGACCAAATTGAAACGATGCTGATGAGGCTGACACGCGGAAGCTCAGGTTCTGCTAGGGCCGGAATTCCTTTTCTCAGACCGTTTCAGAATGGATATATTGTCAGACCCTTTTTATGCCTAAGTCGGGATGAAATCGAGCAGTATTGTGCTTTCTATCAGTTACATCCTCGGCGTGATCCCAGTAATGAAAAGGACGTGTATCTTCGAAATAGATTTCGAAAATATGTGGTACCTTTTCTCAAAAATGAAAATCCACATGTTCATGAGCATTTTCAAAGATTTAGCGAAGAGCTTCAAGAAGATGAGGAATTTTTACAGGAATTAGCCCAGCAAAAATTGAGTACAGTATGTAAGGTAAAGAAAGAGAATTTCGTGATGATTGATATCGACGCTTTTCTTTCCATAGCAGTACCTTTACAAAGAAGAACCATTCAACTAATATTAAACTATCTTTACAAAAAAAGGCCGGAATCCCTGTCTGCTTCACATATCGATCATTTTTTCGACCTGATTGAGGGTTCACGCCCGTCAGGTAGTTTGGATTTTCCGGATGGGCTGAAGGTGATTCGCTCTTACCGGTTGTGCAGCTTTCGTTTTGCTTCAATGGAGGTGGAGGAATTCTATTACGAATTAACGGCTCCTGGAGAATGTATACTGCCGAATGGAGACTCCATTATACTGGAAGAAACGGATGAAGTACCTGATATATCAGGGCCATACATATTCAAGCTGGCTTCCGAAATGGCTGTTGCACCAATCATCATTCGGACAAGGAAGCCGGGAGATCGAATGAGCGTTAAAGGCATGGAGGGCAAAAAGAAGATTAAATCTATCTTTATTGATGAGAAAATCCCTGTGGAGCAAAGAAAAAACTGGCCAATCATAACAAACGGAAATCAACAAATCCTTTGGCTTCCGGGATTAAAAAAATCCAGTCTGGAAATGGATAATGGAAAAGGGGAAAAATGTCTTCTTTTTACTTATAAAAAGGCAGAGTTTGAAAAATAGATGCAATTTACTTCTAGGAGGAATACGTAAGCATGGAGAATGATATTGAAAAGATTTTACTATCAGAGGAGGAGATTCAAAATAAAGTAAAGGATTTGGGAGCACAATTAACAGAGGAATATCAAGGCCGATTTCCTTTGGTTGTAGGAGTATTGAAGGGTGCCATGCCTTTTATGGCCGATTTAATCAGACGAATTGACACCTTTCTGGAAATGGATTTTATGGATGTTTCCAGCTATGGACATTCGACAGTATCTTCAGGAGAAGTGAAAATTGTCAAGGATTTAAATACCTCTGTTGAAGGACGCGATATTCTTATTGTTGAGGATATTATTGACAGTGGGCTGACGCTCAGCTATCTTGTTCAACTTTTTCAATATCGAAAAGCCAATTCTGTCAAAATTGTCACTCTGCTTGATAAACCATCAGGGAGAAAGGCCGATATAAAGGCAGATTATGCTGGTTTCATTGTTCCAGATGCCTTTGTTGTCGGTTATGGACTTGATTATGCAGAAAGATACCGAAATCTTCCATATATCGGCATCTTAAAACCGCATGTATATAGCAGCAGTTATTAATTTATTTTATATTCTTGGTATAGAAAACAGCAGTTTAAATAACTGATATATATAAGTGTAATTTCTTGTATTAGAATGATTTTCTATGTTACTATACACTATAGTTTCTTGACCGTGGGAGGAGGTAAGGGATGAACCGGATTTTCCGTAATACCATCTTTTATTTATTAATTTTTTTAGTCATTATTGGGGTTGTCAGTTTCTTTAATGGCGGAAGCAAGCCAACACAAAATATAAGCTATGATCAATTTATCGGGCATCTTGAAAAAGGTGACGTTACGAGTTTGACGATGCAGCCGGAACGCGGTGTATTAGAGATTCGCGGACAGCTTAAAGGATATGAGGATGATCAGTATTTTATTACTTACGTAACGCATAGTGATAGTGAGATTGAGAATATTCAGTCCTTAGCGAAGGATGTGTCACGCAAGATCCTGCCTGCTAAAGAAACTAGCGGATGGGTCACTTTCTTTACATCTATCATTCCTTTTATTATCATCTTTATCTTATTCTTCTTCCTTTTAAATCAAGCCCAAGGCGGCGGAAGCAGGGTTATGAACTTCGGTAAAAGTAAAGCAAAGCTTTACAATGAAGAAAAGAAGAAAGTTCGTTTTAAAGATGTAGCCGGTGCGGATGAAGAAAAGCAAGAACTGGTTGAGGTTGTTGAATTCTTAAAGGATCCAAGGAAGTTTTCCGAACTTGGAGCGAGAATTCCGAAGGGCGTCCTGCTTGTGGGACCTCCGGGAACAGGTAAAACACTCTTGGCTCGTGCGGTAGCAGGAGAAGCAGGAGTGCCATTCTTCTCCATAAGCGGTTCTGATTTCGTTGAAATGTTCGTCGGTGTGGGGGCTTCACGTGTTCGTGACCTATTTGAAACAGCAAAGAAGAATGCTCCTTGTATCATCTTCATAGATGAAATTGATGCGGTTGGACGTCAGCGCGGAGCCGGTCTAGGCGGCGGCCATGATGAACGTGAACAAACGCTGAACCAATTGCTCGTTGAAATGGATGGTTTCGGAGCAAATGAAGGAATTATCATTATTGCCGCAACAAACCGTCCGGATATTTTGGATCCAGCTTTGCTGCGCCCAGGACGCTTTGATAGACAGATTACGGTAGACCGCCCGGATGTTATTGGACGGGAAGCTGTATTAAAGGTACATGCTCGTAATAAGCCGTTAGATGAATCAGTAAACTTAAAAGCGGTTGCACAGCGGACACCTGGTTTCTCAGGTGCAGATCTGGAAAATCTATTGAATGAAGCGGCACTTGTAGCAGCACGTCGAAATAAGAAAAAACTCGATATGTCAGACATTGATGAAGCAACAGACAGAGTGATTGCCGGTCCGGCGAAAAAGAGCCGTGTCATTTCCGAGAAGGAAAGAAAAATTGTGGCATTCCATGAAGCTGGGCATACAGTTATTGGGTTGATGCTTGATAATGCCGAGATTGTCCATAAGGTTACAATCGTTCCTCGCGGACAGGCTGGTGGGTACGCTGTTATGCTTCCTAAGGAAGACCGTTTCTTTATGACAAAGCCTGAGTTACTGGATAAAATCGTGGGACTTCTTGGCGGACGTGTTTCTGAGGAAATCGTATTTGGTGAAGTAAGTACGGGTGCTCATAATGACTTCCAGCGTGCAACAGGTATTGCCCGCAGGATGGTTACTGAATTTGGAATGAGCGATAAGCTTGGACCGCTTCAGTTCGGCCAAGCACAAGGCGGACAGGTATTCCTTGGTCGTGACTTCCATAATGAGCAAAATTATTCAGATGCAATTGCTTATGAAATCGATTTGGAAATCCAAAGAATCATTAAGGAATGCTATGAAAAGGCACGAAAAGTGTTGACAGAAAATCGTGATAAGCTTGATGTCATTGCTAATACATTGCTTGAAGTGGAAACTTTGGATGCTGAGCAAATCAGACATCTGGCTGACCATGGTACCCTGCCTGAGCGGAAAGTGGCGCTGAAGAAGGATGAAGAGCAGGGAAACGATGTCAAAGTGAACATCAGCAAGAAAAATGATGAAGAGATCACAGGAAATATGATTCCAAATGCAATAGAAGGAAATTCTTCTGATTTTCCGAAAGGTAAATAATGGTTAAAAAGGTGCTCATGAATAGGGCACCTTTTTAAATATCTTATTTTTAGGAATAAGCAGATCGTTTGAACAAAATACTAATGAACATACAGGGCTTTCTGTTCACTTTTTCTCAATATACGAATCATTGCCGATTATGGTATGATGTTGCAGTAAATAACAGAACTGAAAAATAGAAAAAGTGGTGAATAAAAGTTGATCTTTGTTATTGATGTGGGGAATACGAATTTAGTATTGGGTGTATATGATGGAGATGCTTTAAAGCATCATTGGAGGATTGAAACAAACCGTAATAGAACAGGTGATGAATATGGAATGGTGATTAAATCACTGTTTGATTATGAGGGATTATCCTTTTCAAAAATACAGGGGATCATTATTTCATCCGTGGTGCCTCCGATTATGTCCTCCTTAGAAAGAATGTGCCGTAATTATTTTGGGGTTAAACCGTTGATAGTCGGACCTGGAACGAAGACCGGATTAAATATTAAATATGATAATCCGCGGGAGGTAGGTGCAGACCGGATTGTCAATGCCGTTGCCGCTATTCATGAGTACGGCAGCCCACTTATTATTGTTGATTTTGGTACAGCAACGACCTATTGCTATATCAACGAAGATAAGCAGTACATCGGCGGTGCGATTGCTCCGGGGATTAATATATCTACCGAAGCCTTATATACAAGGGCCTCGAAATTACCGAGAATTGAAATTACCCGTCCCGAAGGAGTCATTGGTAAAAATACGGTTGCTGCTATGCAGTCGGGCGTTTTATATGGCTATGTTGGGCAGGTTGAAGGATTGGTGAAAAGAATAAAGGCTGAATGCAAAGTCAATCCGACTGTGATTGCGACCGGGGGATTGGCACAGCTTATTGCGGATGAATCATCCTGTATAGATATCGTAGATCCGTTTTTAACGTTAAAGGGACTTCTGCTTATTTATCACCGAAATATCGACAGCGCGAAGAGATAGGGTGAAGTTTTGCATGAAAGGAGAATATTGATGGGGGATTATTTGATTAAGGCACTTGCTTATAACGGTCAAATCCGTGCATATGCTGTCTGTAGCACAGATACTATAAATGAAGCCCAAAGGCGGCATATGACATGGCCGACAGCCTCTGCAGCACTGGGCAGGGCAATGACGGCTTCTGTCATGATGGGGGCTATGCTTCAAGGAGAGGATAAAATAACCGTCAAAATTGAAGGTGGAGGCCCGATTGGACATATTTTGGCTGATAGTAATGCGAAAGGGGAAGTCAGAGGATATGTTTCCAATCCTCAGGTTCATTTTGACTTGAATGAGCACGGGAAGTTGGATGTGAGACGAGCTGTCGGCACGGACGGCATGCTGACCGTTGTGAAGGACATAGGTCTGCGTGATTATTTTACCGGGCAGGTACCGCTTGTCTCGGGAGAACTCGGCGAGGATTTCACCTATTATTTTGCTTCCTCTGAACAGGTGCCATCGTCTGTCGGCGTCGGTGTATTGGTGAGCCCTGACAATTCAATATTGGCAGCCGGGGGCTTTATTGTTCAACTCATGCCGGGAACGGATGATGAAACCATTACAGAAATTGAAAATAGATTGAATACGATACCTCCGATATCCAAACTGATTGAACAGGGTCTAGCTCCTGAAGAGCTTTTATCTGAAATTTTAGGGGAAGAAAACATTAAAATTCTCGAGAAAGTTCCGGTTTCCTTTAGATGTACATGCTCGAAGGAACGCTTTGGAAATGCCATTATCGGGCTTGGTCGGGACGAGATTCAAGATATGATTGATACAGATGGTCAGGCGGAGGCACATTGTCATTTTTGTAATGAGAAATATCTTTTTACGGTGGAAGAATTAGAAGAATTAAAGCAGAAATCGAAGTAAAGGCTATAATGAATGGAAAGTGGCTAAGTCAAGCCGCTTTTTTTCGGTATAAAGACTGGACTTGATTAGAAAATAGGGTCAAAGAAAATTTTTACTTTTCCTATTAAAATGATTGACAATTGGGGAGATTCTTGATAAATTTGAATAAACCAATAAACATAGTCGGATTAAGAAAGGGTGCAATTATAAATGGCAAAAGTAGCAAATTCAGTTGCCGAATTAATCGGTCAAACTCCTGTAGTTAAATTAAATAGAGTCGTTGATGACAACAGTGCAGATGTATATTTGAAATTAGAATATTTTAATCCAGGAAGCAGTGTCAAGGACCGGATCGCCCTAGCAATGATCGAAGCTGCTGAACAAAGCGGTGTTTTAAAACCAGGCGGTACCATTATCGAACCAACAAGCGGTAATACCGGAATCGGTTTAACTTGGATTGCCGCAGCGAAAGGTTACAAATCTGTTATTGTAATGCCTGAAACAATGAGCTTAGAACGCCGTAATCTACTTCGCGCATATGGTGCAGAATTGGTATTAACTCCTGGACCTGCAGGAATGAAGGGCGCTATTACTAAAGCAGAAGAACTGGCAAAGGAAAATGGCTATTTCTTGCCGCAACAATTTGAAAATGAAGCAAACCCTGAAACTCATCGAAATACAACAGGTAAAGAGCTTGTTGAGCAATTCCCTGACGGATTAGATGCGTTTATTGCCGGAATTGGGACAGGTGGTACGATTACAGGTGTTGGTGAGGTATTAAGAGAAAAGTATCCTGATATCCAAATTTATGCCGTAGAACCTTCTGACTCTCCTGTTCTTTCTGAAGGTAAAGCGGGTCCGCATAAAATCCAAGGTATTGGCGCAGGATTTGTTCCGGAAGTATTAAATACTGAAGTCTATAATGAAGTAATTAAAGTAACGACTGAGCAAGCATTTAGTGCTGCGCGTCTGGTAGCGGGTCAGGAAGGAATTCTAGGCGGTATTTCAGCTGGCGCTGCGATCCATGCAGCTTTTGAAGTTGCTAAAAAGCTCGGAAAAGGCAAAAAAGTGGTTGCGATTATTCCTGATAATGGTGAACGTTACTTAAGTACTGCCTTATATCAATTTGATGTTGAATAATCATAAATAAATGAAAAGGGGCTGTCCCATAAGGGTCAGACATCTGCAATTTTTCTTTTATCCAGTGCAGACTGGATACTGAATTGTGATGCCTGACACCTTGCTTTGGGATAGCTCCTTTTTTTGCATTGATTATGAGTTTACGTTATTATTAATTATAAAATTCGAACTTTGATCGATGAATACGGGAGAGATTCAACATGGAAAATAATATGATTCACTGCGGCTCGTATACACTTGACTACGGAAAAAAGACCTTGATCATGGGGGTTTTAAATGTCACTCCTGATTCTTTTTCGGACGGAGGTAAATACAATCAGCTTGACCGTGCCGTTCTGCGAGCAAAGGAATTGGTCGAGTATGGGGCGGATATCATTGATATAGGCGGAGAGTCAACCCGTCCGGGATATACACCCATTACAGCAGAAGAGGAACTTGAACGGGTCATTCCAGTAATCGAGGCCATAGCCCGAGAAATTCCGGTTGTCCTGTCAATTGATACCTTTAAAGCGAAGACAGCCAAAGAAGCTATAAGGGCTGGGGCACATATCATTAATGATATTTGGGGGGCCAAAGCGGATCCGGATATGGCAAAGACAGCAGCTGAATTATCAGTTCCGATCATTCTACAGCATAACCGCAATAACGAAAATTACCAGTCCTTTTTTCGCGATTGCTTGAATGATCTGTATGAAAGCATCGCAATAGCTAGGAAGGCCGGTGTGAAGGATGAACAAATTATAATCGATCCAGGTATTGGTTTTGCGAAGGATGCAGCTAAAGATCTTGAAATGATGCGGAACCTTAATACCTTGACATCCCTTGGATATCCTGTTTTATTGGGACCTTCCCGAAAGAGAATGATCGGCGCCGTGCTGGATCTTCCTGTCGATGAGCGGATGGAAGGCACCGGTGCTGCGGTGTGCTTTGGGATACAGAAGGGCTGCCAGATCGTGAGGGTTCACGATGTAAAAGAAATAAGCAGAATGGCAAAAATGATGGATGCTCTGATGGGAAAGGTTTGAAGCTTTTGGATAAAATATATGTCAATCAAATGCAATTTTATGGATATCATGGAGTGTTGCCAGAAGAAAACGTGCTTGGTCAGCGCTTTATCGTTGACTTAGTGGCAGAAGCTGATTTAAAACATGCCGGTTTAACAGATGAATTGGAGGAATCAGTCAGCTATGTTGATCTATATGAGATTTGTAAATTGGTGGTAGAAGGGGAGCCGTGCCGCTTGATTGAATCCCTAGCAGAGAAAATTGCCGAGCGAATTCTAAAGAGCTTTCGGAAGGTCACGACCGTTATAGTAAAGGTAACTAAACCGGATCCACCGATACCAGGGCATTTCCAATCAGTTGCCGTAGAAATAAAAAGGAGCAGGGAGTAGCATGGAGCAAACGGCCTTTCTTTCTTTAGGATCTAATATCGGCCACCGTAGCGGTTATCTGGAATCTGCTATTAACAATTTAGAACAAAGGTATCCTGTGACAGTGGTAAATGTTTCATCCATTTATGAAACTGACCCGGTCGGGTATGAAGACCAGGATTTATTTTTAAATATGGTGATACAAGTAAAAACAGACCTATCTCCCTTTGAACTACTGGATGCATGTATGGAAATTGAAAAACTGCTTGGCAGAAAGAGGGAAATCAGATGGGGTCCGAGAACTATCGACCTTGACATTTTATTGTATAGTGATGAAAATATAGTATCTGAGAGACTTATCGTTCCTCATCCCCGGCTGCATGAAAGATCCTTTGTCGTGATACCGCTATTAGAGATTTGTCCAAACATCACTTTGACGACTAGCCATAAGCCGTTGTGTGAGTTGGCGAATGAGTTATCTGATAGAGGAGGGGTACGAATATGGAGGCAGAGAAGTGGGGAAGACGTATTCGGGCTTTTCGCAAATTAAAAGGTTATACACAAGAAGGATTTGCAAGGGAATTAGGTGTTTCGATTTCAGTCATTGGTGAAATTGAGCGGGGAAATCGAATGCCGGAGACACAATTAATTAAGCAAATAGTCGATTTACTGGATATAAGCGAGAATGAGCTGGTTCCGCCGGAAGGAAAAATGAGCTGAGTAAGCATAAGGGAGAAAGATAAATGTTGAAAATTGGCAATATCGAAATGAAGAATCCGGTCGTTTTAGCTCCGATGGCCGGTGTATGCAATTCTGCATTTCGGTTAACAGTGAAGGAGTTTGGCGCCGGGCTGGTTTGTGCAGAAATGGTCAGTGACAAAGGAATTGTATATCAAAACGAAAAGACATTGAATATGCTTTATATTGATGAACGGGAGAAACCGTTGAGTTTGCAGATTTTTGGAGGGGAAAGGGAGTCTCTGGTAGAAGCGGCGAAATTTGTTGATCAAAATACAAATGCTGATATTATCGATATTAATATGGGATGCCCGGTGCCCAAGATCACGAAATGTGATGCTGGCGCCAAATGGCTTTTAGATCCTGATAAAATTTATGAAATGGTTGCGGCAGTTGTTGATGCTGTTGAAAAACCGGTAACGGTTAAGATGCGTATGGGCTGGGATGAAGGCCATATCTATGCGGTCCGTAACGCCCAGGCAGTTCAGCGGGCAGGCGGAAAAGCGGTGTCTCTTCACGGCCGTACTCGTGTACAGATGTATGAAGGCAAAGCCAACTGGGATATTATCCGTGAAGTGAAGCAGGCTGTTGAAATTCCGATTATTGGAAACGGTGATGTGCAAACACCGCAGGACGCGAAGCGTATGCTTGAAGAAACGGGTTGTGACGGCGTTATGATCGGAAGGGCGGCACTTGGCAATCCGTGGATGATTTACCGAACTGTAAAATACCTGGAAACGGGAGAATTAATGGAAGAACCATCCGTGCGCGAGAAAATCGATGTTTGCTTGCTCCATCTGGACCGATTGATTGAATTAAAATCAGAGCATATTGCTGTAAGGGAAATGCGTAAGCATGCTGCTTGGTATTTGAAAGGAATCCGCGGCAATGCTAAAGCTAGAAATGCAATCAACGATTGTAATACGAGAGAGGATCTTATTCAGCTACTGAATGGTTTAGTAGAGGAAACAGAAGATCAATCGATACAAGTACAGGCCGGATAATAAAAGCTTGGCATCAGTAGAATAGGAGAACTGTCAGTCCGAAAAACTGGCGGTTTTTTGCTGTATTCGGAAATAAATTAGTATTAAAACTTTTACGATAGCAGTAGTTTGTGTAAAATGATATAGTATGCAAAAAAAAATGAAACGGATAATTTAGATAGTTTACATACACAGATTTATTATAGGAGATGAAAGAAATGAGTCATGAAGAATTAAATGACCAATGGCAAGTAAGAAGGGAGAAACTAGATAAATTACGTAGTTTAGGAATGGACCCGTTTGGCAGAAGATTTGAGCGTTCTCATTTGGCTTCAGAAATCCTGGAAGCGTTTGGCGAGCAGGAAAATGAAGATTTGGAAAGCAAGGATATCGCTGCTACCGTTGCTGGTCGAATTATGACTAAACGCGGTAAAGGAAAAGCCGGTTTTGCCCATATTCAGGATTTGAGCGGGCAAATTCAAATCTATGTCCGTCAGGATGCTGTTGGCATTGAACAGTACGAGGCTTTCAAAATGGCTGACTTAGGAGATATTGTCGGAATTACCGGTCATGTATTTAGAACGAAAATGGGTGAGTTATCCATTAAGGCGCAAAGCTTTGAAATTTTATCGAAGGCGCTGCGTCCACTGCCCGATAAATTCCATGGCCTTAAAGACGTCGAACAAAGATACCGTCAACGCTATTTAGATTTGATTATGAGCCAGGAAAGCAAGGAAACCTTTGTAACAAGAAGTCGGATTATCCGCTCAATGCGTAACTATCTTGATCAAAATGGCTATTTAGAAGTAGAAACTCCAATGATGCATGCCATTGCTGGGGGAGCGGCGGCACGTCCGTTTGTAACACATCATAATGCTTTGGATATGCAATTATTTATGCGTATTGCAATTGAACTTCATTTAAAACGTCTGATAGTCGGCGGTTTGGAAAAGGTATACGAAATCGGGCGTGTATTCCGTAATGAAGGGGTATCAACCCGTCATAATCCTGAGTTTACGATGATTGAACTTTATGAAGCATATGCCGATTACCGCGACATTATGGCATTAACTGAAAATCTTATTGCCCATATAGCACAGGAAGTATTAGGCACTACTACTGTACAATATGGAGAATATGAAGTGGACTTAAAGCCGCAATGGAAAAGACTTCATATGGTAGATGCCATTAAAAAATATACCGGTGTTGACTTCTGGAAGCAAATGACAACCGAAGAAGCAAAACAATTGGCAAAGGAACATGGCATTGAAGTTAAGGATACAATGGAATACGGTCATATTGTTAATGAATTCTTTGAACAAAGAGTAGAAGAAAAGCTGATTCAGCCGACCTTTATTTATGGTCATCCAGTTGAAATCTCTCCTCTTGCTAAGAAAAACGCAGAGGATCCCCGGTTCACTGATCGTTTTGAATTATTTATTGTTGGTCGTGAACATGCGAATGCTTTTACTGAACTAAATGATCCAATCGATCAACGCCAACGTTTTGAAGCACAACTGAAGGAACGTGAACAGGGAAATGACGAAGCACATGAGATGGATGAGGATTTCATTGAAGCATTAGAATACGGTATGCCGCCTACTGGAGGTCTTGGAATTGGGATTGACCGTTTGGTTATGCTATTAACGAATTCGCCATCTATCCGTGATGTCCTGTTATTCCCGTTGATGCGCCAGCGTTAAAACAGCACTACAGCCATTTCTCCTAAATGTAATTGGAGTAATGGCTGTTTTTTATTGCAACACAGACTGTTAGAGCCGCTTTGGAGCCCGAGGAAAGAGATTGCCGCGTGCTCATTATACAAGCTGAACGTGCTCCCGGTATGCGTGAAGAACCATACATCCAACTAAATTTTTTAACATAGTCATATTTTTTATAAAATGTCTTGCTATTTATAATTTAAGATGGTATATTTATATCCGTTGTCAAAACGGAAGTGATTTTTATCGAAAGGCTATGAAAAAAAGTTGTTGACTTTCGAAGCCTGATTTGATAACATAATAAAGTCGCCGATTGACGGCGGATTGCTCTTTGAAAACTAAACAAACAAAAATGTCAACGTTAATTCTAGCTGTTTTATACAGCAAACTTTTATGAGCTAATCAAACACTTTATCGGAGAGTTTGATCCTGGCTCAGGACGAA
>NZ_CAMLDX010000008.1 GCF_946478885.1 uncultured Bacillus sp. | reverse complement strand
AAAAAGGAATGGATTTACTATCAAAAACAAGAAAGATTAATGCAATGCTGCAAAAGACAGCAGGAAAGGCTGTAAACTTTAAAGATATGGCTGAAACGATGAGTGAGGTCATTGATTCTAATGTATTTGTTTTGAGCAGACGTGGGAAATTACTTGGTTATGCGGTAAATCAGCAAATTGAGAACGAGCGTATGAAAAAAATGATTGAAGACCGCCAATTTCCTGAAGAATATACCAATAATCTGTTAAATATTAATGAGACGACTCCTAATATTGGAATCGATAGTGAATATACAGCATTTCCAACTGAAAATAAAGAACTCTTTGTCAGTGGTTTAACAACTGTAGTACCAATAAGCGGAGGGGGAGATCGTTTAGGAACACTTATCCTCTCAAGATTAGAATCACAATTTGATGATGATGATTTACTCCTTGCTGAATATGGCGCCACAGTTGTCGGAATGGAAATTCTTCATGAAAAGGCCGGTGAAATTGAAGGGGAAGCACGTAGCAAAGCGGTTGTACAAATGGCCATCAGTTCTTTATCCTATAGTGAATTAGAAGCTATTGAACATATTTTTGAAGAGTTGAATGGCAATGAGGGCCTGTTGGTTGCTTCTAAAATTGCCGATCGCGTGGGGATTACTCGTTCGGTCATTGTCAATGCGCTTCGTAAACTAGAAAGTGCCGGTGTGATTGAATCCCGTTCCTTAGGAATGAAAGGGACCTATATTAAAGTATTAAACGATAAGTTCTTATTAGAATTGGAAAAATTAAAAACAAATTAATCCAGCAAAAAGACTAACCATTATGGTTAGTCTTTTTTTAAAATCAGTTTCTTATATCAGTATAATATGTTCTTAATAAAGAACGACAGATTACGACAATAGAGTAAATAGTCAAAATAAATAAAATTGTAATATTTAAATAGGTAAAAAATAGTATAATGGAAAAATACATTAAGACTTAATACCTAATGATGATTTAAAAAAACAAATGGATTAAATCGTAATTAAAATTAAAAAATACTGTAATTTCAACGGATTTGGCAGGAGTTTTTCTATAAATAATGGAAAATGGTACTATTGTCATGGTAAAAATACTTCGGTTAACATAGACATGTAATTACAAATTCATTACAATTAATTCTATATGATATATTTGTCTAAATTCTTCAATTTCTAACAAAAGTTGTCACCAATAATATTATATAAAAATAGAGGTGTCGTGATGGAACTTTTTTCGGGAACAATTTCGGGCCTTGAAAATGCTCTAAACTATTCATCAACCAAACAAAAAGTCATTTCACAAAATATTGCCAATGTCGATACTCCGAACTACAAAGCAAAAGGTGTCAGCTTTAAATCCGCTTTTAATGATGCCTTAGGAAAAACATTCACAGCAAACCGTACTGACAGCAGGCATTACACATTTCAAAGTCATTCTTCAAGCTCTGTTACGATATTTAATAAAAATCAGTTTTCCTATAATGAAAATGGTAATAGTGTTGATATTGACCAGGAAATGGCAGATTTGGCTGATAATCAAATTTACTATAATGCTCTAACAGAAAGAATCAACGGGAAATTTTCAACTTTACAAAATGTAATAAGGGGTGGGAAGTAATGTCAATTTTTCATAGTATGAATACAACCGCTTCTGCATTAACAGCGCAGCGTCTTCGGATGGATGTCGTTTCATCTAATATGGCGAATGCTGATACAACTCGTGCGAAACAAGTCGATGGCCAATGGGTACCCTACCGCCGTAAAGTGGCGGTTATGGAACCGAAGGAAAGTGAGTTTTCCGGTCTGTTACAAAAAGCTATGAATACTGGCAGTCGTCAGGCAGCTGGTAATGGTGTGAAGATAACCAAGATAGTCGAGGATGATACGCCGTTTGAGCTAGTATATGATCCGGAACATCCTGATGCGAATGCAGAAGGGTATGTACAAATGCCAAATGTTGATCCATTGCGGGAAATGGTTGATTTAATGAGTACAACGCGGTCGTATGAAGCGAATGTTACGGTATTTAATGCTTCAAAAAATATGCTGTTAAAGGCACTGGAAATTGGAAAATAGAGGTGGGAGCTAATTGAGTAATCTATATTTAACCCCAGTGACAAATTCTTTAAATATACAAAAAACAAATCAATCCACGATTACTCCTTATGAGTCGCAAAAGAGTTTCTCTGCGTTTCTAAAGGATTCGATTGAGAAGGTTAATCAAACGCAAATTGAGTCAGACAAATTGACGGAGAAACTCATCTCTGGACAAGATGTGGATTTACATCAAGTAATGATCGCTGCCCAAAAAGCCAGTATCACCACTCAGCTAACCTTAGAGATACGGAATAAAGCAGTTGAAGCTTATCAGGAAATGATGAGAATGCAAGTTTAATAGAATTGACGAAGGAGTGTTTAGCGGTTATTAGCTGCTGGCAATTCAGAACAATAACCGGAGGATTATCATGAATGAGTCGTTACAGAAAATTGTGTCTCCAATAAAAGAATATTGGACTAGCCGTTCTAAAAAGCAGCGAATCATAATGGTATCTTCAGCGTTACTTTTTATCATTACTGCTGCGGTGATTACTTTCTTTATGACGAGGACAACTTTGGTTCCTCTGTACAGTAATCTATCACCATCTGAAACAGGTTCAATAAAAGAAAATCTTGATGGCAGAGGGATTGAATCTGAAATAGTTGATGGGGGAACAACGATAAAAGTTCCTGAAGAAGTTGTAGATACGCTTAAAGTTGAACTGGCGGCAGAAGGACTTCCACAGTCAGGAAGTATTGATTATTCATTTTTTAGCCAAAATGCCGGAATCGGAACAACAGAAAATGAATTTAATGTATTAAAACTTGATGCAATGCAAACTGAATTAGCGAATTTGATCAAAGGGATTGATGGGATTAACGATGCAAAGGTGATGATTAATCTGCCGGAAAAAGGCATTTTTGTCAATGAGCAGACGCAGGAAGCATCCGCATCGATTGTACTTAGTACTAAGCCAGGACATCAATTTGAAGAAAATCAAATAAAAGCGCTATATCAATTAGTGTCAAAAAGTGTACCTAATCTGCCTACTGATAATATCGTCATTATGAACCAAAACTTTGAATATTTTGATTTGGAAAATAAGGACTTGGCAGGTTCTGCTTATGTGAATCAACAGGAGATTAAAAAAAATATCGAACGGGATCTACAACGGCAAGTTCAAAGTATGCTGGGGACCTTAATGGGTCAGGAGAAAGTTGTAGTCAGTGTGACAACGGATATTGATTTTACTCAGGAAAACCGTGAAGAAAACCTGACGACCCCGGTTGATAAAGAAAATATGAAGGGCATTGCCATCAGCGCTCAAAAAATCACCGAGACCTTTACAGGAGAAGGAAATCAGGCAGGTGGGGTTCCGGAACCTGAAAATCCGGCAGACGCTGCAGGTGCTCAATATTTAGAAGGAAACACGGGGAACGGTGATTATGAAAAGATTGACGAGACCATTAACTATGAAGTGAACAGAATTCGAAAAGAAATCGTAGAAAGTCCGTATAAAATCAGGGACATTGGTATCCAGGTGATGGTGGAACCGCCGGATGCGGATAATAAAAAGTCGCTGCCGCGGGAGCGTGTGGACGATATCGAAAATATCCTATCTACCATTATCAGAACATCAATTGATAAGGATGAAAACAAAGAGTTAAACGATGAGGAGATTCAGCAGAAGATCGCCATTACGGTTCAGCCGTTTAATGGAAAAGTAACTCTCGCTTCTCAAGCAAAGTCTAATGTAATACCTTGGTGGGTTTATGCAATTGGCGGGGTCTTTTTAGCGATAATTGGAGTATTGATTTTCTTGTGGATTCGCTCCCGTAGAAAGCAAGACGATGAGAGGGAAGATTTGTTTGCAGAGACCCCCGAGCCAATCGAAATTCCAGATGTAAATATCAGTCACGAAACAGAAGGCAATATAAGAAAAAAACAACTGGAAAAAATGGCAAAGGAAAAACCAGAAGAATTTGCCAAGCTTTTGCGAACATGGATTGCTGATGATTAATTAAGAGGTGGGTATTGAATGGCAAGGAAAGATCAAAAGGAATTAAGCGGGAAGCAAAAAGCAGCTATTTTGCTTATTTCCCTTGGTCCAGATGTTTCTGCATCTGTTTATAAGCATTTAAGTGAAGAAGAAATTGAAAAATTGACATTAGAGATATCCGGTGTTAAGAAAGTGACCTCTCAAGCAAAAGAGGAAGTTGTTGAAGAATTTCATCAAATTGCTTTAGCACAGGACTATATTGCTCAAGGCGGTATAGGCTATGCCAAAACAGTTCTAGAAAAAGCCCTGGGTGAAGAACAAGCATCGGTTATCTTAAACCGGCTCACATCTTCTTTGCAGATCCGGCCGTTTGACTTTGCCCGAAAGGCAGATCCGACGCAAATTTTAAACTTTATTCAAAATGAACATCCGCAGACGATTGCTCTCATTCTCTCCTATTTAGATGCTGTCCAGGCAGGGCAGATTCTTTCGGAGCTTCCTCAGGAAATGCAGGCGGATATCGCTAGAAGAATTGCGGTAATGGACAGCACCGCTCCTGAAATCATTAACGAAGTGGAACAGATACTTGAACGAAAGCTCTCGACAACCGTGACGCAGGATTATACACAAACCGGCGGGATTGAAGCCGTTGTGGAAGTACTGAACGGAGTGGACAGAACGACTGAACGCACCATTTTGGATGCCTTAGAAATCCAGGATCCCGAGCTTGCAGAAGAAATTAAAAAGAGAATGTTTATCTTTGAAGATATCGTTACATTGGATAATCGCGCAATTCAACGCATTATCCGCGATTGTGAAAGTGAAGATCTTCTTTTATCTTTAAAGGTTTCTAGTGAAGAAGTAAAAGAGGTTATCTTCAAAAATATGTCTACGCGTATGGTTGAAACCTTTAAAGAAGAAATTGAATATATTGGACCGGTGCGGCTTCGGGATGTAGAAGAAGCCCAATCAAGAATTGTTGCTGTTATCCGGCGCTTGGAAGAAGCTGGTGAAATTGTCATAGCCCGCGGTGGAGGAGATGATATTATTGTCTAGGCTGATAAAACCAATATGGTCATATCCGGAAAAAACGGAGAAAAAAGTGATTACACTCAAAATGGTCGGACAACCCGAACTAGCCTTACATAAGCATGAAGAGGAATATGCGAAAACTCCGGACGAAATATTGAATGAGGCCAAAATGGAAGCAAAGCAGATAACAGACCGGGCACAAGCAGAATATGATACCGTTTTGGCGGACATTCAGAAACAGCGCAATGACTGGAGTAGGGAAAAAGAAAGATTCATTAGCCAGGCCATGGAAGAAGGGTACCAGGCAGGCTGGCAGGAAGGGCAGCAGCAGGGATATTTGGAATATCAGCAGCTAATTAAAGATGCCCAGCAGATTATTGCAGTTGCCAAAACGGATTATATGGCATATCTGGATTCGTCGGAAAAGATTATTTTGGAGTTATCGCTCAAAATTGCAGAAAAGATATTAGCAGAAAAAATAGAAGAAGAGGGAAGCTTTCTCTCACTAGTGAAAAGGGCGATAAAAGAGATAAAGGAATGTCAGGATATTCGGCTTCACATTCATCCGCAGAATTATGAATATGTTCAGTCTCACAAGGAAGAACTGCTGTCAACATTCTCGCATCAAGCAAATCTGTTCATCTATCCGGACGAGGAACTGCCGCCGGGAGACTGTGTAATTGAATCGGAAATTGGCCGGATTGACGCAGGCATTGATACACAATTATCTGAAATTAAACAATGCTTAACTGAATTACTAGAGAGTGAGTCATGATGAAGGCAAGGGAGCTTTTAGACAGTATTGACGGGATCGATTCATTTAAAAGATATGGCCGTGTTAAGCAGGTCATAGGCCTGATGATCGAGTCGCAGGGACCGGAAAGTTCAATAGGGGATCTGTGTTTTATTCATATAGGTCATGGAAAAAAAAGAATGATTATGGCGGAAGTTGTTGGCTTTCGGGAGGAAAACGTTATTTTAATGCCTTATACATCTGTCAACGATATTGCACCTGGCAGTCTTGTTGAAGCGACGTTAAAGCCGCTTGAAATCAAAGTAGGTCCTGCCTTAATTGGAAATGTTGTCGATGCCCTCGGGCAACCGTTGGATGGCTCCCTTTTGCCGAAAGGACTGCTGTCTGTTCCGACAGATCAGGCACCCCCCAATCCGTTAAAGCGACCTCCTATTTCCGAACCGATTGAAGTAGGTGTTCGCTTGATTGATAGTTTACTAACGGTAGGAAATGGTCAGCGGGTCGGTATCTTTGCCGGGAGCGGTGTTGGAAAGAGTACGTTGCTTGGGATGGTTGCACGAAATACGACGGCGGATTTAAATGTCATTGCTTTGATAGGAGAACGGGGAAGAGAGGTAAGAGAATTTATCGAGAAGGATTTGGGCGAAGAAGGATTAAAGCGTTCCATTGTCGTGGTTGCAACTTCGGATCAGCCCGCATTAATGCGGATCAAGGGGGCTTTTACTGCGACGGCTATTGCCGAGTATTTTCGTGATAAAGGTCTGAATGTCATGATGATGATGGATTCTGTCACAAGGGTGGCCATGGCGCAAAGGGAAGTTGGACTGGCAGTTGGCGAGCCTCCGACAACGAAGGGATATACACCATCTGTATTTGCGATTTTGCCAAGGTTGTTGGAACGTACGGGAACCAATGATCTCGGCTCCATTACCGCATTCTATACAGTCCTAGTTGATGGAGATGATATGAATGAGCCCATTGCGGATACAGTACGGGGAATCTTGGACGGTCACTTTGTCCTCGATCGTAGTTTAGCCAATAAAGGGCAGTATCCCGCAGTTAATGTGTTAAGAAGCGTAAGCAGGGTTATGAATAATATTGCTGAACATGATCATGTCAAGGCTGCGGAAAGGTTAAGAGAGAAACTCAGTACCTATTACAATTCGGAGGATTTAATCAACATTGGTGCCTATAAAAAAGGTTCTTCAAAGGAAATTGATGACGCCATTCAATTATATCCTCAAATCATTTCTTTTTTAAAACAGGGCACCCACGAAAAAATGTCGATGGAGAACAGTGTAAACTCACTTTTTGCACTAATTGGGAAAGGGGATTAGGTTCGTGATGTTCCATTTTAAGTTTGAAAAGATCATGACTTTAAAAGAACGTGAAAAAGATGAAGCCCTTTCTGTATACAACGAATCGGTTAAAAGATTTGAACAGGTTGCAGAAAAATTGTATGAACTAATGAGGAAAAAGGAAGATCTCGAGGAATTTCAAGCCAAAAGGCTTGAAGCAGGTCTACCTGTTCAGGAAATCAGACATCATCAGCATTTTATTGCTAATCTGCAAAAATCGATTGATCAATATCAAAAAACCGTCATAAATGCCAGAAACCATATGAATTTTCATCAGGAAAAGCTACTGCAAAAAAATATTGAAGTCAAGAAATATATAAAAATGAAAGAAAAAGGCCAGTATGAGTTTTTTGAATGGTTGAAGCAGGATGAAGCAAAGCATATGGACGATATCTCGATTCAGCATTTTGTACATCGGGGAGTATAGGTGTATTTACATGAAAGATAAATGGCAAGAAGAACTAGAAGAAGAAAAGTCGTATGGTAAACTGCAGTGGTTTTTTGTCGTAATTGTCATCCCTTCGCTATTTGCCGTTGCCGTTGCGTTAATTGTAGCAACGGTTGCCGGAGTGAATGTTATGGACAAAGCGAAGGAATACAGCGAAAAAATCCCGTTCCTATCCTCAGACGAGCAGGAAAAGGAGCAAAAGAACAAGGATAATGAAGCGAAAAACATAAAATTAAATGCTGAATTAAAGGTACGAGGAGAGACTATCGCTGAACTTCAGGAAGAAGTTAACAGTAAAAATGAAGAAATTGAAGGACTTGAGTTAGAAAAAAAACAGTTGCAGAGGGAAATAGAGGATTTAGGTGAAAAGCAGTCAGAACACAATCGAGAGTTTAAAGAGATCGTAAAGACCTATGAAGCCATGTCGGCAAAGAAGGCTGCCCCCATTATTGCACAGATGAAAGACGAGAAAGCTTTAGAAATATTATCGAATCTGAAATCTGATACGCTAGCAGCTATTATGGAGCAAATGAATGCTGTTGATGCAGCAAAGTATACCTCCTTGTTAACACAAAATAGCAATATAAATTAAGGCAATTCGCTAGGATTAATATCATGGCATTGTTGAAAGGGGTGAAATATATGCAGATAACGTTGCTTGGAACAGCAGATTCATCGGCAAAAGCAAAGGTTCATCCAAAAACGGAGCAACTAGGTGGGTTTGCGGATTTGTTGTCTGGGAGTCTTCAAGGTTCTCCATCTGAACAGCCACAAGCTGTAACGAAAGAAGAAATCCAGGCATCAGACGGGAAATTAGCCGAACTTTCTCAATGGATAGGAGCTCAAGACATTTCAGAAATAGAAAATGGGGAAGAATTATTTCAGGAAATGCTTTCCGATATGGATTTAGAAAAAATCGAATTGATATCAGATTATTTGGGGATGACCGAACAAGAATTGCTATCTTCTCTTTGCGCTTTTTTGACAGCCATAAATACGGAAGGCTTGGAAGACGGAATATCCCGGGAAAAGTTGCAATGCTTCTCGGAAGGCTTACATCAATTAAATGGGCAGGAGGCTTTTCTGGCCTTTATAGCACTGCTGCCGGATTTGAAGCTGGATCAAATTTCACCGGTGGTTAACCAGGATTCTATGGAGATGATTAAATCACTTAAGCTTTATGAGCTTCTATCAAACTTTGAAAAGTCAGGCACTGAGCAGCAATCGCTTAAGGATCTTCTGCAAAAAGTTGAACAGGTCCTGTCAGGAGCTTTAAAAGAGGAGCCGGCGGCCAACCGCAGGGATTATGTACAGAATTTATTTGCTGCAGTTTCCAAAGAGGGAAAAAAGAATTTGATACCTTACCGGCAAATATCATCCATGTCAACACCCCAAGCGTTATCGGTTGAAGAAGGAATAACTGAAACTCCAGTGGTGAAGCAGGTCCCTTTTGGTTCGTTAAATGGCAGTATTCTTCAGTTTCAGCAAATGTCTAAGACCGAGCAGCTCGTATTGATGTTGGACAAGTCAGGTCAGCCTGTTTCATCAGAACAGCTGATGGCACAATTTGAAAAGATCTTAGCCAACAGCCAGCTGTTAAAATCTGGCGGTACACAACGATTGTTTATCAAACTGCATCCAGATCATCTCGGACTGCTAAAGGTTGAACTAATTCAAAAGGATTCTGCGATTATTGCAAGGATCGTAGCAACCAATAGTACGGCTAAAGATATTCTTGAATCACAACTGCAAAGTTTGAAAAACGCCTTTAGTTTACAAAATATTCAATTGGATAAGATTGATATTTCACTGTCAATGAATCAGCAGGAACGCTCATTACAGAGAGATTCGCGGCAATATAAAGAGCAGGAGCAGCCGACAAATGAGGAACATAAAGACCAGCAGGAAGAAGAATTTTCATTAGAATTTGAAGAGGCATTAATCAGTACGGAAGTATAGGAGGTGGAACAAATGTCGAATACAATTGATACTTCCTTGTTATTGTCCAACTATAAAGAATCCAAGAATAAAACAGGATCAGGGGAATTAGGAAAGGATGACTTCCTAAAATTATTAATCACACAGCTGCAAAATCAAGACCCGACGAATCCAATGAATGATACGGATTTTATCGCCCAAATGGCCAGTTTCTCTACTTTGGAGCAAATGTCGAACATTAATACGTCTATTAATCAATTGGTCATGCAGGATAAACAGAGCCAATTGATTTCCTACCATCAGTTTGTTGGCCAAGAGGTGACATGGCATAAGCTTAATATAGCGGATGACGGCACACCCGAAATTATTGAAGGAAGTGGAAAAGTTACAGGTATTCAATTTAAGGAAGACGAGGTGCAATTTATACTCGAGGATGGAACAAAGCTAGGGCCGGCAAATATATCAGAGGTCAATCAAATGATGACAGAGTCTGGAATGCTTCAGGCGAGTTTGATGATAGGGAAAACAGTGACCTATCTGAATACAGATGGAGAAGAAGTTACAGCAACGGTGAATTCTGTCTCCTTTAAAAACGGCAGCGCCTCTTTTCATTTGGATGATGAGAACCATACGACATTGACTGCTTCGCAGATCATAAAAATTTCCTGATACGGAGGATGATAAGATGAATTCTTTTGTCAATCTTCCTAGGAGATGGCGCTTGTCATAAGTGCCAAAGCTGAGACAACGATTACCGTCATGAACAGGAAAAAAGCAGCGAATATATTTTTACCAATATCAATCAGCGGAACGATTTTAATGGAGAAAAACGGGCCGGAGTAAAATGGAAGCCTTAAAAGCTGCTGAGCGAGTGATGTAGCTAAATCTGAAAGGAGTATCGCACGATGCTAAGATCAATGTATTCAGGAATAAGCGGAATGAAAAACTTCCAAACAAAATTAGATGTCATTGGCAATAATATCGCTAACGTAAATACCTTCGGATATAAAAAAGGACGCGTAACCTTTAAAGATATGATCAGCCAGACGGTTGCCGGAGCCAGTGCGGCAACGAATGGGCGAGGCGGTAAAAACCCGATGCAAATTGGACTGGGGGCAACACTCGCAACAATAGATACTATTCACACTTCAACAAGCTTGCAGTCGACAGGCCGTTCATTGGATCTTGGGATTGACGGAGATGGCTATTTTATCGTAAGGCAGGGTGGAGCTAATTTGTACACACGTGCCGGCAACTTTTATCTTGATGATATGGGTACATTAGTTAATGCTGATGGTTTAAAGGTACAAGCCTTCCAATACGATGCAGCCGGTAATCGAACCAATCAATTGGGGGATGTCGTAATCAATGTCAATGCCGTATTGCCAGCCATCACGACAGATACAATCAAACTGGCAGGAAATCTTTCGGATAAAACGATCGCAGGGGAAGAACATCGTTATACACAGCAAATCAAAATAGTGGGTGCTGATGGAAAACCGCAAAATGTCGAAGTTGTTTTTGAGAAAACAGGCGATAATGCCTGGGATGTCACCACGATCCCTGCGTCTACAGTAAATCCGTCCATTACTATTGATTTTACAAGCGGAACGGCAGTAACCACCCCTACCACGGCTACTTGGAACTTTGGTGGGAAGGATATTTCATTGGATTTTTCTAATTTAACCCAAACCGAAAGTGAAACGACGGCATATCTGGATCCGAATGGAAATGAAACAGGAAAGCTGGAAAGCTTCAATATCGGTGCACAGGGGGAAATAAACGGAGTCTATTCCAATGGTAAGATTACTGTATTGGGGCAAATCGCACTAGCTAAATTCAGCAATTCCTCCGGTTTAACAAAAGCCGCCAACAATCTGTTCCAGGAGTCGATTAACTCCGGAACGGCTGATATTGCCGCAGCCGGAGAAGGAAGAGGAGTCTTGGCAGCCGGATCATTAGAAATGTCTAATGTTGATTTATCAGAGGAATTTACAGAGATGATTACTGCTCAGCGCGGTTTTCAGGCAAATACAAGAATTATTACCACTTCGGATGAGATTTTGCAGGAACTGGTTAATTTAAAACGATAGGTCAAGGGAGGTAGGAGGCTAAGTCCGAAGATATAGGATTTACATATGGTTATTGGATTGGAAATGAATCTATTGGCATATAAAAATATGAAATAACCAATAATAACGGGTTTTAGCCTCTATAAATTAACAGTGATAAAAGTAGCGCGATTAAACGGAAAACCCTTTATAATAAATGCGTTGTACATTGAAACAATCGAAAGCCTGCCAGATACGACCATTACATTGACTAATGGTAAAAAATACATAGTAAAAGAGCATGAAACGCAAGTACTTGAGCAGATAATGGCTTTCTATCAAACGGTAAATCTACTCGGACAGCAGATAAGGGGGAATGATAATGAAGAATAAACTTGTCATGATCATGATGATGTTACTTGTAGCAATCGCCCTTGCAGGAACTGTTGCTCTTGTTATTGTGTTAAAATACACGAACCAAGAGCCGGGAAATGAACCGACGATTAAACAAGTACTGGATGTTTCTGTGGATATACCGGAGATTACAACGAATCTTGCAAATGATGGATATGTCCGTATCACCTTTAAAATTCAAACAGATAGTAAAAAGGCAAAAAAGGAACTTGAAAATAGAATGTTTCAAGTCAATAACATCATTATATTGGAACTCTCTGACAAAACGACTGAGACCATAAAAGGGAAAGAAGGTCAAAGGAAGTTTGAGGAGGAGTTAAAAGAAAAAATTAATGAAATTATGCAAGAGGGAAAGGTTGAAAAGGTTTATATCACTCAGTTCATCCTCCAATAACAAACAAATTAATCTCAATAGACTAAAACAAGGGGGGTGCGACAGGTGTCTGGAGATGTTCTTTCCCAAAGTGAAATAGACGCCCTATTGTCGGCATTATCGACTGGTGAGATGGATGCTGATGAATTAAAAAAAGAACAGATGGAAAGACGCGTTAAAGTGTATGACTTTAAGCGCGCTCTCCGCTTTTCCAAAGATCAAATCAGAAGTTTAACACGGATCCATGAAAACTTTGCCAGATTACTAACAACTTTTTTCTCTGCTCAGTTGAGAACATATGTGCAGATTAGTGTAGCGAGCGCGGATCAAATCCCATATGAGGAATTTATCCGTTCCATACCAAAAATGACAATTTTGAACGTTTTCGAAGTGCCGCCATTAGAAGGAAGAGTCATTATAGAAGTCAACCCGAATGTGGCATATGCCATGATGGACCGAATGATGGGCGGCAAGGGAGAAAGTATTAATAAAATCGATAATTTGACTGAAATTGAAACAAAAATTATGTCATCCATTTTTGAAAGAGTCTGCGAACACTTGCAGGAGGCGTGGGAAAATATTGCGGAGATTGACCCGGTGTTAACCGAGTTTGAAGTAAATCCCCAGTTTCTCCAGATGGTGTCCCCAAATGAAACGGTAGTTGTTATTTCGCTAAACACGATGATTTCAGAAACAAAAGGAATGATCAATATCTGTATTCCCCATGTGGTGCTTGAGCCGATTATTCCCAAGCTTTCAGCCCATTATTGGATGCAGAATGAAAATAAGTCACGCTCACCTGAAGAAATCAAAAGGCTTGAAGGACAAATTAAACATGCCATACTCCCGATTTCTGTAGAGCTTGGAACCTCGCATATCTCAATTCATGATTTCCTGATGCTAGATAAAGGGGATGTCATTGAATTGAATCAGTCAATAGAAGAGCCACTGCTCGTTAAAGTTGGGAATGTTCCTAAATTTGTTGGACAGCCTGGCAAAAATAATAAAAAATTAGCACTGCAAATTTTAGATAGTTGGAAGGGGAGGGGTGACCATAATGAATGATGGAATGCTATCACAAGATGAAATTGATGCATTATTAAAAGGTACGATTGATGACGGTACAGCAGACAACAGTGCAGCAGATGACAGCTCGGAACTGACAGATTACCTCTCCATAATGGAAAAGGATACATTAGGAGAGATAGGAAATATATCGTTTGGCAGTTCTGCGACAGCGTTATCCACCTTGCTGAATCAAAAGGTGGAAATAACTACACCGTCTGTTTCGTTGATTTTAAAAAGCAAGCTTCCCGAAGAATTTCCTCATCCATATGTTGCGATACAGGTCAGCTATACAGAGGGATTTTCTGGAGTCAATTTATTAGTAATTGAGCAGGAGGATGCAGCGATTATTGCAGATCTTATGCTAGGTGGCGATGGTAGGATCACATCTGATATTCTCGGAGAAATCCAGCTTAGCGCTGTTCAGGAAGCGATGAACCAGATGATGGGATCTGCTGCAACCTCAATGTCCACTATTTTTCATAAAAGAGTCGATATTTCGCCACCTTCAATTGATGTCTTGAATGTCGCGCAAGGTGAGGGAACGAATAAGATACCAAATGATGACATGCTCGTGAAAATATCATTCCGCTTAAAAATCGGCAATCTGATTGATTCAAAAATTATGCAGTTGCTTCCTGTGGAGTTTGCCAGAAGCCTAGTTAATGAGTTGTTAAATCCTATGGCTGACCCCCGGGAATCATTCCAGAATAGTGCAGAACAAGAATCATTGCAGAAGGAGCTTCAGCCAATTGATAACGGACAGCAGAATCAAGCGGCAAATCAAGCTCCTGATCAAAAAGGGGAAGAGATTCCTCCGTCGCAGGCTTTCTCCATGCAGGAGCCAAGCTATTTAGCAAATCAAGCTACTCAGGATGAAATGAAGTGGAATTCCGGTTCACCGCAGCATTTTGGCTCAGCCTATTCATCCGGGCATAGTATACACCAGCCTGTTATTCAGCCGGCGGTATTCTCTAATTTTGAATCTCATACACTGCAGGAAACGGAAGTACGAAATCTGGAGCTGCTTTTAGATATCCCGTTACAAGTAACCGTTGAACTGGGAAGAACGAAAAGATCGGTAAAAGAAATATTGGCCATGACACAAGGAGCAATAATTGAGCTTGATAAACTTGCCGGTGAACCGGTCGACATCTATGTGAATAATCGAATGATTGCTAAAGGAGAAGTCGTTGTAATTGATGAAAATTTCGGTGTGAGGGTGACAGATATTATTAGCAAGTCAGACCGTATTAACCATTTAAGATAAAAAATCCCTATTAAGAGAATTGTATTGACGGAGGACTGAAAACAATGGGAAAACGAATTTTAATCGTGGATGATGCAGCATTCATGAGAATGATGATTAAAGACATCCTAACTAAAAATGGGTATGAAGTAGTAGGAGAGGCAGTGGATGGACATCAGGCAGTTGAAAAATACCGTGAACTGCAGCCTGATCTCGTTACAATGGATATCACCATGCCTGAAATGGATGGAATTGCGGCATTAAAAGAGATTAGACAAATAAATCCAAATGCAAAAGTCATTATGTGTTCAGCCATGGGCCAGCAGGCAATGGTAATCGATGCGATACAGGCAGGTGCAAAGGATTTTATTGTTAAGCCTTTCCAGGCGGATCGAGTCATTGAAGCCATTTCAAAAACACTTAATTAGAATCTTTCATAATTAGAGGGTGCAGGAAAGTGCCGAAAATATTGTTTTATTTTATCGGATGGGTATTTTTGTTTGTTCTGCCGAGCTATTCTTCGCACGTATATGCAGAACAGGTGAACAATACGGTAAAGGATTGTATAGAACAGCCCTCATCTTGCGGAGAAAAGCAGGCTTCATCTCAAGGTGGGGAAGAGAGGACTGATAATCAATCTAGTAATCAAGCAAATCCTGCCGCAGTCTCTAAGAATACAACGAAGGTAGGCTTAACGATTTGGGATTTTATCAAAATGATTCTGGCAACGATTTTTGTTGTTGCCCTCCTATATTTAGTATTAAAATTCATGAATAAAAAAAGTACTATGCTTAAAAATTCGCAGTTAATGGATAATTTAGGTGGCGTTCCACTTGGAGCCAACCGCTCTGTTCAAATGATCAGGATCGGAAAGCGATTATTCATTGTGGGTGTTGGCGAAAATGTCCAGCTTCTGAAGGAAATAGAGGATGTAGAGGAATACAATCAAATCCTGTCCGAATATAACCAGAAACTTGATCAGTTAGTTCAGCCCAATGAACTCATGGCAAAGATCAAGAAAAAGGTGCTAAAGCATCAGAACCATAAGGAATCTGCGCCACTGTTTCAATCAATGCTGCAGCAGCAGCTGAATGAATTGGCTAAAGAAAGAAAAAAAATATATGAAGAAGTGGGGAAAAGTGAGGGAACGGATAAGAAATGAATGAATTCATGGAGTTTTTTAATACCAGTTCACCGGAGAATGTTTCGACATCCGTAAAACTCATTTTAATGCTGACCGTCCTGACACTTGCACCGAGTATTCTCATTTTAATGACTTGTTTTACACGGATTGTTGTCGTATTATCGTTTGTCAGATCGGCGCTTGCTACCCAACAGATGCCCCCTAATCAAGTATTGATTGGGCTGGCATTATTTCTAACCTTTTTTATCATGGGACCAACCTTTTCGGAGATTAATAAAGAAGCCTTAACTCCTTTATTTAATGAAGAAATTAATCTGGAGCAGGCATATGAAAAGGCATCTGTCCCTATTAAAGAGTTTATGAGTGCCCACACAAGACAAAAGGATTTGGCATTGTTTCTTAATTACGTCCAGGCGGATGCTCCGGAATCCATTCAGGATATCCCATTATCAGCACTGGTACCGGCATATGCCATCAGTGAATTGAAA
This sequence comes from uncultured Bacillus sp., assembly GCF_946478885.1. Next base: position 40,464 of record NZ_CAMLDX010000008.1, on the reverse strand, counting down.
ACAGCCTTTCAGATCGGCTTTATGATTTTTATTCCGTTTTTAGTCATTGATATGGTAGTCGCAAGTGTTCTAATGTCAATGGGCATGATGATGCTGCCGCCTGTTATGATTTCTCTGCCATTTAAAATTTTGTTATTTGTTTTGGTAGACGGGTGGTATTTAGTAATTAAATCGCTTTTAGAAAGCTTCTAAGAAGGTGAATGAGAAATGACTCCTGAATCAGTGGTTTCGATCGCCGAAGAAGGGATATGGGCTGTAATGGTCATTGCCGGACCGCTCTTGTTATTAGCGCTTGTTGTGGGATTAATTGTCAGTATTTTTCAGGCAACGACGCAAATTCAGGAGCAAACCTTAGCCTTTATTCCGAAAATTGTAGCGGTCCTGCTGGGAATTGTGTTTTTCGGCCCTTGGATGCTCAGCTATATGCTGTCGTATGCAGGGGACATATTCTCTAATTTAACAAGGTTTATAGGATAAACCATGATTGATTTTATTCCAAAATTTCCGGTCTTTTTGCTAATTTTTGTTCGGGTTACTTCTTTTTTCCTGATGATGCCTCTATTCTCTTATCGGACGGTTCCGACACACTTTAAAGTAGGGTTGGGGTTTTTTTTATCATTTATTATGTATTTTACGTTGGATGTACCAGCTTTAGAGATTAATAGCACATATTATTTATTAATTTTGAAAGAAGCATTGGTTGGAGTTCTCATTGGTTTAATGGCGTATATCATTTTATCAGCTATTCAAGTGGCAGGCGGTTTTATTGACTTTCAAATGGGTTTTGCTATCGCCAATGTCATTGATCCACAAACAGGAGTGCAAAGTCCCTTGATGGGTCAATATTTTTATGTCATTTCGTTGTTTTTTCTATTAATGGTAAACGGGCATCATTTAATTTTGGATGGAATTTATTATAGCTACCGTTTTATTCCGCTCGATCAAGGCTGGTTGCCACTTGGAAGTAAAGGAGTGGCTGAATATGTGGTTCGTTCCTTCAATACGATGTTTATGATCGCGCTGCAGATGTCCCTGCCGATAGTTGGCAGTTTGTTTCTGGTTGATGTGGCTCTTGGAATTTTGGCAAGAACCTTTCCACAATTAAATATCTTTGTTGTTGGAATACCAATCAAGATTGCCGTAAGTTTTATTATCCTGCTTATTGTAATGGGAACCTTGATGGTAGCTGTTTCCAAACTGTTTGAAACAATGCTTACAACGATGAGAGGGCTTATGTCTCTGTTTGGGGGGCCATAAAAAAAGTGAAACTATTAGCTTTAGATTTGCAATATTTTGCTGGAGAAAGAACAGAAAAAGCGACTCCTAAAAAACGCCAAGATGTCAGAAAAAAAGGGCAGGTAGCGAAAAGCCATGATGTTAACGTCGCCATCGGACTTTGTGCAGTATTTTTATTTTTGTTATTTGCCGGATCCTATTTAAAAAAAATCATCCTTTCGATTTTTCAACATTCATTTCAGGAATATATGCTGCTTGATTTAACAGAGGAAAGTGTCCAGAGCATATTACTCGAAATGATGAAGGAGACGGCAATGCTTGCAGGGCCGGTGATGCTAGTAGGTTTGTTTGCCGGCGTAGCGGCAAACTATTTTCAGGTAGGTATGCTGTTTTCGCCTGAGGCCATTCAGATAAAATTAGAAAAAATTGACCCAATTAAAGGCTTTAAGAGGATTTTTTCCCTTCGTTCCGTTGTTGAATTTTTAAAGTCAATTTTGAAGTTGAGTATCGTCGGTGTGATTACTTTTCTTGTTTTATGGAACAGAATGGATGAAATTTTAATTCTTTCACAAAAAACAATTGGATCAGCATTAGCTGTTTTAGCCGATTTAACGGTACAAATGGGTTTATATGCTGGTGGTGCTCTCCTTTTCCTATCTTTACTGGATTATTTATATCAAAAGTATGACTTTGAAAAAAATATCCGAATGTCAAAGCAGGATCTAAAGGATGAATTTAAAAATTCAGAAGGGGATCCGTTAATTAAATCGAAAATCAAGCAGAAACAACGGGAAGCGGCAATGCGGAGAATGATGCAGGAGGTACCGAAGGCAGATGTAATTATCACAAATCCTACGCACTATGCTATTGCACTAAAATATGATGAAAAAAAACTGGATGCCCCCTATGTTGTAGCAAAAGGTGTTGATTATGTCGCGCAAAAGATTAAATATATTGCCAAAGAAAATCAAGTCATAATGGTGGAAAACCGGCCTTTGGCAAGAGCACTATACAGTCAAGCGGAAATCGGCGAGGCCATTCCGGAGGAGTTTTTCAAGGCGGTAGCTGAGATATTGGCTTATGTTTACCGTACCAAAAATATTATTTAAGACAAGGCAAGTGGCAAGTATTCCATTTCTGTCTGGAAAGGAGGGGATTTTATGGCGGTAAAAGAACTATCGGTATTTCTTGGAGTGATTATGATAGTAACCATGCTTATCATTCCTTTGCCTACCTGGCTTCTTAGTATTTTATTAATTATTAATATTTCATTGGCGCTACTGGTGCTGCTGACCTCCATGAATATGACGGAGCCCTTGCAGTTTTCCGTTTTTCCATCCTTACTGCTTTTACTGACATTATTTCGTCTTGGCTTAAATGTTTCGACAACCCGGGCCATTCTTACCCATGGAGATGCAGGTGGTGTTGTTGAAACGTTCGGTTCATTCGTAGTAGGCGGGAATATTCTGGTTGGAATGGTTGTCTTTTTAATCTTAGTCATTATTAACTTCATTGTTATTACGAAGGGTTCGGAGCGTGTTTCTGAAGTTGCGGCAAGGTTTACCCTTGACGCTATGCCGGGGAAACAAATGAGTATTGATGCCGATTTAAACGCCGGTATGATCTCAGAACAGCAGGCAAGGGAAAGACGCGATAAAGTGAGCAGGGAGGCTGATTTTTACGGTTCGATGGATGGTGCCAGCAAATTTGTCAAGGGGGACGCAATTGCGGGAATTATCATTGTCCTGATTAACCTGATCTTTGGCATTATCATTGGAATGATGCAGCAAGGGATGGCCTTTGCGGATGCGGTTAGTCACTTTTCATTGCTGACAGTCGGAGATGGAATCGTCAGCCAGGTGCCGGCTTTAATTATATCAACTGCAACTGGAATTGTCGTGACAAGGGCAGCATCTGACGGCAACCTGGGACAGGATATTATATCACAATTGCTGTCCTTTCCAAAGATGCTTTATGTTACAGGAGGAACCATATTTGCCCTTGGATTATTTACACCTATTAATGATGTATTAACCATTCCGATTGCCGTACTCCTCATTCTAGGCGGTTACCGGTTCTCGAAAATTCCTGTGGGCTATAAAGAGCCACTTGAAGAAATGGAAGAAGAACAGGATTCAGCAGACCTGAAAAGTCCGGAAAATGTGGTTTCTTTATTAAGCATGGATCCGATTGAATTTGAATTTGGCTACGGATTAATACCGCTGGTCGATACCAATCAAGGCGGTGATCTACTAGATCGAATCGTTATGATTCGCCGACAATTGGCGATCGAACTGGGATTAGTCATTCCTGTTGTACGCATTAGGGATAATATCCAGCTACAACCAAATGAATACCGTTTGAAAATTAAAGGAAATGAAATGGCCAGAGGAGAACTGCTGCTTGATCATTATTTAGCGATGAGTCCCGGAGAGGGTGATGATGCTATCTTTGGCATTGATACCATCGAGCCGTCCTTTGGGCTGCCGGCGAAATGGATTACAGAGGAAACAAAAGAAGATGCTGAAATTTTAGGCTATACTGTCGTGGATCCCCCTTCTGTGGTTTCCACTCATATTACGGAAATTATAAAAATGAATGCTCATGACTTATTAGGACGCCAGGAAACTAAGCAGTTAATCGATCATTTAAAGGAAGGCTACCCAATTCTTGTCGAAGAAGTAACCCCAAATCCATTGTCAGTTGGGGAGGTACAAAAGGTATTGGCAAAACTGTTAAAAGAAAATGTGTCAATCCGGAATCTTCCGGTTATTTTTGAAACATTAGCCGATTTTGGGAAGGCTACATCGGATACGGATCTACTAGCTGAGTATGCAAGACAGGCCCTTGCAAGACAAATTACAAATCAATACAGCCAGCCAAATGAATCATTAAAGGTTGTGACGGTTTCAGGAAAGGTTGAAAAGATCATTGCCGACGGAATTCAGCAAACGGAACATGGCAGTTATTTGGCCATTGATCCTGCAGTATCGCAGAAGATCCTAGAAGCGGTTGCTTCACAGGTAGATCAATTATCATTGATGGGGACAACTCCTATTATTCTTTGTTCGCCTGCTGTAAGAATGTATATTCGTCAATTAACAGAGCGTTATTTTCCGCAGATTCCCATATTGTCTTATAATGAGCTCGAAGCAAATGTAGAGGTTCAAAGTGTCGGGGTGGTGAATGTAGAATGAAGTTAAAAAAATATCAGGCTTCCACAATGCCGGAAGCCATGAAGCAGATTCGTAGTGATCTAGGAAATGAAGCTATTATTCTTCATTCAAGAGTGATACAAACCAAGGGTTTTCTTGGATTATTTAAGAAAAAGAGCATTGAAGTGATTGCTGCACTCGATGAAAAGCCGACTATATTAAAAAAGGAATCGGGAGTGCTTCCTGTACAACAAGCACATACACAAATGGAAAAAACAGCCGATATTAAGAATGTTCAAGAAACGACAGAACTGCATAAAGAAATTTCTGAGTTAAAGTTATTACTGAACAGTGTCGTGGATCGAAATATTAAGGAAAACCCTCCGTTGCCGGAAGCTCTGCAATATATGCAACAAGTCTTATTAAAACAGGAAGTAAAAGAAGCCGTAGTATATGAGATCGTTACGCATGCGAAAGTATGGTGGCAAAATACCGGGGGGAATAAGTCGGACGCTGAGGCGCTGCAGTTGGCTAAAGACTATATGATGAAGAAAATTTCTCATCTGACATACTCAGGGTTATCATTCACGAATAAATACATAACTGTTGTCGGGCCAACAGGTGTAGGGAAAACAACCACCTTAGCGAAGATGGCTGCTGACTGTATTTTAAAATACAATAAGAAGGTAGCCTTTATTACAACGGATACATATCGCATCGCAGCGATTGAACAATTGAAGACCTATGCCAATATCTTAAATGTTCCCATTGAAGTCTGTTATACGATGGAGGACTTTCAGCATGCTGTGACACAATTTGAAAGCTATGACATTGTTTTTATCGATACTGCTGGGAGAAATTTCCGCAATCCTTTTCATGTAGAAGATTTGAAAAAGATTATTGACTTTAGTAAAGGGATGGAGACATTTCTAGTGTTGGCATTAACAGCAAAACAAAAGGATATGGAAGAAATATATCAGCAATTCTCTACTGTCAAAATAGACAATATCATTTTAACGAAGGCAGACGAAACTTCTACTTTTGGATCGATGTTTAACATCATGTATTCATGGCAAAAGCCTGTTGCTTACATTACCAATGGTCAAAATGTTCCAGATGACATCATTTATGCAACTCCTGAAAAAGTTGTAAATCATCTTATAGGGGTCAACTAGAATGAAAGATCAAGCAGAGATTTTACGTGAAAAGCTTAATGCAAAATGTTTAAACACTTCAGCCAGAACAGTAGCAGTAATCAGCGGGAAAGGCGGAGTGGGAAAGTCAAACTTTTCATTGAATTTTGCTATTGAATTAGTAAATCGAGGTAATTCTGTCCTTTTATTTGATATGGATATCGGCATGGGGAATATAGATATCTTATCCGGATTATCAGCGCAGTACTCCATTGCTGATTTTTTCTCAGAGAATCCTGTTCCCTTAAGAAGCATGATCACTGAACTGCCAGGAGGTATCCATTTTATTGCGGGTGGAACTGGTTTATCGACCTTTCCCCAAATCAATAAAGATTCATTTTTTTCCTTCACAGAAGAGTTTATGCTTCTGTTTAATGAGTACCAGTACATTATCTTTGACATGCCAGCCGGACTAAATGATACTTCGTTACAATTTATTTTATCTGTTGATGAAGTGGTTGTTGTGACCACTACAGAGCCGACTTCCATTACGGACGCTTATTCAGCGATGAAATATATTATATTGGAAAATAAAGAAATGCCCTTTTATATTATTGTGAATCGAGCACAGAATGAAAAAGAAGGAACGGAGATTTTCCATCGTATTTCTAAAGTGTTACGACATTTTTTAGAAAAAAACGTCATTCTTCTTGGGATCATTCCAGATGACCAGAATATCCAAAGGGCGGTGAAAAGACAAATACCGTTTATTCAATATAATGTAAAATCACCTTCATCCCGTGCATTAATTGAACTGACAGAGAGGTTTTGCCAACGGATGTTCTCTTTTGAGCATCACGCAGTCAAAACGAGTTTTGCCACGAAGCTGAAAAGATTCCTGTTTGAAAGGTAGTGTATCGCCTTGAAGAAAATTGATAATGGAGAAGTTCAAGTTGTGAGAGAAGGAACCATTAATAAAACGATTTTCCGTGATATCGATAAGAATCCTTCTCTAAGAGAAAAAAGTACTGCTTTTTTCTGTTTTGGAAGTAGTACAATAGAACCGAGTCATTCATACCAGGAATCTAGATGGAGCGAAATTTCGAGGAAAATTATTTTAATAGGGACTTCGACCGGAGGACCAGCCGCACTCGAGACGGTATTGACAATGCTGCCGAAGGAGATAACTGTCCCAATCGTTATTGTTCAGCATATGCCGCGAGGTTTTACGGGATCCTTGGCTACACGACTGAATTCCCTGGCCCAAATTACAGTGAAGGAAGCGGAAAATGGGGAAATTCTGCAAAATGGAAAGGCATATATTGCACCGGGCGGCAAACAATTGCAAATTATGGCTTTAGGTGATCGCCTGGCTTTTCGATTAGATCATTCATCGGAAAACAGTACGCATTGTCCATCGGTTGATGTCATGCTACAATCAGCCGCTAGTCTGGACAGCTATGGGAAAATAGTTGTGATCATGACTGGTATGGGGTCTGATGGTGCGAAGGGTCTTGTGTTAGTAAAACAGAAAGGCAATAGCGTTGCAATTGCTGAGTCTGAAGAATCATGTATTATCTATGGAATGCCGAAAGCAGCCATTGCCACCGGATTAATAGATGATATTGCGAATATTGAAGAAATCGCGGCGGCAATTATGAAATATGTTTGATTCTGAAAGGTGAGAGGATAATGGATACAAGTCAGTATTTAGAAGTTTTTATTGAGGAAAGCAAAGAGCATTTACAAGCATGCAATGAAAATTTATTACTGTTGGAAAAACACCCTGATGATCCCGCAATTGTAAATGAAATATTTCGTTCTGCCCATACCTTAAAAGGAATGTCCGCAACCATGGGGTATGAGGATTTGGCCAATCTGACCCACCAAATGGAAAATGTACTGGATGCAATTAGAAACAAAATCATCTCCTTTACCCCGGAAATACTGGATGTCATCTTTATAGCCGTTGATCATTTGGAAGCAATGATTCAGTCCATTGCTCAAGGAGGAGATGGCACGAGAGATGTTTCAACAGTCGTAGAGCAGCTCAAGCTGATTGAATCCGGGAAAAAACCGGCAACAAATGAAGATGGACATGACACAGCTACAGATACTGCAGAAGTACAGAAATCAGATATTCTTTATGACGAGTTCGAAAGGACAGTAATTGAGCAATCAAAAGAGCAGGGTTTTCAAGTATATGAAATTACTGTTTCACAAAGTGCCGACTGTTTGTTAAAGGCTGCAAGAGCGTTTATGGTCTTTACTGCAATGGAAAAAATGGGTGAAATCATTAAGTCCTCTCCTTCTGTAGAACAACTGGAAGAGGAGAATTTTGATCGGACGTTTTCAGTTACCCTTATTACAAAAGAAGAAACTTCAGTGATTGAACAAACTATTATGCAGATCTCCGAGGTGGAATCTGTTTCGGTTCAACCGCTTTCTTTTGATTCAATCGAAGCAGTGCCCGATACTCTTAACACGCAGAAAGCAGAAGAGACCGCAACAACATCGGTAAAACAGGTTAGCGAACAGAAGGCCACCCCTGATTCTGATCCGAGTAAAAATCACTCGGCTGTTAAGCAAAGTAATAAAACCATTCGGGTTAATATTGAACGGTTGGATATTTTACTGAACCTCTTCGAGGAGTTAGTCATTGATAGAGGGAGATTGGAGCAAATCTCCTTTGATTTGAAAGATCAGGAACTACAAGAGACTGTTGACAGAATGTCGAGAACAACGAGCGATCTGCAAAATATTATCTTAAATATGCGAATGATTCCGATTGAAACAGTCTTTAATCGTTTTCCCCGCATGGTTCGTCAGCTTGCACGTGATTTACATAAGAAAATTAATCTTGATATCAGAGGGGCTGAAACGGAACTGGATCGAACGGTAATAGATGAAATTGGTGATCCGCTTGTCCATTTAATCCGTAATTCTATTGACCATGGGATAGAAATGCCTGATGTAAGAAGAGAGCGTGGGAAAAGTGATGAAGGAACGGTGGTATTAAAAGCCTATCATTCCGGGAACCACGTAATGATTGAAATTGAGGATGACGGGAATGGCATCAGCCGTGAAAAAATACTGCAAAAGGCATTAAAGAATGGAATTGTTAGTCCGCAAAATGCAGCTTTGTTAACGAATCAGCAAGTTTACGAATTGATCTTTGCATCGGGATTTTCAACTGCAGAAAAGATTTCCGATATATCTGGACGCGGTGTCGGATTAGATGTGGTGAAAAATACCATTGAAAATTTGGGAGGAAATGTCTCGGTTGACTCAGTTGAAGGGGCGGGTTCTGTTTTTACCATACAACTGCCATTAACCCTATCGATTATTTCTGTGTTGCTGGTAGGGGTTCAAGAGGAAAAATACTCCATTCCGCTTAATTCAATTATAGAAACAGCCATCATCAAAAATGAAGATACTTTTCTTGCCCATAATCAAAGGGTGATGGACTTCCGCGGCAAGATTATACCTTTGCTTTACTTGAAGGATATATTTAATGTTCCAATTACTGAAGAAGAGAATGGGTACACATCTGTTGTCATTGTCCGTAAAGGGGAAAAAATAGCAGCACTTGTGGTGGATTCTTTTATTGGTCAGCAAGAGATCGTCTTAAAATCTCTTGGGGATTATTTTGTCAATGTATTCGCAATCTCAGGTGCAACCATTTTAGGAAACGGTCAGGTCGCATTGGTTGTTGATTGTAATGCGCTATTAAAATGATACCGATGAGGCCAATTGTGTATGTAGCTCTACCAGTAGGGATGAAAGAGGGGTAACTGTATGTCAGATCTATCGACAAAGGAAATCAAATTAATCGTATTTAAATTGAGTGGAAAAGACTATTGCTTTGCGGTTGAGCATGTATACGGGATTGAAAAGATCCAGCATATTACAAGAGTACCGGGAACAGCTTCCTTTGTAAAAGGGGTCATAAATCTTCGGGGGATCGTGACTCCCGTTATCGATTTGCGGAAACGCTTTGATATGGAGGAATGCATATATACGGATGAAACAAGGATCATTATTGTCGCATATAAGGAGATGGAAGTGGGTTTAATCGTGGATGCTGCCAATGACGTCATCGATATTACCGAGGACGTAATAGAAACATCGCCAGAAGTTATTAATCATGAAGAGGAAGACTACATTGGTGGTGTTATCAAGTTGGATAAACGGCTTCTTATTTTAATTGATCTGGAAAAAGTGCTTCATCTTGAAAAGTTAAAAACGGCAGGGGAATAAATATGGGTTTTCTTGATCACATCTCATCCATTCATATTGATATCCTGAAGGAAATTGCTAATATCGGGGCAGGGAACGCAGCAACTGCCCTTTCCACGATTATGAATAAAAAAATAGAAATGAAAGTGCCAAATGTCCAGATTGCCTCTTTTGATGAAATGATGGAACTGGCAGGAGGAGCCGAAACCATCGTTGCCAGTGTCTATTTAAGGATTGAAGGAGAGGCTCCTTCACATATGTTTTTTGTACTGCCTCTGTTGCAGGGTGAAAGGTTGATTCGGAAGATGACCGGGAATAACACCTTTTCATTCGCAGACTTGCAATACGATGAAATGTCCCTTTCGGCCTTTCAGGAATTAGGGAATATCCTGACAGGCTCTTATATTTCGTCCTTATCGGACTTCACAGGGCTGAAGATGTATCCTTCTGTTCCAGCCATTTGTGTCGATATGATTGGAGCTATTATTTCATATGGTTTTATTGAAATATCACAGTTTTCTGATTCGGTTATTGTCATTGAAACAGCATTAAATGATACAAGTGATCAAAAGGCGGAAAGGATTGATAGCCATTTCTTCCTTTTTCCGGATCCTGACTCCTTTCATAAAATTTTTGGTTCACTAGGAGTTGTGATAGATGAATAAGACACAACAATTAGTGAAAGTTGGAATTGCTGATATGAACATTGTCACGTCTCCCAATATCATTCGGACATCGGGCTTAGGCTCATGTGTTGGCGTGATTATATATGATCCATTTCGAGAACTTGGGGGACTGGCGCATATTATGCTGCCCGATTCTTCCTTGTCAAGAGATGGAGGAGGTCCCCTTAATATCGCTAAATATGCGGATACGGCTGTGAAGGAACTCGTAATGCGTCTGCTTAACAGCGGAGCAAAAAGGCCCTGTCTTAAGGCAAAAATTGCCGGAGGTGCTCAAATGTTTGCGTTTAGGAACGGTAATGAAATGATGCGAATTGGACCTAGAAATGTTGAAGCAGTAAAAAAACAATTATCGGAACTGCAGATAGCTCTTGTAGCCGAAGATACAGGAGGGAATAGTGGCAGAACAATAGAGTTTGATCCCAAGTCCGGTGTTTTATCGATAAGAACGGTCAATAAAGGAACCAACTATCTCTAATGAAGAAAGGGGGCTACAGAGTACTATGGTGCATGCCGTAACAGAAGATGAACAGCAATATTGGGAAAAATGGACAAACTTCCGAGATGAGGATGCAGGCAATTTTTTAATTAAAAAATATTTATCTCTTGTTAGTTATCATGTACAGCGAATTTCTGTATCACTCCCTAAAAATGTCTCCAGAGAAGATTTAAAAAGCTTGGGAATGATGGGTCTGTATGATGCGTTGGAAAAATTTGATCCAAAAAGAGACCTAAAATTTGATACATATGCCTCATTTAGAGTACGAGGGGCTATTTTAGATGGATTAAGGAAAGAAGATTGGCTTCCGCGAAGTACAAGGGATAAAGCAAAAAAAATGGATGCATTGATTGGAAGACTCGAACAGAAGTACATGAGAAATGTAACAGCTGAAGAGGTGGCCAAAGAATTAAATCTTCCTGTTGAGGAAGTATACACAACCATGAATGAATATTTCTTTGCCAATGTACTATCAATGGATGAAGGTGTAAAGGAACACGAGGATACAGAGCGGACTACCTTTTCTCTAAAAGATGATCGGGCTATCCTTCCAGAGGAAAGCATACTAAAGAAGGAAGTTATCGAAGAAATGATAGGCATTATTTCGCAGCTAAACGATAAAGAACAGCTTGTTATCAGCTTATTTTATCGGGAAGAACTGACTTTGACGGAAATTGGACAGATTATGAATCTTTCTACTTCAAGAATTTCGCAAATTCATTCAAAATGTATCTATAAGCTTAGAAAATCGTTAGAAAAACTTATATAATAAGAAAAGATATGACATCTTTTGTCCCTGCATCACATCATTTCAGGTATACATGCGGATTTTTCAGTGCCTGGTCGGATCTTTGATAGAGTAATAATGTGCAGTATATGCTGAACAAGGGAAGTGTATGACAATGAGCCTTAAAGCAATTGAAATGCAAGTGGCCCTCCCAAGGACAATGGATGCCGGGAAAATTCAGGATCAGCTTCAGCGCAGTCAGCTTGTTACAGGGCAGGTCGGAGAATCAGTCAAAGAAGATACAGATCTGCTGCAGAACAGTGTCATGAAAAATGAGCACTCCAATGAAGGAAGGTTCTATAAGAATAAACCGGGGGAACAGCCTACTAAGCAAGGAAAAAGCAGAAAAAAGCCAAAAGGCGGTACCGGACAGGAAGAGCATCCATATAAAGGTACCATCATTGATTACAGCGGATAGAGGGATCATATGTTAGTCTTTCTTATAATTGTCAGTTTAATATTAAATATTGCGGCTCTTCTAGCGATTGCGATCCTATTCTTGCGTCAGAACAGGCTGAGCAAGATAGACGAAAATCAAAAGAAAATGATGATAGAAATGGATCATTTAATTAGCTCCTATTTATTAGAAATGAAGGAGGACAATGAGCATTTCATTCAACGCGTTAAAGAAATACAAAAGGAGAAGCAGGTTAGTGCAAACGCACCAACTATTCCTGATGGTCATAGCATGGGACAAGACCGCATTGAAAATGAGCAGCAAGGTGAAATAAAGCGACCTACAGCAGAGGCCAATCCTTTTAGTGAACTTTCCTCAAAGCTTGAAAAAATGGCTGGTCTGCAAGCGGTAAAGGCCTATCAGCGTTCCTCTCAAAGACAATCAGAAACAATTGCTACAATATCGTCAGCAGAAAGCCAGAAGCAAAGAAACGCCATGATTGACCTAAAGTCGGCGGCGATCAAACAGGTAGAAAAGAAAACTTCGGGAAATTCTGCTACGAAGGATTCACTATTAACACAGGTGATGATTATGAAAAAAGAGGGGATTTCGGAAGAAGAAATGGCCAGGCAATTAAAAAAAGGAAAGACAGAGATCGAGCTTCTCCTCAAATTTAACGAAAATCAACAGGAATAACTTGATCTTTCATTTGTAAATATGGTATATTTTAAAACGGTGTTAATACACACGTCTATGGATCTGAATGGATGGTGCTGGATACTTCAGTTTCCAACAGAAATGATATAGGCGGAGGAAAATAAAAACCACTAGGAGGAACTATCATGTCAGTTATTTCAATGAAACAATTACTTGAAGCTGGTGTACATTTCGGACACCAAACACGCCGTTGGAACCCAAAAATGAAAAAATATATTTTCACAGAACGTAACGGCATCTATATTATTGACCTGCAAAAAACGGTTAAAAAGGTTGAAGAAGCTTACAATTGGATGAAAGAGCTTGCTGCAAACGGCGGTACTGTATTATTTGTCGGTACGAAGAAACAAGCTCAGGATTCAGTGAAAGAAGAAGCTAATCGTTCAGGCATGTACTATGTGAACCAACGCTGGTTAGGTGGTACATTAACAAACTTTGAAACCATTCAAAAACGTATTGCACGATTAAAAGATATCGAGAGAATGTCTGAAGACGGTACATTTGATGTATTACCTAAGAAAGAAGTCGTTCAATTGAAAAAAGAACAAGAACGTCTTGAAAAATTCTTAGGCGGAATCAAAGAAATGAAACAACTTCCAGATGCTCTTTTCATTATTGATCCACGTAAAGAACGCATTGCTGTTGCGGAAGCACATAAATTAAATATTCCAATCGTTGGTATTGTTGATACAAACTGCGATCCGGATGAAATTGATGTTGTCATCCCTGCAAACGACGACGCAATCCGTGCTGTTAAATTATTAACAGGTAAAATGGCAGACGCTATTTTGGAAGCGAAGCAAGGGGAAGAAGTAGAAGTAGTAGAAACAAACGCTTAATCGTTTAAGAATAGACTGGATTTAGACAGGGAAAGGTGATAAGAGGGAAGCCCCCTTTATCACCTTTTTTTGAAGGACTCAAATACATATATTAATGAGGAGGAATATACATTATGGCTATTACAGCTCAAATGGTTAAAGAACTTCGCGAAAAAACAGGTGCAGGAATGATGGACTGCAAAAAGGCATTGACTCAAACAGACGGAGATATGGAGAAAGCAATTGACTATTTACGTGAAAAAGGAATGGCATCTGCAGCGAAGAAAGCAGACCGTATTGCAGCAGAAGGCTTAACATCTGTAGCAGTGAACGGAAATGATGCAGTCATCTTAGAAGTAAATGCTGAAACTGATTTCGTTGCAAAAAACGAGGCATTTCAAACTTTAGTAAAAGAATTGGCCGATCATTTATTAGCGGTAAAACCGGCAGATGTTGCAGCGACATTAGCATCTACAATGGCTAATGGAGCAACAGTTGAGGCTCATATCAATACAGCAATTGCAAAAATCGGTGAAAAAATGTCCCTTCGTCGTTTTGCAATTAAAACCAAAACGGATAACGATGCATTCGGTGCATACCTTCACATGGGTGGCCGTATTGGAGTATTAACCGTATTAGAAGGAACAACTGATGCAGATGCAGCTAAAGATGTGGCTATGCATATTGCAGCCTTAAAACCTAAATATGTATCACGTGATCAAGTATCTGCTGAAGAAGTGGAACATGAACGTGAAGTATTGACACAACAAGCGCTTAATGAAGGAAAGCCTGAAAAAATCGTTACGAAAATGGTTGAAGGCCGCTTAGGCAAGTATTTTGAAGATATCTGCCTGCTTGATCAAGCATTTGTAAAAGATTCAGACCAAAAGGTTCGTAAATTTGTTGAATCAAAGGGTGCAACTGTTCGTGAGTTTGTTCGCTACGAAGTTGGCGAAGGGTTAGAAAAACGCGAAGAAAACTTTGCTGAAGAAGTTATGAACCAAATGAAGAAATAATAATTGTTGAATTTTTGTCATACAGGGAACACTTTGTGTTCCCTGTTTTTAAAGCAAGCAAAGAAAAAAGTAGTATAATACATTTGGAGGATTCTATGGAAAGCCCAAAATATAAACGCGTTGTATTAAAGTTAAGTGGAGAAGCTCTGGCAGGAGAGCAAGGTTTTGGAATTTATCCAGCAGTCATTAAATCAGTTGCGTCGCAAGTTAAGGAACTTGCGGATCTTGGTGTTGAAGTAGCAGTTGTTGTTGGCGGCGGTAATATCTGGCGCGGAAAAATCGGTGAAGAGATGGGGATGGATCGGGCGACAGCTGACTATATGGGAATGCTCGCAACGATCATGAATTCACTTGCTCTACAGGACAGTCTTGAACAGGAAGGCTGTGAAACCCGCGTACAAACTTCAATTGAAATGCGTCAAGTTGCAGAGCCGTATATTCGCAGAAGAGCCATCCGCCATTTAGAGAAAAAACGTGTTGTCATTTTTGCAGCGGGTACTGGTAATCCTTATTTTTCTACAGATACGACTGCTGCATTAAGAGCGGCTGAGATTGAAGCAGAAGTCATTTTGATGGCGAAGAATAATGTAGATGGAGTCTATTCAGCAGATCCGCGCATCGATAAAAACGCCAAAAAATATGATGAGCTTTCTTATTTGGATGTCATTAAAGAAGGACTGGCAGTTATGGATTCAACCGCTTCATCCCTATGTATGGATAATGACATACCTTTAATTGTTTTTTCCATTATGGAAAACGGAAACATTAAACGTGCGGTCATGGGTGAAAAAATCGGAACAATTGTTAGGGGGAAATAATCATGCCGAAACAAGTTGTAGCTAATGCAAAGGAAAAAATGAAAAAGGCTATTCAAGCGTATTCAAGGGAACTTGCAAGCATTCGGGCGGGAAGAGCAAATGCCTCTTTATTAGATCGTATTAATGTTGATTATTACGGCGCACCGACTCCGGTAAACCAATTAGCGGGGATCTCAGTTCCGGAAGCACGTCTTTTAGTCATCCAACCGTATGACAAGTCAATCTTAGGAGAGATTGAAAAAGCCATATTAAAATCCGATCTCGGCTTAAATCCAACAAATGACGGAAATATCATCCGCCTGGCAATCCCGTCATTAACTGAGGAACGCCGTAAGGAACTAGTAAAAGTGGTGAAAAAGGAAGCGGAAGAGGCGAAGGTAGCCATTCGTAATGTACGCCGAGATGCAAACGATGATTTGAAAAAGCTTGAAAAGGCAGGAGACATTACAGAAGACGATCTTCACGGATACTCTGATGAGATTCAAAAAGTGACTGATGAACACATCAATAAGATTGACTCCATGACAAAGGAAAAAGAAAAAGAAATTCTTGAAGTTTAAGCTGGACAAAGCTTATAAGAATGAAAAGGAACCCTCTATTGATTAGGGGGTTTTTTACTCATATTCCGGTTTATGAACGATCAATAACGTTATCTTTTAATGCTATAATTTAAATATTCAGGATTTTTAAATCACGAGATTTTTATAGTTGATTCAACCTTTTTTATGGAGATATCTTAGCGTATTTTTGGTATGATATGAAAGAAAGAATTGCACTTGCCTTTGTACGAATGAGGATTCTTCTTTGTCGGAGGATGAGATTAATCTTTTTGGAGGAGCAATAAATGCTAAATAAATTTAATATATGGAAGAAAACGGATACCTCTTCCAATCTCCGAGATCGAATAGTAGAAGTGAAAAGTCAACCCATTCCTTCGCATATTGCCATTATTATGGATGGGAATGGGCGATGGGCAAATAAGAGGGCCTTACCAAGAGCTGCAGGACATCATGAAGGAATGAAGGTTGTACGTAAAATTACCAAAATAGCCAATCAATTGGATGTGAAGGTACTGACACTTTATGCTTTTTCTACGGAGAATTGGAAGCGTCCTAAAACGGAAGTGGATTATTTAATGAGGCTTCCTGAAGAGTTTTTGGGAACCTTTTTACCGGAACTTATTGAAGAAAACGTTAAAGTGCAAATGATGGGATATAAAGAGGCTCTCCCTTCGCATACGTCCAATGCGGTTGATAAAGCAATCAATAAAACGAAGGATAATACGGGGTTAATCCTCAACTTTGCCCTGAACTATGGAAGCAGAGCAGAAATCATTGAGGCGGTAAAAAGTGTCTTAAATGATTGTAAAAGTGGTATACTGAATGGAAATGAAATAAACGAAGAAATTTTTTCAAAACATTTAATGACTAAAGAACTGCCGGATCCGGATTTATTAATTCGAACAAGCGGTGAGATTAGATTAAGTAATTTTATGCTTTGGCAGCTAGCCTATACAGAATTTTGGTTTACTGATGTCCTTTGGCCGGATTTCTCAGAGGCCCATTTATTGGAGGCTATCGAAGTGTTTCAAAATCGCCAAAGGCGTTTTGGAGGAGTATAGTAAAGGTGTTGACTTAGATGAAGCAAAGAATGATTACAGCAGTCGTTTTTGGGGCCGTATTGATTTCCTTCACGATTTGGGGAAGGCTGCCATTTATTACACTTATCTATTTATTTGCATCGATTGCGTTGTATGAAATATTAAAAATGAGACAGCTTAAATTGTTTTCTTTCCCAGGAATCATATCTCTCGTAGTATTGTGGGGATTTTTAATTCCTGATCAGTTCCAGTTTATTTTAGATTACCTGAAAGTTTCAAAAGTCGAAATCGCGTTGCTTGCTGTATTATTGTTTTTAACTTATACGGTTGTAACAAAAAACCGTTTTACTTTTGATGATGTATCATTTTCTCTGATGTGCACATTGTATATCGGTATGGGGTTTTATTATTTTATTGAAACAAGAGAAAGTGGTCTTGTTTATATTTTTTATGCTTTGTTTGTTATTTGGGCAACTGATTCTGGAGCCTATTTGATTGGGCGAAAATTAGGAAAGAAAAAGTTGTGGCCGGAGATCAGTCCGAATAAAACAATTGAAGGGGCACTTGGAGGAGTGTTGAGTGCTATTGTTGTCAGTGTGGTATACGCCATGGTGACTGGAATGGATGTTGCCCTTCCTTGGGTTGCGATCGTAACGATCTTTTTATCGTTTTTTGGACAAATCGGTGATTTAGTTGAGTCTGCATTAAAGAGGCACTATCAAGTGAAGGACTCCGGTCATATTCTCCCCGGGCATGGAGGGATACTGGACCGCTTTGACAGTCTATTGTTTGTCTGCCCTTTGATACATTTTTTTATTTTATAAAATGAAATCATTCATATGAATTTATAAAGGAATGTAAGATTAAAAATCATAATATGATTAAAGATAATAATGAATGGCATCTGTACAGGAGATGAATGGTCTTTGAAATATGTTAGTTTATTAGGAGCAACCGGATCCATTGGGACACAAACAGTGGATATCCTGAAGAACCATCGGGACGAATTTTCATTGGCAGCCATGTCGGTTGGCAGAAATATATCGCTGGCCAGAAAAATTATTCATGATTTAACGCCTGAATTGGTTTCAACGCTAAATAAAGAGGATGCTGAGATGCTCCGCAATGAATTTCCCGGAATTACCTTTACCTATGGAGAAAATGGGATTACGGATGTAGCTGTATATGACAAAAGCGAGATTCTTATAAACGGAGTTATGGGCAGTGTCGGATTACAGCCCACTCTCCAGGCCATTGAAGCGCATAAAACGATTGCCCTGGCAAATAAAGAAACGCTGGTGACAGCAGGTCATCTTGTAATGGAGGCCGCAAAGAAATTCAATGTCCCGATTTTGCCAGTCGATAGCGAGCATTCGGCTATTTTTCAAGCGATGCAAGGAGAACAGGCAAAAACTATTGAAAGAATTATTTTAACTGCTTCCGGTGGGAGTTTTCGGGATCGGACAAGGGATGACTTAAAAGACGTAACCGTTGAAGATGCCCTAAATCATCCAAATTGGTCAATGGGGGCGAAAATTACCATCGATTCTGCTTCGATGATGAATAAAGGACTGGAAGTGATAGAGGCCCATTGGTTATTCGCTCTGCCCTATGAAAAAATCGATGTCTTGCTTCATAAGGAAAGTATCATCCATTCCATGGTTGAGTTTCATGACAGCAGTATAATTGCTCAGTTAGGGAGTCCAGATATGAGGGTTCCCATCCAATATGCTTTATCTTATCCGAATCGTCTTCCGCTCTTAAATGCACATCGTTTAAATCTGGCAGAAATAGGGCAACTGCACTTCAAAGAGATAGACTTCGAGCGATTTCGTTGTTTAAAATTTGCTTATGAGGCAGGCAAGGCTGGCGGTTCATATCCTACAGTGCTTAATGCAGCTAACGAATCTGCTGTAGCCGCATTTTTGGAAAAACGCATCACATTTCTGCAAATTGAAGAATGTGTGGAAAAAGCTTTAAACCAGCACCAAAAAATCAATTCTCCAAGTCTTTCTGAAATTGAAGAGATTGATCGTGAAACCAGGAAGTATATTCAGTCGATTATACAGTGAGGCAGTCAGACATAATAAGTAAACTTGTTTACTTAATTCTCTAAAAAGGTGGTAATATATTGACTACAGTTATAGCCTTCATAGTGATCTTTGGAGCGCTTGTCTTTTTTCATGAACTAGGTCATTTAATTTTTGCTAAGAGAGCGGGAATTTTATGCCGCGAATTTGCAATTGGTTTTGGCCCAAAGGTGCTTTCATTTAAGAAAAATGAAACGGTTTATACAATTCGTCTGCTACCTATTGGGGGATTTGTAAGAATGGCCGGTGAAGATCCTGAAATGATCGAGATTAAGCCGGGCTATCGTGTTGGTCTAGTATTGAATCAGGAAAATAAGGTACAAAAAATTGTTTTGAATAACAAAAATAAATTTTCGAATGCGATTGTGATGGAAGTAGAACAAGCAGATGTGGAGCGTGCCCTGTTTCTTAAAGGCTATCTTGACGGGGATGAAGAAGAAGTGCTGCGTACATATGAGCTACAGCCTGATGCCGTATTTGTAGAAAACGGAACAGAAACGCAAATTGCTCCATATAATCGTCAGTTTGCTTCTAAATCGCTATGGCAGAGGACATTAACCATTTTTGCCGGACCGATGATGAACTTTGTTCTAGCCTTTCTAGTCTTTGTCATTCTCGCTTTTATTCAAGGAGTTCCTTCAACAGAACCTGTTCTTGGTAAACTAACAGGGGATGGAGCAGCCGTATCAGCAGGTCTGAAAGAAGGTGACGAGGTCCAGGCAATTAACGATGCAGAAATTGCGGAGTGGCCGGATGTCGTTGAAATCATTCGGAAAAACCCTGAAAAGGAATTACAATTCTCGATTAAAAGAAATGGCGAGGAGATGGAAATTTCCGTTACACCAAAAGTAGGCAAAGATGCTGAAGGAAATCAAATCGGCGTAATCGGTGTATACAATCCTATGGAAAAGTCACCTACTAAAGCGATTTCCTATGGAGTAACGGAAACTTATTTTTGGACAAAGGAAATTTTCTTTGCGCTCGGTAAACTGGTTACAGGTGAATTTTCAATTGATGCTTTATCGGGTCCTGTAGGAATTTATCAATCCACAGATATTGTGGCGCAATCAGGCATTATTTATTTAATGAAATGGGCAGGAATGTTAAGTGTAAACCTTGGGATCATGAATTTGCTTCCAATCCCGGCGCTGGATGGTGGAAGATTGTTGTTTTTTGCCGTTGAAGCAGTCCGGGGCAAGCCGGTAGACCGGCAGAAAGAAGGAATGGTTCATTTCCTTGGATTTGCCTTACTCATGCTCCTCATGCTTGTTGTTACCTGGAATGATATCCAGCGATTCTTTTTATAATTGCTTAAACTTTTATCGGCGGAGGAGATATTACCGGTAAAGACAGAAAAATGACTGATTGTGGCAGGTCTTTAACTTGAGCCTGCCACAATCCTTTTGAAAGACACTTATTAAATATAGAGGTGCTAGTAGATGAAACAAAGTAAGATGCTTATACCTACTTTAAGAGAGGTCCCTGCAGATGCAGAAATTAAAAGTCACCAATTGTTACTGCGAGCAGGTTTTATGCGGCAAAACGCCAGCGGAATATATAGTTATTTACCTTTAGCTCGCCGAGTTTTACAAAAAGTTGAACAGATCGTCCGGGAGGAAATGGATCGTGCAGGTGCAGTCGAATTATTAATGCCGGCATTGCAGGCGGCGGAGCTATGGCAGGAATCAGGAAGATGGTACACATATGGTCCTGAACTAATGCGATTACATGATCGCAATCATCGTGAATTTGCCTTGGGAGCCACGCACGAAGAGGTAATCACCAGCCTTGTCCGTGATGAAGTGAAATCCTACAAACGTCTGCCGCTCAGCTTGTATCAAATTCAAACAAAATTCCGCGATGAAAAAAGACCTCGGTTTGGATTGCTGCGCGGCAGAGAGTTCATTATGAAGGACGGATATTCATTTCATGCTTCTCAGGAAAGTCTGGATGAGACATATGAAGATATTTTTCAAGCCTATTCCAATATATTTTCCCGTTGCAGCTTAAATTTCCGTGCTGTCATTGCGGATTCAGGAGCGATGGGCGGAAAGGACACCCATGAGTTTATGGTATTGTCAGAAGTTGGGGAAGACACGATTGCCTATTCCGATACTTCATCATATGCTGCAAATATTGAAATGGCTCCGATTGTGGTCCAGTATGAGAAAAAAGACGAACCTTTAAAAGATATGGAAAAGGTCTTAACTGAGAATCAAAAAACGATTGCGGAAGTATCTTCTTTCTTAAAAGTAATGCCTGAAAATTGCATTAAATCGTTGCTCTTTAAGGTGGATGATAAATATGTGCTGGTACTTGTCCGCGGTGATCATGAAGTCAATGATATCAAATTAAAAAATATGTTCCAGGCTGGAATGGTAGAGCTTGCTGAGGCGGATGAAACAAAGGAAATCCTAGGCTGCTCAGTTGGCTCTCTTGGACCTGTCGGGATCACGCAAATTGAGGTCATTGCTGATCATGCTGTAAAAGCAATGGTTAACAGTGTTTGCGGAGCAAATGAAGAGGATTATCATTTTGTCAATGTGAATCCGGAGCGTGATTTCAATGTTTCTCGATACGAAGATCTCCGCTTCATCCAAGAAGGAGATCCTTCACCAGACGGACAAGGAAAGATTTTGTTTGCCAGGGGAATTGAAGTGGGGCATGTCTTTAAGCTGGGCACCCGCTATAGTGAAGCAATGAATGCCGTGTATCTTGATGAAAATGGAAAAACAAAGCCATTTATAATGGGTTGTTATGGAATTGGTGTATCCCGGACGATGGCAGCCATTGCAGAACAATTTAATGATGAAAAAGGACTAATCTGGCCGGTAGATGTTGCTCCATTTGAAGTTCATCTAGTTGCTGTAAATATGAAAGATGATGCCCAGGCAGCATTGGCTGAAAAGCTTTATGAAGAGTTTAGACAAAACAACCTGGAGGTTCTGCTTGATGACCGCCAGGAAAGACCAGGGGTTAAATTTGCTGACAGTGATTTAATCGGACTGCCTGTTCGTGTCACAGTTGGTAAAAAAGCAGGGGAAGGCATTGTCGAGGTAAAAGTACGTAGAACAGGAGAAATGTTTGAAGTACACATAGATGAATTGAGTGAAAAAATCTCCAGTTTGCTGGAAACTTTATAATTTTACGAAAAAGCTGCCGAAATTGCGGCAGCTTTTTCGTGCTTCTTTGTAAGAATAGAAATTCTTTTTTTCAAATACCAATATGCTATAATACGAGATGTATATAGATCAAACTAAATAAAGAGAAATCAATTGAACGGAGGAGAGACATAGATAAATGAGCATAGATTCTGGCAAAATTGAGCGGTTTCAGCTCTTACTCCAACAACTGCAGCTTACTGAGGATGCCATTATGCCGTATTTCGCCAATGCCCAAATTGAAAAAGTGGTCATTGAAAAAATAGCTAGAAAATGGCATTTTAACTTTTTATTAGAAAAAATTCTCCCATACAGGGTATTCAGGATGCTAGGCAATCAATTAGACAAAACATTTTCTTATATTGCCAAAACCTCCTTTTCGGTTCGGGTACTCGATCAGCATTATACAGACCAGCATATTGTCGATTACTGGCAGGCATGTATCAAGGAAATAGACGGTATATCTCCACCACTGCTAAAATTGTTAAATGAACAAATTCCCTCTTTACAGGGGAATAAACTGTTGATTAAAGTCCGGAATGACATGGAAAGCATGACAATAAAGAAAAAATATACCGGGCTTATTTCTTCGATTTATGAAGATCATGGCTTCCCTCCGCTGATGATTGATACGGAAATATCCGTTGGAGAATCAAACGGACAATATGAGGAATTTTTAAAGGCAAAACAAATGGAAGACGCGGAACGGGGAATGCAGGCACTCATTGAAATGCAGAAGAAGGAAGAAAAAGAAGCGGTTGAAGGCATGGAAGACAGTGGTCCGCTGCTGATTGGATTATCAATTCGTGATGATGTTGAATTCAAGAAATTAGAAGAAATTATAGATGAAGAACGCCGTATAGTAATTGAAGGATATGTATTTGCGGCAGAAACGAAGGAACTGCGAAGTGGACGCACCCTGCTGACCTTTAAAATCACAGATTATACCAGCTCGATCATGGTTAAAATGTTCTCCAGAGATAAAGAAGATGCGGCTCTCTTCGGCCGTGTCAAGAAAGGAATGTGGCTGAAGGTTCGGGGCAGTATTCAGAATGATACCTTTGTCCGGGATCTTGTCATGATTGGAAATGATATTAATGAGATTACGGCTCCTAGCAGAAAGGATACGGCTCCAGAAGGAGAAAAACGGGTTGAGCTTCATCTTCATAGTCCAATGAGTCAAATGGATGCCGTCACCCCTGTCAATGTGCTTATCAGTCAGGCAAAAAAATGGGGGCACAGAGCAATTGCCATAACCGATCATGCTGCAGCTCAATCATTTCCTGAAGCCTTTGGAGCAGGAAATAAGAATGATATCAAAATTTTATATGGGGTTGAGGCTAATTTGGTTGATGACGGTGTTCCGATTGCCTATAATTCTGTCCACCGTAAGTTAGACGATGAGATCTATGTGGTATTTGACGTGGAAACCACAGGATTATCAGCTGTGTATGACACCATTATCGAACTTGCAGCTGTCAAAATTCAGAATGGCGAGATTATTGACCGTTTTGAATCGTTTGCTAATCCACATCATCCGCTTTCTTCAACCATTATAAATTTGACTGGAATTACCGATGACCTTCTCGTAAATGCACCGGAAGTAGAAGCTGTGTTAAAGAGATTTCATAATTGGGTTGGCGATGCCGTGCTTGTGGCCCATAATGCTTCCTTTGATATGGGATTTTTAAATGTCGGATATAAACAGATAGGATTAGCTAAAGCGCCAAATCCTGTTATTGATACCCTTGAATTAGCCCGTTTTCTATATCCGGAAATGAAGAATCACCGTCTGAATACTTTAGCGAAGAAGCTGAATGTTGAATTAACCCAGCATCACCGGGCCATTTATGATGCTGAGGCAACTGGCTATCTTCTGCTTAAAATGCTCAAGGATGCAAGTGAAAAAGGGATCGAATATCATGATCAATTTAATGATAATATGGGCAAGGGGAAAGCCTTTCAAAGAGCAAGACCGTATCATTGTATATTGCTAGCACAAAATGATACCGGCCTAAAAAATCTCTTTAAGCTTGTTTCGATCTCACATCTCCATTATTTTTACCGGGTACCAAGAATTCCGCGCTCTGTTCTGCAAAAATACCGTGAAGGAATAATCGTAGGGTCTGCCTGTGATAAAGGAGAAGTCTTTGAAGGGATGATGCAAAAATCCCCAGATGAAGTGGAAAAGATGGCGGAATTTTACGATTATCTGGAGGTTCATCCGAAGGAAGTATACCAGCCATTAATTGAAATGGAACTGATTAAAGATGAGAAAGCCTTAGAGGAAATTATAGGAAATATAGTGAAGCTAGGAGAAAAATTGGACATTCCAGTTGTTGCTACTGGAAATGTTCACTACTTAAATCCTTCAGATAAAATTTACCGTAAAATTCTGATTAACTCCCAAGGAGGAGCCAATCCGTTAAATCGTCATGAGCTGCCTGACGTTCACTTTAGAACGACCAATGAAATGCTTGATGCCTTTATGTTTTTAGGCAAAGAAAAGGCAAAGAAAGTCGTTGTTCATAACACGAATAAAATTGCCGACATGATTGATTATATTAAACCGATTAAAGATGATTTGTATACTCCTAAAATTGAAGGTGCCGATGAAGAAATGCGTAACTTAAGCTATACTATGGCACGGAAAATTTATGGGGATCCGCTTCCGGAAATTGTGGAGGCACGCTTGGAGAAAGAACTGAAAAGTATCATTAGTAACGGCTTTGCGGTTATTTATTTAATTGCTCATAAACTGGTAAAAAAATCGCTTGATGATGGTTACCTTGTCGGTTCTAGGGGATCCGTCGGTTCATCATTCGTTGCTACAATGACCGAAATTACCGAGGTCAACCCGCTGCCGCCACATTATATTTGTCCGGAATGCAAGAACTCGGAATTTTTCAATGATGGATCAGTGGGCTCCGGCTTTGATTTGCCAAATAAAAATTGTCCTAAATGCGGGTCACTTTATAAAAAAGACGGTCATGATATTCCGTTCGAAACCTTTCTTGGATTCAAAGGTGACAAGGTGCCGGATATTGATCTAAATTTTTCAGGGGAGTATCAGGCCCGTGCCCATGACTATACAAAAGTATTATTTGGAGAGGATAATGTGTACCGTGCCGGTACCATTGGTACAGTTGCTGACAAAACTGCTTTTGGCTATGTTAAGGCGTATCAAAATGACCATGACCTCCAATTTCGTGGAGCGGAAGTTGAACGGCTTGCCTCAGGTTGTACAGGGGTAAAAAGAACAACAGGGCAGCATCCGGGCGGAATCATTGTTATTCCGGATTATATGGACATTTTTGACTTTTCTCCGATTCAGTATCCCGCGGACGACAGGAATTCAGAATGGCGAACTAC
This sequence comes from uncultured Bacillus sp., assembly GCF_946478885.1. The sequence continues at coordinate 14,743 of NZ_CAMLDX010000008.1, read as the reverse complement.
CCATTTTGATTTCCATTCAATCCATGATAATGTACTGAAGTTAGATATACTGGGTCACGATGATCCGACTGTTATCAGGATGTTGCAGGATTTAAGCGGCATCGATCCGAAGACTATTCCAACAGATGATCCGGAAGTAATGAAAATTTTCAGCAGTCCTGAGCCGTTAGGCGTTACGGAAGAACAAATTAATTGTAAGACGGGAACCTTGGGGATACCTGAATTTGGTACCCGATTTGTCCGCCAGATGCTTGAAGATACCAAGCCAACCACCTTCTCTGAGCTGCTGCAAATTTCCGGGCTTTCTCATGGAACGGATGTATGGCTTGGAAATGCACAAGAGCTGATTCAAAATCACATTTGCACTCTTAGTGAAGTAATTGGCTGCCGGGATGATATCATGGTGTATCTCATTTATCAAGGGTTGGAATCTTCGTTTGCATTCAAAATCATGGAATCTGTCCGGAAAGGGAAGGGGCTGACTGAGGAAATGGAAGCAGAGATGCGCAAAAACGAAGTCCCCGAATGGTACATTGATTCCTGCAAGAAGATCAAATATATGTTCCCGAAGGCGCATGCTGCTGCCTACGTTTTAATGGCAGTGCGTATTGCCTATTTTAAAGTGCATCATCCTCTTTGGTATTATGCCGCGTACTTTACTGTCCGAGCAGAGGATTTTGATTTAGAGGCGATGGTAAAGGGGACGGCGTCTATTCGGGCGAAGATAGATGAGATTAATGGAAAGGGGCTTGACGCTTCAACGAAAGAAAAGAACTTGTTGACGGTATTAGAGCTTGCCTTAGAAATGACGGAAAGAGGCTTTTTGTTTAAAAAGGTGGATTTATACCGCTCGAGTGCGAATGAATTTATCATTGACGGCCATGCATTAATTCCGCCATTTAATGCCATTCCCGGATTAGGAACAAATGCAGCGTTTAACATTGTAAAGGCCCGCGAGGAAGGGGAATTTCTCTCAAAAGAAGACCTACAGCAAAGAGGAAAGGTATCCAAGACGATACTGGAATATTTGGACAACCAGGGCTGCCTTGAAGCACTGCCAGATCAAAACCAATTATCTCTTTTCTAATGGAATTCCAGATGAGAGAGACCCATGCTGATGCGACATACATTGAGCGCGCTCGCTCCGCTTTTCGTAAGCTAGCTACAGGGAATCGTTGTTCAAGATCTCAAGCTGTTTCAAGCCGAAAAGTCACTCTTCGCTTTTCATATTTGCATTAAGTTTTTGGTTATGTTATAGTTTTAGTGGAAATACTAAGGATATCTTTGGTAATTAAGAGTGGGGAAACCCACTCTTTCGTATTGTGTATGTATTTTTTGAGGAGTATTCTGTTAAACTTTCATTCAGCCTATTGTTTGAGAGGAATCATTTGCTCCCGAAATTAATTTATGTCACAAAACAACTTCTTGAAAGGGACATGATACCTAGAGTGCAGCAACAGTGTTATTTAAGCTGAAACATGCTTTTGCCGTATTTGTATCGGTCATGCTGTAAACAATACGATTGATACTTGTAACTCCTGTGCTCCACGCCGCCTTCCTTGAGACGGTGCAAGCAATATACAGGAGTTTTCTATATTCATCTATTCCTTTTAGGAAAAGAAGTGAAAAGGAGGGAAACTGTGAGTAAAGTGACAGAAATTGTAAGTCAACTTGTCAATCCGATTGTAGAGGATATGGAACTTGAACTTGTTGATATTGAATATGTCAAAGAAGGAAGAGACTGGTTTCTTCGTGTTTTTATCGATAAAGAAACCGGTGTAGATATCGAGGAATGTGGTTTGGTCAGTGAAAGACTGAGTGAAAAATTGGACGAAGCAGATCCAATCGAACACAACTATTTTCTCGAAGTATCCTCACCAGGAGCCGAACGCCCTCTAAAAAATCATGCTCATTTTGAAAAAGCAATTGGAAAAAATGTGTTTATAAAAGTATACGAACCAATTGAAGGAGAAAAAACATTTGAAGGAATTTTAACATCCTTTGATGGAAAAAATGCCACATTGGAAATCAAAGTGAAAACGAGAAAAAAAATGATCAATATACCATATGAAAAGATCGCAAAGGCAAGACTTGCAGTTATGTTTTCTTAATAATTGTAGGATCGTTTAAAAAGGGGGATATATTCTCATGAGCAGTGAATTATTGGATGCTCTGGTATTACTTGAAAAAGAAAAAGGCATTTCTCGGGATGTCATCATTGAAGCGATTGAAGCGGCATTAATTTCCGCATATCGCCGCAACTTTAATCAGGCTCAAAATGTCCGTATTGATATCCATTTAGGAAATGGAATAATGAGGGTATTTGCCCGAAAAGAGGTTGTCGAGGAAGTATTTGATCCGCGATTGGAGATTTCTTTGGGCGATGCCCTTAAAATCAATCCTAATTATCAAATTAATGATATTGTTGAGCTGGAAGTAACACCAAAGGATTTTGGTCGGATTGCCGCTCAGACAGCAAAACAGGTAGTTACACAAAGAGTCCGCGAAGCAGAGCGGGGAATTATTTATTCTGAATTCATTGATCGCGAAGAAGATATTATGACGGGTATTGTGCAACGGACTGATCCTAAATTTATCTATGTAAGCTTAGGAAAAATAGAAGCTATTCTTCCTAGCAACGAACAAATGCCAAATGAAAAATACAAGCCGCATGATCGGATAAAGGTCTTTCTAACAAAGGTTGAAAAGACCACAAAAGGTCCTCAGATCTATGTTTCACGTACTCATCCTGGACTATTAAAGCGATTATTTGAAATTGAGGTTCCTGAAATTTATGACGGTACAGTTGAAATCAAATCAGTAGCGCGTGAAGCAGGGGATCGTTCGAAAATATCTGTTCATTCTGATAGCCCTGAGGTAGATCCGGTTGGCTCTTGCGTAGGACCTAAAGGAACGAGGGTGCAGGCAATTGTGAACGAATTAAAAGGGGAAAAGATTGACATTGTAAAATGGTCATCTGATCCGGTTATGTTTGTAGCAAATGCGTTAAGTCCTTCAAGGGTACTGGATGTGATTGTTCATGAGGAAGAAAAAGCTACAACTGTCATTGTACCGGACTTTCAGTTATCATTAGCTATTGGTAAACGCGGTCAAAACGCACGTCTTGCGGCAAAATTGACCGGATGGAAAATCGATATTAAATCTGAAAGCGATGCACGGGCTGCAGGCATCTATCCGCGTGAAGAAACACTGTTAAGTGATTCCCATGATGAGGATTCAGAAATCCCGCTATATGAAGATATAGAGTAAATCCAGAGGAGGAATGATGGTGAACAATCGTAGAAAAGTCCCTATGCGTAAATGTGTTGTGACTGGAGAAATGAAGCCAAAAAAAGAACTAGTTCGCATCGTTCGTTCAAAGGAAGGAGAAATATCAGTTGATATAACTGGTAAAAAATCCGGCCGGGGTGCATATTTGACTCTTGACAAGGAAACTGTCCTGTTGGCTAAAAAGAAAAATGTATTAGCCAGCCAATTGGAGGTAACCATCGATGATTCAATCTATGAAGAGCTTCTGCAGCTGATCGAAAAGGAGAAAAGGTTATCATAAATGAAAGAAAATCAATGGGTATCATTGCTTGGCTTAGCCAATCGAGCGCGAAAAACAATCTCGGGCGAGGAATTGACTCTGAAGGAGATTAGAAACGGTAAGGCAAAGCTTGTTCTATTATCGGCAGATGCTTCTGCGAATACTGCAAAAAAAGTTTCAGATAAATGTAAATCATATGGAGTTCCATTCAGGATCGTAGAAAGCCGGGAAATTCTCGGACATGCGATGGGAAAGGATGCTCGGGTAGTGGCCGCAGTGTTAGATGAAGGGTTTGCAAAAAAGATGGTGACGCTGCTCGATTAATTTCAGCGGGGGTGAAAGTATGAGTAAAATGCGCGTTTATGAATATGCAAAAAAACAAAACGTGACGAGTAAAGAAGTAATTACAAAACTAAAAGAGATGAATATAGAGGTTTCAAATCATATGACAATGATAGAAGAGGATGCGGTTGCAAAGTTGGACGGAACATTTAATAAAAAAGACGATAAAAAGACAGAGGGTCATAAAGCACCGGTAAAGGCTAATGAAAAGAAGGCAGTTGCGATAAAAACAAAATCTCCTTCAGTTCATAATCATGGTGAAGATGATGTGTCCGGAATACGCAGTAAAGGAACAAAGCCGAAAAAAGCAGCGCCAAATCAAGCAAATCAAAAAGGCGGCTTTAATAAAAATAAAGGTAAAAGCGGCGGAAATAATCAAAATAAAAATAAAAACAAAGATCATAAAGGGAAACAGCAGCAGGCACAGCCAGTGAAGAAAAAAGAGAAGGCGCTTCCTGCAAAAATTACGTTCAGCGAATCGTTAACTGTTGGGGAATTGGCAAAAAAATTACATCGTGAACCTTCAGAAATTATTAAAAAACTTTTTTTACTCGGCGTGATGGCTACAATTAACCAGGATTTAGATAAAGATGCCATTGAATTGATTGCTGGTGAATACGGCGTTGAAGTAGAGGAAGAAATCAAAATTGATGCGACCGATCTCGAAGTGTATTTTATCCAGGATGATGATGTTGATTTAGTGGAAAGACCAGCGGTTGTTACCATAATGGGGCACGTCGACCACGGGAAAACAACATTACTGGATTCAATTCGTCATACGAAAGTAACTGCCGGAGAAGCTGGGGGAATTACACAGCATATCGGTGCTTATCAGGTAGTGGAAAATGGTAAAAAGATTACCTTCCTTGATACCCCAGGACACGCTGCTTTCACAACCATGCGGGCAAGAGGGGCAAAGATCACTGATATTACGATTCTCGTTGTGGCAGCTGATGACGGTGTTATGCCGCAAACGATAGAGGCTATTAATCATGCGAAAGCTGCAGAAGTCCCAATCATTGTTGCCGTAAATAAAATTGATAAACCTGCTGCAAATCCGGATCGGGTTATGCAGGAATTAACAGAGTACGGATTGATTCCGGAAGCATGGGGCGGAGATACTATTTATGTACCGTTATCCGCTTTGACCGGAGAAGGGATTGATTCTCTGCTTGAAATGATCCTCCTTGTCAGTGAAGTGGAAGAGTATAAGGCAAATCCAATTCGAAAAGCAGTTGGAACTGTAATTGAAGCACAATTAGATAAAGGACGCGGCCCCGTCGCCACATTATTGGTACAAAATGGTACACTTAGAGTCGGAGATCCAATCGTGGTAGGAAATACATTTGGACGTGTTCGTGCTATGGTAAATGATCTGGGCCGTCGTGTGAAGGAAGCGGGTCCGTCAACTCCTGTAGAAATAACCGGTTTAAATGATGTACCGCAGGCGGGAGATCGATTTGTTGTATTTGATGATGAGAAAACAGCCCGTCAAATTGGTGAGGCAAGAGCCTCTCAAGCACTGCAGGCACAACGTAGCGCCAATACAAGGGTAAGCTTAGAAAACTTATTTGAGCATATGAAGCAAGGGGAAATGAAGGATCTGAATATTATTATTAAGGCTGATGTACAAGGTTCTGCTGAAGCCCTTGCTGCCTCCTTGCAAAAAATCAACGTAGAAGGCGTAAATATTAAAATCATACATTCAGCCGTCGGTGCCATCAACGAATCAGATATTTCCCTTGCTGCTGCTTCAAATGCGATTGTTATCGGCTTTAATGTACGCCCTGATAATAATGCAAAACGGGTAGCGGAAACAGAGGATGTCGATATCCGCCTGCATCGCATTATCTACAAAGCGATTGAAGAAATCGAAGCAGCCATGAAAGGAATGCTCGATCCGGAATTTGAAGAAAAGATTATCGGTCAGGCTGAAGTTCGACAAACATTTAAAGTATCAAAAGTCGGTACAATTGCCGGATGCTATGTTATAGATGGAAAAATTACCCGTGACAGCGGACTTCGTATTATCCGAGACGGAGTGGTTATCTTTGAAGGAGAAATCGATGATTTAAAACGCTTCAAAGATGATGTTAAAGAAGTTAGCCAAGGGTATGAATGTGGGATTACCATTAAAAACTATAATGACGTTAAAGAAGGAGATATCTTAGAAGCGTTTATTATGGAAGAAGTAAAACGCACATGATAGTTGGTTTAGCCGCATGTGAGTGTATCGTTTATGATTCTCAATCCTTAAAGGATAAAAGGGCCGTTCTGCAGCGTATCATGACACGTACCAAGAATAAATTTAATGTGTCCATATCTGAAGTGGATTTTCAAGATACATGGCAAAGAACAAAGATTGCGATTGCTGTTGTTGCATCAGCACGTGTACCGGCAGAATCCGAACTGCACAGCGCCCTGAAATATCTTGATTCGTTCCCGGAAATAGAACGGACGATCACCGACATAGAATGGCTTTAGTAAACGAGGTGAGATGATGAGTGTTAGAGCAAATCGAGTGGGAGAACAGATGAAAAAAGAGCTTGGTGAAATCATCGGGCGCAAAATTAAAGACCCGCGTATCGGCTTTGTAACCGTAACGGATGTCCAAGTAACGGGAGATCTGCAGCAGGCAACAGTGTATATTTCAGTACTTGGCGATGAAAAGCAAAGGGAAAATACACTAATTGGTCTTGCAAAAGCTAAAGGATTTATCCGTTCAGAAATTGGTCAGCGAATTCGGCTTCGTAAAACTCCGGAGATATTATTTGAATTTGATGAGTCCGTTGACTATGGAAATAGAATTGAATCCCTGCTGAATCAAATTCATAAAGATGAGAAAAAACATCAGGACGATAAATGAGTAAGCAATATTCAGGATTTCCAAAAATGGATAGACTTTAGTCTATCCATTTTTTTCGGGAAGCGGACAGTGCTGTTTAAGGGGAACGATTGTCTGAGTATAAATTAGAAGCTTTGGTAAATTTGAACAATGGAAAGGATTAAGGAAATGATGGAAGGGATATTGCCGCTGTTAAAACCTAGAGGAATGACTTCCCATGATTGCGTGTTTAAACTGCGGAAAATATTGAAAATAAAAAAAATTGGACACACGGGTACATTGGATCCGGATGTAACCGGGGTGCTGCCGATTTGTATTGGTCGGGCGACAAAAGTAGCGGAATTTATTACAGATGCAGGAAAAGCATATGAAGGCGAAGTTACACTGGGATACTCTACACATACGGAAGACGCTTCAGGGGAAGTAGTGAAGAAAAAGAAAATTGAGCGGACCATCACAAGAGAAGAGATTGAACAGGTTCTTCGACAATTAACCGGGACGATCAGCCAGACTCCCCCTATGTTCTCAGCAGTCAAGGTGAACGGGAAGCGACTTTATGAATATGCCAGACAAGGAATCGAGATTGAACGGCCGACAAGGCTTGTCAACATCCATTCCATTGAATTATTGGATGACCGAACGGCTTTTTTCGGTGAAACCATCACATTCCGGTTTCGCGTTGCATGCAGTAAAGGGACTTATATTCGGACATTAGCCGTCATGATTGGAGAAAAGCTTGGATATCCTGCACATATGTCTTCTTTAGTCAGAATTCAATCCGCTGACTTTACATTGGCTGACTGCTATACGCTCGAAGAAGTTGAAATGAGAATGGAAAAAGGGACAGTACAGGGGATTCTTAAGCCGATTGAAGCAGCATTAGCGTATTTGCCGAAATACGTGATAAATGATAAAATAGCGGAGAAAGTCAAAAATGGGGCAGTATTACCTGTTCCAGCTTCATTAATGAATGAAGAGCAACCTATTGTCGTTGAAACATCTGCTGGTTTGGCATTGGCCCTCTATATCCATCATCCCGAAAAAGCAGGATTGCTGAAACCATTAAAGGTATTAAGAACAAATGAGTAAGAAAAATGCTGTTCAGAAAAGGTGAGAATTAACGTGGAAGTACTTTACATAGATCATCCGCATCGTATGAAACGCGAAGACCTCCCGATGGTGGCCATGGCACTGGGATATTTTGACGGCGTTCACTTAGGTCATCAAAAAGTAATAAAAGGAGCAAAAAAAGCTGCAGATGAGATGGGTTTAAAAAGTGCAGTGATGTCATTTAATCCGCATCCTTCCGTTGTTTTAGGCAAGGCTGAAAGAATGGAATATATTTCTTCCCTGGAAGACAAGATTAAGATCATCGAAAGTCTCGGCATCGATTATTTTTATATTATTCGTTTTACAGAGGCATTTGCGAATCTTTTGCCTCAAGAATTCGTTGATCAATACTTGATTGGGTTTAATGTGAGGCATGTTGTTGCGGGCTTTGATTATTCATATGGGCGAATGGGAAAAGGCCGCATGGAAACATTATCATTTCATTCAAGACAGCAATTTACCTTCTCTGTTATTGAAAAACAGCAAATAGGCGATGAAAAAATAAGCTCTACTTATATTAGAAAGAAGATTCGTGAAGGAAAAATGGAGATTCTCCCAAGGCTCCTCGGTCGTTACTACACAACAAACGGAGAGGTTGTCCATGGAGAGAAGAGGGGAAGAACGATTGGATTTCCAACGGCAAATGTAGAAATGCCAGAGAAAATCACGATCCCTCCGACGGGAGTATATGCTGTAAAGCTGACAGTCACCAATCAGACCTACCGGGGTGTCTGCAATGTTGGATATAAACCGACCTTCCATAAAGATAAACAAGGTAGACCATCGGTAGAGGTTTATATGTTTGATTTCAATGGCGACATTTACGGCGAGAGCGTAAAGGTCGAATGGCATGTACGGCTTAGAGGTGAAAAGAAATTCTCCGGTATTGAAGAACTGGTTTCCCAGATAGAAAAAGATAAGAAATATGCGATTCAATATTTTCATAATCCTGAAAACTATATTGATACTTGCATTTTTTCGTGAAAAGTTGTATTCTTATTATCGTACAAAAATGAACCATTGCTTGGCAGGGCGACTCACCGACGCTTGCTCAGTAACAGGGGATTTAAACATTAGGAGGTGAAGCAGGATGGCAATCACACAAGAACGTAAAAATGAACTTATCCATGAGTTCCAAACTCATGAAGGTGACACAGGTTCACCAGAAGTTCAAATCGCTGTCCTTACGGAGAACATTAACAATTTGAACGAGCATTTACGTGTTCATAAGAAAGATCATCATTCACGCCGTGGTCTTTTAAAAATGGTAGGTAAGCGTCGTAATTTATTAACTTACCTACGTAATAAAGACGTTCAACGTTACCGTGAGTTAATCAACAGACTTGGTTTACGTAGATAATCGGAAGAAAGCGGGAATTTTCCCGCTTTTTTATTAGCGTAAAAATACATACGAGATAAGACTCCATTTTTGCAAAATAGATTAGCTTTATAGGCAAGACGCTGCATAAGTGTGTGAAGGCTTAAAATTCAAAAAAATGGTACATACTAGTAACAAGATGAATGATTATTAGCATATGTATGCTTTTATATAGAATCAGTATGTGCGGATCAATGAAAATGGTTTCGCTGTACCTCCAAAGTTTCGATAGGTAGAGAGGGGTTTAAAATGAATGGGACAAGATAAGCATGTATATTTTTTAGAGTGGGCTGGACGCAAACTGACTGTTGAAATTGGACAATTAGCAAAACAGGCCAATGGAGCTGTTTTGGTCCGTTATGGCGATACGGTGGTATTAAGTACTGCAACCGCTTCAAAGGAACCAAAAAATGTTGATTTCTTTCCTTTAACGGTTAATTATGAAGAACGGTTATATGCAGTTGGAAAAATTCCTGGTGGTTTTATTAAACGGGAAGGACGGCCAAGTGAAAAGGCTATTCTTGCTAGCCGTTTAATTGATCGACCGATTCGTCCGTTATTTGCTGAAGGATTTCGCAACGAAGTTCAGGTTGTTAGCATGGTGATGAGTGTTGATCAGGATTGTTCAACTGAAATGGCTGCGATGTTGGGTTCATCTCTTGCACTTTGTATTTCGGATATTCCGTTTGAGGGGCCTATTGCCGGTGTTACAGTGGGAAGAATTGACGGCCGTTTCATAATTAACCCGACGGTTGACGAAACAGAAAAAAGTGATATGCACCTTGTAGTAGCTGGTACCAAAGATGCCATTAATATGGTTGAAGCGGGTGCCAATGAAGTACCTGAGGAAGTAATGTTGGAAGCGATTATGTACGGTCATGAAGAAATTAAGCGATTAATTGCCTTCCAAGAATCGATTGCTGCTGAAATAGGCAAGGAAAAAATGGAAATTGCACTATTTGAAATCGACCAGGAGTTGGAAGCTGAAATCCGCAGTTTATGCGAGGCTGAAATGATTCAAGCCATTCAAGTTCCGGAAAAACATGCGCGGGAAGAAGCAATTGCCAATGTGAAAGAGCAAGTATTGGAAAAATTTGAAGAAGCAATAGAAGAGGATCCCGATAAGCTTAAACAAGTCAAAAAGATTTTGGATAAGCTTGTAAAAGGAGAAGTCCGCAGATTAATTACGGAAGAAAAGGTTCGTCCTGACGGCCGGGCAATTGATGAAATTCGTCCGCTTTCCTCTGAAGTAGGGATTCTTCCTCGCACACATGGATCAGGCTTGTTTACCCGCGGACAAACGCAGGCGCTCAGCGTATGTACATTAGGAGCCCTTGGGGACGTTCAAATATTAGACGGCTTGGGACTTGAAGAGGAAAAGCGATTTATGCATCACTACAATTTCCCGAACTTTAGTGTTGGCGAAACTGGACCGATGAGAGGACCGGGTCGCCGTGAAATTGGTCATGGTGCACTAGGAGAAAGAGCACTGCTAGCCGTTGTTCCGGATGAAAAAGGATTCCCGTATACGATTCGTCTGGTAGCAGAAGTGTTAGAATCCAACGGATCTACTTCACAAGCTAGTATTTGTGCAGGTACATTGGCGATGATGGATGCCGGAGTACCGATTAAGGCACCGGTGGCTGGAATTGCTATGGGATTAGTAAAATCAGGTGAGTACTATACGATTTTAACTGATATCCAAGGAATGGAAGACCATTTAGGCGATATGGACTTTAAGGTTGCCGGAACCGCCAAAGGTGTAACGGCTTTACAAATGGACATTAAAATTGCCGGTTTATCCCGTGAAATTTTAGAGGAAGCCCTGCAACAAGCGAAAAAAGGCAGATTGCAGATTTTAGACTCTATGATGGCGACCATTGGAAAGCCGCGGGAACACTTATCTGAATTTGCACCTAAAATTCTAACGATGACAATCAATCCTGATAAAATTCGTGATGTCATTGGACCAAGCGGGAAACAAATTAATAAGATTATTGAAGAAACCGGCGTGAAAATTGATATTGAACAAGATGGAACTGTATTCATTTCATCCGTAGATGAAGAAATGAACCAAAAAGCAAAACAGATTATCGAGGATATTGTCCGGGAAGTTGTGGTAGGTCAACTATACCTTGGTAAAGTTAAACGAATTGAGAAATTTGGTGCATTTGTTGAAATCTTCAACGGAAAAGACGGATTAGTTCACATTTCAGAACTTGCTGAAGAACGTGTCGGAAAAGTAGAAGATGTCGCAAAGATAGGCGATGAAATGCTTGTTAAGGTCATTGAAATTGATAAGCAGGGACGTGTTAATTTATCACGGAAAGCTGTACTGAAGGAGCAACGCCAGCATCAAGAGAATTCACAAAAGTAAAGTATTTAATAAGTTTTATTTCAGATAGTCAGAGGAAAACTACCCCTGGCTATTTTTTCATTCAAACATCTTTTCGCTTTAAAATGCGTGAAGGTGTTCCTGATATCTCATAATAGATGGATACCGTATATTTAGTCTGTTCTACATTGTCCTTTCCTTTCATACCATAAATGAGAGGGGGAGGGACTTGTGAGAAGAACAATAATCATTAGTTTCATTTTTTTCATCGCTTTTATGATAACTCATAATCCATTTACAAATGATTTTATTGCTGAAATAAAAGGAGATACTGTAGAAGTAGTCAAGCACCGTGATGCACTCTATCAGGAGATTGAACGCAAGGCAGAGCAATATGAAGTACCAACTTCGGATGCCAAGATCGATCCTGTTTGGAAGGCTGTTCCGGGTTATAACGGCTTGACAGTTGATGTAGAAGCATCCTATAAAAAAATGAAGAAAAGCGGCTTTGCTGAGGAAAAATTAGTCTATAAACAGGTTCAGCCGGGTATCCATCTCAGTGATCTTCCGCCATCTGCAATATATAAAGGGCATCCGGATAAACCAATGGTCAGCTTTATCATAAATGTGGCATGGGGAAATGAGTATTTATCAGACATGCTTGCCACATTAAAAAAGCATCATGTATCGGCGACCTTTTTTTTGGAAGGAAGATGGGTGCAGAAAAATCCCGAGCTCGCAAAAATGATTACAGGAGCCGGACATGAAGTTGGAAACCATTCCTATACCCACCCCAATATGCAGACCCTCACTTCGACGAAAATACGGCAGGAAATTGTCAAAACCAATAAGGTGATCGAAGCAACCACCGGTGTGAAAAGCAAATGGCTTGCACCACCCAGCGGCAGTTATAAAAATGAGGTAGTCAATATTGCAGCGGAGGAAAAGATGGGGACCATTATGTGGAGCGTAGACACGATAGACTGGAAAAAGCCGTCACCTGACGTATTAATTAATCGGGTTATGAGCAAAATTCATAATGGTGCAATTATCCTTATGCATCCTACTGAATCGACAGCGAAATCGTTAGAGGAGCTGATCCTGCAAATTGAAGATAAAGACCTGCAAATTGGTACGGTTTCTGAATTATTAAAGGAAGAAAGAATAATAGGAGATCGGAAACATTGACAATATTGTAAGGGACTTTGCTTTGTTTTGACAGATATTAGACACAGAATGAATCATTTATTTGGACAACCAGTCTAGTTTTTGGAAAAAATCATGACAATAGTATATACTATTGTCACATAGTATTTTTAAATGGGAAAAATCCTTTAACACATGGAAAAGTGCGGCCTGACATATCAGCATCCTGGAACTTAATCGGTGAAGGTGACGTTTTCTTTCACCTTATTAACTTGGGCCTGCCAGAGCAAAGCAGGGATCAGCGTTTTTCTAGTGGTTTGAGTATTGGAGGAGTTTAATTGATAAAAAAATATACATGCCAAAATGGAGTTAGAGTCGTACTAGAAAATATCCCAACTGTAAGGTCTGTAGCAATTGGAGTATGGATTGGTACAGGTTCCAGAAATGAAACACCTGAAAATAACGGGATATCGCATTTTTTGGAGCATATGTTTTTCAAGGGGACGAAAACGAAGTCAGCACGTGAAATAGCTGAATCCTTTGATAGTATTGGCGGACAGGTCAATGCCTTTACTTCAAAGGAGTATACCTGCTATTATGCAAAGGTTCTTGATAATCATGCGCAGTTTGCCCTGGAAGTATTGGCGGACATGTTCTTTAATTCTACTTTTGTAGAAGAGGAATTAATGAAAGAAAAGAATGTTGTTTACGAAGAAATAAAAATGTATGAAGATACACCAGATGATATTGTACATGATTTATTAAGCAAAGCGATTTATGAAAATCATTCTTTAGGTTATCCGATTTTAGGGACAGAGGAAACATTATCCACTTTTACGGGAACTACATTAAAAGAATACATGCATAACATGTATACACCTGAAAATGTGGTAATCTCGATTGCAGGAAATGTATCCGATCTCTTTATTAATGAAGTTGATCACTTATTTGGATCTTATGAAGGCGGCAAACGGGAAATCGTAGATTCAGTTCCAAGCTTCCATATTAATCAAATCGCCCGAAAAAAGGAAACAGAGCAGGCTCATCTATGCATTGGCTTTGAAGGTCTGCAAGTTGGGCATGATGATATTTACAGCTTGGTTCTTTTGAACAATATTTTAGGCGGTAGCATGAGCAGCCGCTTGTTTCAGGATGTCCGTGAGCAAAAAGGATTAGCCTATTCCGTGTTTTCCTATCATTCCGCATTTGAAGACAGCGGAATTGTGACAATTTACGGAGGTACGGGTGCAAAGCAACTGGATTTATTATTCGAAACCGTTCAGGAAACCCTTTCTATCTTGAAGAGGGATGGAATTACTGAGAAAGAATTGACAAACAGTAAAGAGCAATTAAAAGGAAGCTTAATGCTGAGTCTGGAAAGCACCAACAGCCGGATGAGCCGTAATGGAAAGAATGAATTACTGCTTTCAAGACACCGATCTCTAGATGAAATGGTAGAACAAATTGACGCCGTGACGAAAGAAAGTGTTGATCAAATGGCAACTTCTATTTTTACCGATCAATATTCAATTTCGTTAATTAGTCCCGATGGTGAATTGCCAAAAGGATTATAAATGGAGCTGTCCCAAAAGTAAAGGTGTCAGCACCACAATACAGTATCTCGTACACTCTGCATCAATCTACACGGGGTATTGCTCAATTGTGGGTGCCTGACACCTTTTTAGGACAGCCTGTTTTTATTTATCACCATCTATCATATCGATCATAATCATGTCAGGACCGATTTTTTTGATATGTTCCCATTCGACCCGGATGTCTCCCCCCTGTTTCTTCATACCAAACCACTTTAAAGTTGGAATGAGCATTGCTTCAATCTGACCGCTCTGAACATTGATTTCAAGGTCTGTTTGTCCTAAAATTCCGAGCCGTTCTGCCCTGTTAATATCAACAATTTCTTTCCCGCTTAATTCGCTCAGTCTCATATTTTCGGCCTCCTTATTTGTCCTCTGTACATTTTACTGTAGACCCCATTCTTTTAGACTTCAATCCTCTGATCTTTGCAATATCTTTCTATTT